>JAFAKN010000645.1 GCA_019235415.1 Alphaproteobacteria bacterium
GGAGGCGCTGTCTTCACTCTGAGCGACCGTCACGCCTTGCTCTAGCGGAGAAGCGCGACGCTCAAGGGATGTTCACGTTCGTGATGCTGCCGGCAGCCTGGCGTCCGGCGTCTTGCGCGTGCTGGTCGAGATCCACGGGGCCCGGTCTCGCCATTTTCTGCTCTTTGACGGAGAGCCAGTACGCGACGCCGACGACCACGGCAAAGAGCCCGAGACTGAGTATGATCTCCAGCAAGCTCATACTACCTTTTAGCACATTTCGGAGGCCGGGACCTGCCAGCGCCTAGCAACGGGAGTGGCCGGGCAGTGCCTACGATGCGAGAAGCTGACTTGATGGACGCGCCCTCCACACTGCCATCATGAGCCGCGAGTTCTCCGCCGCTTCAGGGTATCCTCGACCGAGGCGTTGTGGCTGGCACAGCGGGGCGAGGCCGATCCTGTCGGCTACATTGCTGCTCAAGCGACGCCCCGGACTCGGCATCTCGGTGGCGCTGGAAGTCGTCTAAAATTTGACTAGAATTGCCGGTAGTTGGCGGCCATTCTTCATCAAAAGCATTATCGGCTGGAGACGCCATGACATCGATCAGTCGACGCCTCCTGTGTGCGGGCACTGCGTTGCTGCCCTTCGCGGCGCGGGCCGAGACCAGCGATCCCAAGCTCGCGGCGTGGCTGCGCGGCGTGCGCGCCGAGGCGCTGAAGGCCGGCGTCGATGCCGGCACGCTCGATGCGGCGCTGGGCTCGGTCGAGGAGATCCCACGCGTCATGGAGCTCGCGCACAACCAGCCGGAGTTCAAGATGACCTGGGATCAGTATCTCGGGATCGTCGTTTCCGACGAACGCGTCACCAAGGGTCGTGCGCTGCTCAAGGAGAACCGGGCGCTGGTCGATCGCTTCGCCGTGCCAACCGGCATCCCGAGCTCGACCGTAGTGGCGCTGTGGGGCATCGAGAGCAACTTCGGCACGCGGCTCGGCGACTTCGAGGTCGTGCCGGCGCTGGCGACGCTCGCCTACAACAACTTCCGCGCCCAGTTCTTCCGCGGCCAGCTGATCGCGGCTCTGCAGATCGTGTCGCAGGGGCACATCGGCCTGCACCAGATGAAAGGCTCGTGGGCCGGCGCCATGGGCCAGTGCCAGTTCATCCCCACGAGCTTTTTAGCTTACGCCGCCGACGGTGACGGCGACGGGCGCAAGGACATCTGGACCAACAAGGCCGACGTGTTCGCCTCGATCGTGAACTACCTCAACCGCGTCGGCTGGCGGCCCGGCCTGTCGTGGGGCGAGGAGGTCACCGGCGCCGGCGGGCAGGGCGGCGGCCGCATCGTGCGCCCGGCCGGGGCCAACGGGCCCGCCTTTCGCACGACCGAGAACTTCAAGGTCATCCTGCGCTGGAACCAATCGGACTTCTTCGGCCTCGCGGTCGGGCTGTTGTCCGACAGAATCGCGGCGCCGGGATAAGGGGCAGGCTCCTCGACCTCCTCAATATGAGGTATGATCAGCTTACGATGCCCCAACGTGTAGTCAGCCCCCCCTCAGCGCAGGCCTTGCTGCGTCTGGGTATCGTGCTGGCCACCGCGGCGAGCGTCGCGGCCTGCGGCTCGTCCAGCAGCCGCCATGTCGCCCAGAGCCAGACGGGCGCCTACAAGATCGGCCCGCCCTACAAGGTCGATGGCGTCTGGTACACGCCGCAGGAAGAGTTCAACCATGTCGAGACCGGCGTCGCGTCGTGGTACGGGCCGGGTTTCCACGGCAAGTCGACCGCCAACGGCGAGCGCTACGACCAGAGCGAACGGACCGCCGCGCACCGCACCCTGCAGATGCCGGCCATCGTGCGGGTGACCAACCTGGACAATGGGCGCTCGACCGTGGTGCGCATCAACGACCGCGGCCCGTTCGCCCGCAGCCGCGTCATCGACCTGTCGCGCCAGGCCGCCGATGAGCTCGACATCGTGCGCATGGGCACGGCGCATGTCCGCATCGACCAGATGTCCGCAGAGAGCCAGGCCGTGAAAGAGGTCGCGTTGAACGGCGGAGGGCCGTCGGAGCAGATGACGGCCGTGGCGCAGGTCTCCTCCGGCCGACGCACGGCGCAGCCGGCCCCGACGCAGGCCGTGGCCTATGCGCCGCCCCCTTCGCCGCCGGCCCCTCAGCAACCGCCCCCTCAGCAGCAGCCGACGCCCGCGGTATGGCAACCGAGCAGCCCGCCGCCGGAAGCCGTTCCCGTCTCGAGCCGCGGGGTGGCGGGCGGCGCGACCGTGTCGTCGCTGGTCGCCGGCAACGCCCTGCACCCGGCCGGCGGCTTCTACGTGCAGACCGGCGCGTTCTCGACGCCGGAAAACGCCGAGCGTCAGCGCGACGCCGTCAGCAGCTACGGCGTGAGCGAAGTTTCCCAGGGCTCCGCGAGCGGACGCGAGGTCTACCGCGTCCGCCTGGGTCCCTATACAACCCCGGATGCCGCCGGCATTGTCGCCGATCGGCTGAAGCGGTCAGGCTATGGTGATGCCCGTGTCGTTGCGAACTGATCGATTCCGCTCCCTGTTGGCAATCTTCATCGCGCTGAGCCTCGGCGGCGCTGGTCTCGGCGGTACCGGCCTCGACGTGCTGGCCCAGCAGGCCGACCCGACGCCGAGCAAGCGGCCGGCGCAACAGAAGCCGCCGGCCAAGCCGCGCCAGCCGGGCGCCGCTGCGGCCAAGCCGCCCTCGGCCAAGGCCGAGGCGGCCAAGACCGAGGCGCTGCCGCCCTCTCAGATCGGCATTGGGACGCTCGCCCGGCAGGCCTACATGGTCGACCCGCTGACCTCGACGGTGCTTCTCTTCAAGGAAGCCGACAAGCCGATGCATCCCTCGTCGATGGCCAAGATGATGACGATCTACATCGTCTTCGAGGAGCTGGCCTCGGGACGGCTGAAGCTCGACACCAAGTTCCGCGTGAGCGAGCGGGCGCGCAACATGGGCGGCTCGCGGATGTTCGTCGAGCTCGGCAGCGAGGTCTCGGTCGAGGATCTCCTGAAGGGCATGATCGTGCTCTCGGGCAACGACGCCTGCGTGGTGATCGCCGAAGGCTTGGCCGGCAACGAGGACAGCTTCGCCGAGCGCATGACGCGCAAAGGGCGCGAGCTCGGCATGAGCGCTACGACATTCAAGAACGCCTCGGGCTGGCCGGCCGAGGGACAATGGACCACGGCGCGCGACCTCGCGGTGCTGGCTTGGCACACCATCGAGGATTTTCCGCAGTACTATCACTACTATTCGGAGTCCAACTGGACCTACAACAACATCAAGCAGGAGAACCGTAACCGCCTGCTGAAGATCACCCCCGGCACCGACGGCCTCAAGACCGGCCACACGGAGGAGGGCGGCTTCGGCCAGGCGACCTCGGTGGTGCGCGACGGTCGCCGCCTGATCCTGATCGTGAACGGGCTGACGACGATGGCCGAACGCGCGCATGAGACGGCACGGCTGATGGAATGGGGCTTCCGCGAAACGACCAACACGACGGTATTCCGCGCCGGCGACGTCGTCGCCGAGGCCCCGGTGTGGCTCGGCACGCAGGACAAGGTGCCGCTGGTGGTGTCCAAGCCGATTGCGGTCACGACGCCGACCGGCCAACCGGCCTCGCCGCGCGTCACGGCGAAATTCGATGGGCCGTTGCCGGCGCCCATCGCCAAGGGCACCCAGCTCGGCACCGCGGCGCTCACCATGCCGGACGGCCGGGTGGTCGAATATCCGCTCGAAGCCGGCACCGACGTGCCGCGTCGCGGCGTGCTCGGCCGAGTCGCCGGGATGATCCAGCACTACCTGTTCGGCTGGTGGTCGTGAGCGAAGCGTCTTCGGGACGCTTCATCACCCTCGAAGGCGGCGAAGGCGCAGGCAAATCCACCCAGATCGCGCGCCTGAAGGCGTGGCTCGAAGCGCGCGGCCGCCGCGTGCTGGCGACGCGCGAGCCGGGTGGCTCGCCGGGTGCGGAGATGATCCGCAAGCTCCTGGTCGAAGGCCCGATCGAGCGTTGGGACGGCAACACCGAGGCGTTGCTGCATTTCGCGGCGCGCCGGGACCATCTGCGCTCGACCATCTGGCCGGCGCTCAAGCGCGGCGAATGGGTGCTGAGCGACCGGTTCGCCGATTCGACCCTTGCGTATCAGGGCTACGGCCACGGGCTCGATCCGGCGATCTTCTCGCAGCTCTCGCGGATTGCCATGCAGGACTTCCGGCCCCATCTCACGCTGATCCTCGACCTGCCGATCGACCTCGGCCTCAGCCGCGCGGCAAAGCGCCGAAGCCTGGAGACCCGCTATGAAAGTCTGCCGCGCGACTTCCATGCCCGCGTCCGCACCGGCTTTCTCGAGATCGCTGCGCGCGAACCAGAGCGCTGCGTGGTGATCGACGCGACAAGCGATGTCGACGCCGTCGCGGCCGCCATTGCCGGAGCCGTCGGCGAGCGGCTGGGGAGCTAGCGGATGGCCAGGGTCAAGGTGAGCGCCGACGCGGGTGATCTCGAAAAGCTCGAATGGCCGCACGACTGGCCGCCGGCGTGGCGCAGCCAGGATTTGCTCGGTCACAAGGCTGCGGAGGAGACGTTGCTGGCGGCGCATGGCAGCGGCCGCCTGCATCATGCCTGGCTGCTGGCCGGCCCGCGCGGTATCGGCAAGGCCACTTTGGCCTGGCGGTTCGCACGCTTCCTGTTGGTGGGCCAGGCGCAAGGCGGGCTGTTCGGAGACGGGCCGCAGACTCTCGACGTGTCGGCCGATGCGCCCGGCCGCGCGCTGATCGACGCGCGTTCGCATCCCGACCTGTTCCATTTGCGCCGCACGCTCAACCCTGACACCGGCCGCATGCGGGCCGAGATCGCCGTCGACGACGTCCGCGACCTCGGTGGGTTCATGCACATGACGCCCGCCCTCGGCCAATGGCGCGTGGCGATCGTCGATGCCGCCGATGAGATGAACCGCAACAGTGCCAACGCGGTGCTGAAGATCCTCGAAGAGCCGCCACCCAATGCAGTGCTGCTGATCGTGACGCATGCGCCCGGACGGCTACTGCCGACCATCCGCTCGCGCTGCCGTCGCCTCACGCTGCCGCCGCTTTCGCAAGAGACCGTTATGAAGCTCCTGGAAGCGCATGCGCCGGCGCTTTCGGCCGACGAGCGCGCGGTCCTCGCCCAGCTCAGCGAGGGCAGCATCGGGCGGGCGCTGGAATTGAGCGGCGCCGGCAGCCTGGAGCTCTACCGCGAGATGGTCGACGTGCTGGCAACCTTGCCCGAGCTCGACATGCCGCGGCTGCACGGCTTCGCCGAACGCTTTGCGCGCCGCGGCGAGGAGGCGAACGCCGCTTGGCGCTCGCTCGGCTACCTGTTCGACGGCTGGCTGAAGGGGCTCGCGCGGCAAGCTGCGGTCGGGCAGGAAGCTGCAGCCATCGTGCCGTCGGAGCGCGGTCTGCGCGGGCGTCTGCTGACCGGAGCGAGCCTTGATCGCTGGATCGAGGCATGGGAGAAGGTCGCCGACCTGTTGTCGCGCGCCGACGCAGTCAACCTCGACCGCAAGCAGACGGTGCTCGGCAGCTTCCTGCTCCTGCAATCGGCGATGCGTTGAGGCGGCGACAGTCGGAGTTGAGCGCATGTCGTCCCGCAAGACCTATTACGTCACCACCCCGATCTATTACGTCAACGACGTGCCGCACATCGGGCATGCCTACACGACGCTTGCCTGCGACGTGCTCGCCCGCTTCATGCGCCTCGACGGGCGCGACGTGCACTTCCTCACCGGCACCGACGAGCACGGCCAGAAGATCGAGAAGGCCGCCGCCGCCGCCGGCCTCGCGCCTCAGGCCTTCGCCGACAAGGTGAGCGTGTCGTTCCGCGAGCTGATCGGGGCCATGAACTACAGTCCCGACAACTTCATCCGCACCACAGAGCCGCGCCACTATCGAGCCTGCCAGGCGCTGTGGGAGAAGCTCGAGGAGGCGGGCGACATCTATCTCGGCAAGTACGCCGGCTGGTATTCGGTGCGCGACGAGACTTATTTCGTCGAAGGCGAGACCGAGGTCGGGCCGGACAGCAAGCGGCGCGCCCTCTCGACCGGCGCCGAGGTCGAATGGGTCGAGGAGCCGTCGTATTTCTTCCGGCTGTCGGCGTGGGCCGAGCGTCTGCTGGCGTTCTATGAGGCCAACCCGCGCTTCATCGCGCCTGAGAGCCGGCGCAACGAGGTGCTGAGCTTCGTCCGCGGCGGGCTGCAGGACCTCTCGGTCTCGCGCACCAGCTTCTCGTGGGGCGTGCCGGTGCCGGGCGATCCCAAGCACGTGATGTATGTGTGGCTCGATGCGCTGACCAACTACATCACCGAGTGCGGCTATCCCGATACGTCGGACGCGCTGTGGAAGTTCTGGCCCGCCGACCTGCATATGGTCGGCAAGGACATCATCCGCTTCCATTGCGTGTTCTGGCCGGCCTTCCTGATGGCCGCCGGCGTGGCGCCGCCCCAGCGGGTGTTCGCCCACGGCTGGTGGACCAACGAGGGCCAGAAGATCTCCAAGTCGCTCGGCAACGTGATCGACCCTGTCGAGCTGGTGGCGACCTATGGTCTCGATCCGGTGCGCTACTTCCTGCTGCGCGAGGTGCCGTTCGGCAACGACGGAGACTTCCAAAGGCGCGCCATGATCGGCCGCCTGAATGGCGATCTCGCGAATGCCTACGGCAATCTCTGCCAGCGTGTGTTGTCGATCGTGGCGCGCAACTGCGGCGGCCAGGTGCCGGGGAAGGGGCCACTGATCGACGCGGATACGGCCCTGCTCGAGCGCGCCCGGGCTCTGCTCGCCATCGTACGCACCGAGCTCGAGGAGCAGGCCTTCCATCGCGCGCTCGCAGCGCTATGGGACGTCGTCGGCGAGGCCAATCGCTACGTCGACGCGCAAGCGCCCTGGGCGCTCGCCAAGACCGATCCGGCCCGGCGCGACACGGTCCTGTGGGTGCTGGCCGAGACGATCCGGCGCGTCACCCTGCTGGTGCAGCCGTTCATGCCAGGCTCGGCCGCGCGGATTCTCGACCAGCTGGCGGTGCCGGAAGCACAGCGCGCGTTTTCGGCTTTCGATGCGGAGCTGTTGCCCGGGACGGCGCTGCCCGCGCCCCAGGGCGTGTTCCCGCGCTACGCCGAGCCGGCGAAAGCCGCCAGCTGATGCTCATCGACAGTCACTGCCATCTCGACTTTCCCCAGCTTGCCGCCGATGAGACGGGCGTGCTGGCGCGCGCACGGACCGCCGGTGTCGCGGGCATGCTGACCATCGGCACGCGGCTCGATCAGTTCGACGGCGTGCGGGCGATCGCCGAGCGGCACGCCAACGTCTGGTGCTCGGTCGGCGTCCATCCGCACGAGGCCAAGGAGGAGGGGCAGCGCACCCCGGACCGGCTGGTCGAGGCGACACGTCATCCCAAGGTCATCGGCATCGGCGAAACCGGCCTCGATTTCTACTACGAGCACAGCCCGCGCGCCGAGCAGGCGGAGAGCTTCCGCAGTCACATTGCGGCGGCGCGCCAGACCGGCCTGCCGCTGATCGTGCATACCCGCGACGCCGACCGCGAGACCGGCGACATCCTCGAGGAGGAGTACGCCAAGGGCCCTTTTCCGGGCCTGATCCATTGCTTCAGCTCGGGACCTGGGCTGGCGCGGCGAGCGCTGGACCTGGGGCTCTACATTTCGATCTCGGGCATCGTCACCTTCAAGGCGGCGGAGGATCTGCGCGCGCTGGTGCGCGAGCTGCCGATCGACCGCCTGCTGGTCGAGACCGACGCGCCCTACCTCGCGCCGGTGCCCAAGCGCGGCAAGACCAACGAGCCCGCCTTCGTCGCCCACACAGCCGCCAAGGTCGCCGAGCTCAAGGGCATCGACCTCGCGGCGCTGGAACGCGCCACGACGGAGAACTTCTTCCGGCTGTTCGCCAAGGCGGAGCGGCGAGCGTGCGAGTGACGATCCTGGGCTGCGGCACGTCGGGCGGCGTGCCGCGCGTCGGTGGCAAGGAAGGAAAGGGCGAGTGGGGGGCGGCCAACTCGGCCGATCCGCGCAACCGGCGCCGCCGCTGTTCGATCCTGGTCGAGGACCGCGGCAAGACGGTCCTGGTCGACACCTCGCCGGATGTGCGGGCGCAATTGCTCGATGCCGAGGTCGAGCGGGTCGATGCGGTGATCTGGACCCACGAGCACGCCGATCAGGTCCACGGGATCGACGATCTGCGCCCCTTCGCCTTGCGGCAGGGGCCGATCGAAAGCTGGGCCAATGCCCGCACCCAAGACATCCTGCTGCGCCGTTTCCGCTACTGCTTCGAGGCCGAGGAGAACGGTTTCTACAATCCGATCTACCGGCCGTCGGTGGTCGATGGACCGTTCGAGCCGGCCGGTATCAAGGCCATTCCCTTCTTGCAGGACCACGGCACAACCCTGTCGCTCGGCCTGCGGTTCGGCCCGATCGCCTATGCCAACGACGTCGTGCGCCTGTCCGAGGAGGCATTTGAGGCGATGGCCGGGGTGAGGGTGCTGATCGTCGACGCCATGCGGTTCCGGCCGCATGGCACGCACGCCCACCTCGACCGAGCGCTGGAATGGATCGAACGGGTTCGCCCACAGCGGGCTTTCTTGACCAACATGCATGTCGACATGGACTATGCCGAGGTGGACCGGCTGACGCCCCCGCACGTGCAGCCCTGCCATGACGGGCTGGTCATCGAAGTGGAGGGAGGAACCCATTAGCGACAATGACTTGCCCTCCTCGGTTAAGGTAGTGCGACAAGGTGGACAAAGCGAGTCCGGTCGCCGGATGTTCCTGCAGGTCGGCTTGGCGGCCTGTTTCGCTCTCTGTTCGCCCGGATGGGTGCTGGCTCAGGACAAGCTCGATGCGGGCGGACTGACGTTCCGCGACTTCGCCGTTAACGACAATGGCGCGAGCTTCAGCCGCGGCGACCGCGATCCGATGATCTCCGGCGGTCCCAACCAGGTTTCCTCGCGAATTGCCTCGGTCGAGGCGGCCAATGGCCTGGCGCGGATCCAGTTCACGTCCATCCGGGTCGAGATCGCCGTGCCACTGGGCTGGCAGGCTACCGAGGACTGGGAGCGCGGCGTGGCCTACAGCGCCGACAAGCGCTACCGGGTGGTCGTGTGGCGGGTCGACTTTCCCTTCGAAGGCGTGAAGGACGCCGAGCACTACGCCGCGACCAAGGTCGGCGCGATCCAATCCCGGCATCCCAGTGTCCACGCCCAGGCACGCAAGCTCGGCGACGGCACGTTCCTGGTGGTCTACGAGAACGCCCCCAAAGCCCACGGCGATGGCGAACCGCGCGAGGTGTTCGACCTGGTACGGCAGAACCCGAGCAATCCAAAGGAGGGCGTGCTGCTCACGCTCGGCGTCCCGGCAAGCGATGCCGTGCGTGGGCTGAAGCTCATGGCTTTGTTGAGAGATAACATGCGGATCACCTGGTAGCTCTCGGCAAACCTTACCAAAAATGTATTTGTCATAATATATATTATACGATAATAGGATAGGGAGATGAGCGAAGGGACCCCGCCAAGACCGACGCCTGAATCCCTGCCACAGGAGCCCCTGGCCCGGCTGCTGGCGGTCATGGCATGGCTGCGCGACCCGCACCACGGTTGCCCTTGGGACCTGGAGCAGACCTTTCTGACCATCGCGCCCTATACGATCGAGGAGGCCTATGAGGTCGCCGACGCCATCGAGCGCAACGACCTCAAGGCGCTCAAGGAAGAGCTGGGGGACCTGCTGCTACAGGTCGTCTATCACGCCCAGATGGCCAGCGAAGCCGACGCGTTCACCTTCGCCGACGTGGCCGGTGCCATCGCCGACAAGATGGTCGACCGCCATCCGCACGTCTTTGGCGACACCCGGATCGACACCGCGGATGCCCAGACCGTCTCCTGGGAGGCCCGCAAGGCCACCGAGCGCGCCGCCAAGGCCGAGCAGGCCGGCACCCTCGACGGCGTGGCGCGCGCCCTCCCCGCTCTCCTGCGCGCCGAGAAGCTGCAGAAGCGCGCAGCCCGGGTCGGCTTCGATTGGAAGAAAACCGGTCCGGTCATCGACAAGATCGAGGAGGAGCTGCGCGAACTGCGGGCCGAACTGGCTGCCGACGCCATCGATCAGGACCGTCTGAACGACGAACTGGGTGACGTGCTGTTCGCCGTCGCGAACCTCGGCCGTCATTGCAAGGTCGGCCCTGAGGCGGCGCTGCGCGCCACCAACGACAAGTTCGAGCGCCGCTTCCGCTACATCGAACACCGCCTCGCTGAAGTCGGACGCAAGCCGGCGGACGCGACTTTGGAGGAGATGGAAGCGCTCTGGCAGGAGGCGAAGACAGCGGCGAAGTGACCTCCTCCCCATCGCGGATTCCGCGATGGTGAGGTGTCCGCGAAGCGGACGGAGGGGTCATGAGACATGAAATCTATGACCCCTCCGCCTGCCTGCGCGAAGCCGAAGCGGCTTCGCTTCGGCGAAGGCAGGTCGGCGTAAGACGCCGACATCTCCCCAAGCTAAGCTTGGGGAGGTGAGCTACTCACAGTGGCTTCGGCAAACTCGCCAGCAGAGGCAGCCGCACGGCCTCGAAGAGCCCGCGGGCCTCGGCCAGCGCGTCAGGCCGGGCCGCAGTGATCAGGCCTGAATTGAGCGGCTGAGCAGGCTCGTAGCTGTCGCCATTGAAGCGAACGGCGTCGCCGCCGGCTTCCTGCATCATCAAGGTGCCAGCGGCATGGTCCCACGGCTTGGTGAGGCGGTAGATGCAGAAGTCCGCCCGCCCGTTCAACAGCTCGAGGTACTCGGCGCCGGCACAGTTCAGGGTGGACAATCGCGCCAGCTGGCCCCGTTGCGCCTGCGGCAGTTGCCTGTCGAACTCCTTGCGGATGCGGTAACCGACAAAGCCGACCAGAGGTCGGCGGTCCGATGGCCGGCGCGCGACAGGTTGGGCGTCGAGCATGACCCCCTCCCCGCGCGTGGCCACGGCCATGTGCCCGCCCAAGACATCGAGGATCCAGCCGGCGACCGCCCTGGTGTCCTGCACCAGGCAGACGATCATGGCGAAGCGCTCCTTGCCGGCGGCAAAGTTCGCCGTGCCATCGAGGGGATCGACGACCCAGCAGGCCTCACCGGGCCGTGCAATCAAACCAACCAGCCCGGGATCCTTCTCGACGGCTTCCTCGCCGACCACCGGCACGCCGGGCAGGATCTTGGCCAGCCCAGACGCAAGGCGCTGCTCGGAGAGCTCGTCGGCGACGGTCACGAAATCGCCCGGCCGCTTCTGGCGGATCTCGTCCTTGGCGAGCGCACGGAAGCGCGGCACGAGCTCGGCCGCCGCCGTCTCGCGCATCAGCTCGGCGACCCGCTCGGTATCGCCGTCCTTCAGCATGGGCCTAGCCCAGGATGCCGAACAGGTCCTCTTCCTTCAGGATCACGTGGTCGACGCCCGAGAGCTTGACCTCGGTGCCCGACCACTTGCCGTAGATCACCTTGTCGCCGGTTTTGACGCCCATCTCGGCCAGCCGGCCGTCCTCCAGCCGCTTGCCCTTGCCGACGGCGACTACCTCGCCCTGCATGGGTTTTTCCTGGGCGGTGTCGGGAATGATGATGCCGGCCTTGGTGCGCGTCTCGGCAGGCAGCGGCCTGATCAGAAGTCGATCGTGCAAGGGCTTGAAATTCATGCTGTTTCCTTCCTGGGAGCGGCCGCTTATAGGGAGCGGCTGCCGAGCCTGTCAACGCGGCGGAGCGGCACCGGCCGTGCCCGGCGAAAGCCGCTCCGGATTCTAGAAAGCCGACTTCACTCGGGCGGGATGTGCCCTACCCGGCGCTCGAACTGAGCCGACGCGGCGGCATCGAGCGCCACCGTCAGGAGCGCATTGTGACCGTCGTCGCGGCGGCTGCGCACCTCGCCGTGCCGGTACAGCCACGCGATCGTGGCACCGTCGCTCAAAGGCACGGCCACCTCGCGGGTTTGCGCGGTGCTTGCCAGCCAATCGCCGATCGCCTCGAGAAGCTGCTCCACGCCTTCGCTGGTCACGGCCGATACCGGATACTGTCGTGAGCGTTCGGCGCCGGTCGCGCAGCGCGTCCGCAACCTGGCTCGCGCCTCGGCAGGCAAGGCATCGATCTTGTTCAGCGCTTCGATCATCGGGGTCCCTCCCCCTTCCTCGAGGGCGCCCAGTTCGTGCAGCACGCGCTCGACATCGGCCCGCTGCTGCTCGGAGTCGGGATGGGAAATATCGCGGACATGCACGATGAGATCGGCCTCGACCACCTCCTCGAGCGTAGCGCGGAAGGCCGCCACCAAATGCGTCGGCAAGTCCGCCACGAAGCCGACGGTGTCGGAGAGCACGCACTCGCGCCCGTTGGGCAGCCGCAGGGAGCGCATCGTCGGGTCGAGCGTCGCGAACAGGAGATTCTCGGCAACGACGCCGGCGCCGGAGAGCCGGTTGAACAGCGTCGACTTGCCGGCGTTGGTGTAGCCGACCAAGGCGACCGTCGGCAGCCGCGCCCGGCGGCGGCCGACCCGATTGACCGCGCGGGTGCGGCGCACCCCCTCGAGGTCGCGCTTGATCTTGATGATGCGCTCGCCGATCAGGCGGCGGTCGATCTCGATCTGCGATTCGCCCGGGCCACCCAGAAAGCCGAAGCCGCCGCGCTGGCGCTCGAGATGGGTCCATGACCGCACCAGCCGGCCGCGCTGGTAGTCGAGCGCGGCCAGCTCGACCTGCAGGCGTCCTTCGTGCGTGCGGGCGCGGGCGCCGAAAATCTCCAGGATGAGGCCGGTGCGATCGATCACCTTGGCCTGCCAAGCCTTCTCGAGGTTGCGCTGCTGCACCGGCGACAGTCGGTCGTCCACGACGATCAAGCCGATACCATGCGCCTGCACAGCCTGCGCGATGCGCTCAACGGCGCCCTTCCCCAGCAGCGTCGCGGGAACGTGGCGCCGCAAGGGTACGGATTCCGCCAAGCGCACGTCGAGAGCGATGGCGCGCGCCAGCCCGACCGCTTCCTCGAGCTTGCTCGCGCGGTCGCGCTCTGCGTCGTGGGAATAAGGCGATATGACCGCCGCAACCATTGCGGGACGTGCGGTCTCGACGCTCGTCCGCCTGCGCGCGCTATGTCCGTTCAGCTCGGCGTGTTCGCTCAAGTCAGTTTGCGGCCTCGGCTTTGTCTCCGTCGAACAGCTGCACCGGCGTAACCGGCATGATGGTCGAGATCGCATGCTTGTAGACGAGCTGCGAATGACCGTCGCGGCGCAGCAGCACCGAGAAGTTGTCGAACCAGGTTACGATCCCCTGCAGTTTGACGCCGTTCACGAGAAAGATCGTTACCGGCGTCTTGTTCTTGCGCAGGTGGTTCAGGAAGACGTCCTGAACGTTCTGTGCCTTTTCACTCATGTTCTTGGCCTCTTGCTGGGCGGTCGGCTCACGGAGGGTTCGCCGGTGTCACGGAGGCGCAACGGGGCGCGCACCCGAGTTGAGTCAAATATAGGGTCCGGTCAACTCAAAGCAATGCCACCAGCTCATGACAATTGCGTGCCTTGAGACGCGGCGGATGCTCGAGCAAGGCCTCCGACAAAGCCTCGGCATCGCCGACGAGAACGGGCACGCAGCCCGCGGCGTGGGCACATCTCAGATCGGCAGGTGTGTCGCCTACCATCCATACCGATTCGTCGGGGGCAATTCCCGTGCCACTCAGGGCATGGAAGATGGGGTCCGGCGCTGGCTTGTCGCGCAGGCAATCGCGCGCGCCGACGGCGCGCGACACCCAGCGCTGCCAGCCCAGGTGGGCGAGTTCCATGCGCAGGTTGTCGCCGACCTTGTTGCTGACGACTGCAACGTAGCAGCCAAGGTCGTGGCAGCGCGCCAGCAGCGTCGCAGCACCAGGTAACGGCTCCAGCCGCTCGAGATGGATGCGATGGAAGGTCTCGTAGAACACCCGCTCGGCCTCGGCGGCGCGCGGCCCGAACAGGGTCGGAAAAAGGTCCCGCAGCGAGCCGTGGGCGCGGCCGCGCACTTCCTCCGCGGTCCAAGGTGGCAAGCCGAGGGCCGTGAAGGTGTCGCGGTAGCACTCGATGATCGTCGGCCAGGTGTTGACCAGCGTGTTGTCCCAATCGAACAGGACCGCGCGCGGTGGCTTCAGGTTCACCGGCAGTGTCACGTCACCTGCTCGCCGGCGCTGGCAAACCGGACATACTCCTCACGCAGGCGGCGCGCCGTCGGACCGACGTTGCCGTCTCCTACCGTCTCGCCGTCGATCTTCACGACCGGCAACACGAACGAGGTCGCGCTGGTCACGAACGCTTCCTTCGCCTGCTTGGCTTCGGCCAATGTGAAGGGGCGCTCGACGATCTTGAGCTGCAAGTCCTTGGCCAGCGACTTCAGGGTGCCGCGCGTGATGCCGGCCAGGATGCCGTTGTCGGACTGGCGGGTCACTAGCTCGTTGTCCTGCGTCACGATCCAGGCGTTCGTCGAGGCGCCTTCGGTGACCCTGCCCTGGCCGTCGACCAGCCAAGCCTCATAGGCGCCGCTCTCGCGCGCAGCCTGCTTGGCGAGCACATTGGGCAACAGCGCGACGGTCTTGATGTCGCAGCGCTCCCAGCGGATGTCCGGGTGGCTTTTGACGGCGACGCCCGGTCCCGGCTCCGCCTCGGCCCGCTTGGCATTCTTGGTCGTCAGCACCAGCGCAGGCTTGACCGGCTTCGTCGGAAAAGCATGGTCCCGCCGTGCCACGCCGCGCGTCACTTGGATGTAGACAAGCCCGTCGGTCAGGCGGTTGCGGCGCATCAGCTCGCGGATGACGAAGCCGAGAGTGGCGCGCGATACCGGCCAGGCGATGCGGAGCTCCCTCAGCGAGCGGTCGAGGCGGTCGATATGCGGCTGCTCGTCGATCAGACGACCCTCGCGCACGCCCACGACCTCGTAGACGCCGTCGGCGAGCTGATAACCGCGATCCTCGATATGGACCGAGGCGGTGCGATGATCGACGTAGCGTCCGTTGACGTAAGCGTAGCGCGCCATGGGTAACTCTAATCAGCACTCGCGGCTTCGCCGGCGCGTTCGTCGGCGCCGCCGTGCAGGCCGAGCGACTTCAGCTTGCGATGCAAGGCGGAGCGCTCCATGCCGACGAAGGTCGCGGTGCGCGAGATGTTGCCGCCGAAGCGCGTCACCTGCGCCAGCAGGTATTCGCGTTCGAACACCTCCCGGGCGTCGCGCAAAGGCAACTGCATGATCTCCCCGCCCTTTTCCCAGCGCAGCACCGACGGCGCGTCCTGGCTCACGTCGTTGGGCAGCACGTCGGCGCGGATCGGCCCGCCTCCCGAGGGAGCCAGAATCAGTAGCCGCTCGATGACGTTGCGCAGCTGGCGCACGTTGCCCGGCCAATCGTGGCCTTGCAGTGCGGCCAGCGTGTCCTCGCCGATCGACCGCGGGGGCAGCCCGGTCGCATCGGCTACGCGCCGCAGCAGGTCCATCGCAAGCTCGGGGATGTCCTCGCGCCGCTCGCTGAGCGGCGGCACGCGCAGGCCGACCACGTTCAGGCGATGGAACAGCTCCTCGCGAAAGGCGCCGGATGCGATCTCCTCCTGCAGCGAGCGGCCGCTCGAGGCGAGCACACGCACGTCGACCTCGACCTTGGTCTTGCCGCCGTCGCGGCTGAAAGCCTGCTCCTGCAGCACACGGGCAAGCCTGCCCTGCAGCGGGATCGGCAGATCGACGACTTCCTTGAGCAGCAGCGTGCCGCCATGCGCCATCTCGAAAGCGCCGGTGACCCTGAGCGCATCGGCACCGCTTTCGCCGTCGGTGCCGAACAGCTCGATCTCGAGCCGCCCAGCCGGTAGGGCCGAGCAATTGACGACGACGAACGGCCCGTCGGCGCGCTTGGACGCCTGATGGACCAGGCGCGCCACCGTCTCCTTGCCGGCGCCCGACGGGCCGGTGATCAGCACGCGGCTGCCCGTCGGCGCCACTTTCTCGATCTGGTTGCGCACGCTGGAAGCGGGGCTCGAGGAGCCGACGAAGGCCACGTCGCCGCCGGCGCGACGGCGCAGCGCAACGTTCTCGCGCCGCAGCCGATCGGCCTCGATGGCGCGGTCGACCACCAGCAGCAGGCGGTCGGCCTTGAACGGCTTTTCGATGAAGTCGTAGGCGCCGTTCTTGATCGCCGCGACCGCGGTGTCGATCGTGCCGTGGCCGCTGATCATCACGACGGGCACGGGTGGCTCCTCGCGGCGGATCACCTCGAGAAGCTGCAAGCCGTCGAGCTCGCTGCCCTGCAGCCAGACGTCGAGGATCACCAGCGCCGGCCGGCGCTGGCGTACCGCTTCGATCGCCTCGTTGCTGTTGTGGGCCCGGCGGGCGGTGTGCCCTTCATCCTCCAGGATACCGGCGATCAGCGTGCAGATGTCGCGTTCGTCGTCGACGATCAGAATATCGTGGCCCATGACCCTTCAAGTCGTCCGCACTGTGTCTTCGCGGATCATTGTGCGGCGGTCGCATGCGCGCTTGCCGACGCGATCTCCTTCGCGTCGCGCCGGAATACCAGACTGATGCGCGCGCCGCCACCCTCACGGTCGTCGAGGGACAACAGGCCGCCATGGTCCTCCATGATCTTCTTGACGATGGCGAGCCCCAGGCCGGTTCCCTTGCTGCGCGTCGTCATATAGGGCTCGGTGAGGCGCTCGCGCCCGGTCTTCGGCAGGCCGCGGCCATTGTCCTCCACGACGATACGGACCACGCCGTCTTCGTCGTGCAGGTTGAGCGTGATCTCGCCCGGCGGCAAGGCTTGGCCAGGCGCCGCCGCATCGCGGCCTTCGATCGCCTCCGCCGAGTTCTTGAGGATGTTGGTCAGGACCTGGCCGATCTGGCGGCGGTCGCAGGCGAGCGGCACGGCATGGTCCGGCAAGCTCGCTACGTAGCGGATGTCGGGATTGCCGCTGCGCTGCAGGAACAGCGCCTGCTGGCAGAGTTCCTTGGCATCCTCGGGCTTGACCGTCGGTCGCGGCATGCGGGCGAAGGAGGAGAATTCGTCGACCATGCGGCCGATGTCGCCGACCTGGCGGATGATGGTGTCGGTGCAGATCGAGAAGGTTTCGGGATCTTCCTTGATCTGCTTGAGGTAGCGGCGTTTCAGCCGCTCGGCCGAGAGCTGGATGGGCGTCAGCGGATTCTTGATCTCGTGCGCGATGCGGCGCGCCACGTCGCCCCAAGCGGCCATGCGCTGGGCCGACATCAGGTCGGTCACGTCGTCGAAGGTGACGACCGAGCCAGCATCCGATGCCGCACTGATGCGGACCAGCAGGATGCGGCGCGTGCCGCGATGGAGGATCTCGACCTGGCCTTGCGTGAGGCGACCCGGACGTTCGGCGGCCTGGGAAAGCAGCGGCGCCAGCTCAGGCATGACGGCGGTCAGGGCGCGGCCCAGCACGCCGTCCTCGGGCAGCGCCAGCAGCTCGAGCGCCGAGCGGTTGGTGCGCGTCACCGTGCCGGACGCATCGACGCTCAGCACGCCGGCGGACACGCCCGCGAGGACGGCGTCGGTCAGCCGGCGCCGATTGTCGAGCTCGCTGTTGGCGTCGACCAGCTCTTCGCGCTGCTGCTCGATTTGGCTCGCCATGCGATTGAACGAACGCGCCAGCTGGCCGAGCTCGTCGTTGGGCGGGCCCTCTTCCACGCGTGCCGTGAGGTCGCCGGCCCTCACCCGTTCCGCCGCGGCCATCAATCCGCCGATCGGCTCGGTGAGGCGCGAGGCGAAGAGGATGGCGAGCCACACCGCCGCCAGCAACATCAAGAAGGCGATGGCACCGCAGAACAGGAAGATGAGCGCCTGGCTGCGCTGCATCGCATGCTCGATCTCCGAGTAGAACGAGCCGGCAAACTCGATGGTCTTGATGTAGTCGACCAGCCGGAGGTCGACGGCGTGCCCGGTGACCAGGAAATACGGCTCGGTGAGGAACAGCTGCATCACGAAGTAGGCGCCCTTGGGGCCCTTGATCTCGACCGGCCGCTGCTGATTGACCGCCTGCCAGAGGAATTGTGCGGGCGGCACCGGATCGGCGATCCCCTCCATTTCCGGCGCGATGGCCCGGGCGATGACGCCTTTGTCGGCATCGACCACCACGGCCTCGATCATCGCCCGGCCCGCGATCAGTCCTTCGAGAACTTGATTGGTGATTTGGCCGTCGCGCAAGGCGTCGATGCCGGCGTTCTGCAGGGGGCCGGAAATGGCCGCGATGTCGCGCAGGATCTCGTCCTCGCGCGCGCGACGCACCGGCTCGCCGATGGCGCGGGCCGCCTCGTACGACGCCTTGGCAGGCTTCACCACGAAGTCGGTGAGGTTGATGACCAGGAACGACAGGCTGATCGCCACGATCAGCGTCGGCACCACCGTGAAGGCGCTGCACACCAGCACCAGCCGCATGTGCAGGCGCGAGCCCGCCGCGCCGCGCCGGCGGTCGAGCCAGAGCTGCGTCAGCCGCACCGCCATCAGCGCGACCAGCGCCACCGCGATGACGAGATCGGCAACCAGCAGGCCGGTGATCCAGCCAGGGGTGTTGAGCGACTTGGGCGCAAAGCCGGCCAGCCAGGCATAGGTGGCGGTGCCCGCGAGCATCGCCAGCACGGCAAGCATGACCGGCGCCACGCGGCTGCTGAGTCCGCGGCGCACCGTGCCCATCACATCGCCAAAGCGTGCACCGCCCAGCGCAACTGTCACCGGATCACCCGCCTCGGCGAACCTGCGGCGTGCGTACCACGGGGACGTCGAGGTCCTTTATCTTCTTGCGCAACGTGTTGCGATTGAGCCCCAGGAGGCGGGCGGCGCGCAACTGATTCCCGCGCGTCGCTCCCAAGGCCAGCGACAGAAGCGGCCGCTCGACCTCGGAAATGACACGATCGTACAGCCCGTCGGGCGGCAGCCGGTCACCGTGCGCTTCGAACAGGGCCTGCAAATGGCGGTCGACCGCGTCGGCCAGCGAGCTATCGGGGGGGGCAGCCTGCCCGCCTGCCGGGGTGGCGTCGATCGGTGTTACGGCGTCAGCCAGCTCGGCCTCGATGATCTCGACGCCGATGACCTCCTCCGAGTAGAGCGCCGACAGTCGCCGCACGAGGTTGACGAGCTCGCGCACGTTGCCCGGCCAGCGGTGCTGCTTCAGGCGCGCCATGGCATCGGGCGACAGCACCTTGGACGGCAATCCATCGGCCGTCGCCTGCCGCAGATAGTGGTTGGCGAGCTCGGGGATGTCGTCGATGCGCTCGCGCAAGGGCGGCAACCGGATCGGCACCACGTTCAGCCGGTAGAACAGGTCCTCGCGGAACAGGCCCTGCTGGATCAGGCGGCGCAGGTCGCGATGGGTCGCGGCGACGATGCGGACGTTGGCCTTGATGGGGGTGCGCCCGCCGACGGTGGTGTACTCGCCTTCCTGCAGGACGCGCAGCAACCGGGTCTGCGCCTCGGGCGGCATGTCGCCGATTTCGTCGAGGAACAGCGTGCCGCCGGATGCCTGCTCGAACTTGCCGGCCGAGCGCTGCACGGCGCCGGTGAAGGCGCCGCGCTCGTGGCCGAACAGCTCGCTCTCGATCAGCTCGCGGGGAATGGCGGCCATGTTCAGCGCCACGAACGGTCCCTTGCGGCGCTTGCCGTAGTCGTGCAGGGCGCGCGCCACCAGCTCCTTGCCCGCGCCCGATTCGCCCGTGACCATCACCGTGAGGTCGGTCGACATCAGCCGCGCCAGCGCGCGGTAGATCTCCTGCATGGCGGGCGAGCGGCCGATCAGCGGCAGGCGCTCGCCCTCTTCCTGCGGCTGGGGCAGGCGCGCTGACGGGGCAGCCGGCGCCGACAGGGCCCGGTTCACCACCGAAATGAGCTCGTTGAGATCGAACGGCTTGGGCAGGTACTCGAAGGCGCCACGCTCCGTCGCGCGCACGGCGGTGAGCAGCGTCGACTGCGCGCTCATCACGATGATCCGCAGGTCGGGCCTGAGCTTGCGGATGCGCGGCACGAGGTCGAGGCCGTTCTCGTCGGGCATCACGACATCGGTGATGACGAGCTGGCCCTCGCCTTCCTGGACCCATTGCCACAGCGTCGAGGCGGTGCCCGTGCTGCGCACGTTGTGGCCCTGGCGGCCCAGCGCCTGGTGAAGGACGGTGCGAATGGCGCGGTCGTCGTCGGCGACCAGGATGGTCGAGGCGCTGCTCATGAAGCGGCCTGGGGGAACTGCAGTGGCAACATCACCCTGAATGTCGTGCGGCCAGGCTCGCTGTCGAATTCGACCGCGCCGCCATGGTCGTTGATGATCTTGGCCACCAAAGCAAGACCCAGGCCGGTTCCTGTCGGTTTGTTCGTAACAAAAGCGTCAAACAAGTGGCTGCGAATCTCCTCGCTCACCCCTTGGCCATTGTCCCGTACCGACACCACCAGCGGCAGGTTGACCTTCGCGCGCTGGCCCGGAACAGCCAGCCGCAGCCCATGGCGATAGGCCGTGGACAACTCGATCTCGCGCTCGAGGTCGCCCGGTGCTTCGCAGGCGTTCTTCACCAGATTCAGGAAAACCTGGATGAGCTGGTCGCGGTCGCCGTGCACTTCGGGCAGCGACGGATCGTAGGTCTCGATGAAGCGCACTGACTTGCCGAAGCCGTTCTCGGCGATGCGCCGCACGTGGTTCAGCACCTGATGGATGTTGATCGGCCCCCGCTCGATCGGTCGGCCATCGGCGAAGGCCTCCATACGATCGACCAGGGCCACGATGCGGTCGGTCTCCTCGCAGATCAGCCCGGTGAGCTCGCGTTCGCTGTCGGGCACCGATTGTTCCAGCAGCTGGGCTGCGCCGCGGATACCGGAGAGCGGGTTCTTCACCTCGTGCGCCAGCATGGCGGCGAGCGCACTGACCGAACGTGCAGCGCTGCGGTGCGACAACTGGCGGTCGATGTTGCGGGCTATCGTCTGCTCGACCAGCGAGATCGCCACCAGACCTTCGGCATCGACCACAGGCGAGAGGCGCAGCGCGCAGAATCGATTGCCGATGCGCGGCGAAGCGAGCGTGACACCGTTCTCGGCGACCGCGCCGCCGGTCGACAGCACCTGGTCGAGCAGAGAAAACAGCGGCGTGTCCTCGGGGACGAACTCGCTCAGGGGATGGCTGACCAGGCGGGCGCGGCCCACACCGAAGAACTGCTCGGCCGAGAGGTTGGCGAAGTGGATCAGGCCCTGAGCGTCGACCACGACGATCGCTTCCGACAGCGAATCGAGGATCGCCGCCGGGAACTGCTCGTTGAGTGCGACCGCGCGCTTCAGGGGCTGGAAGGCCACCTAGGCCGCCTGTCGTTCGAGCGCCGGCAGGAAGAACGCCGCGAGCATCGCGCGAATCCGATCGGCGTCGGTTTCGCGGTTCACAGCGGCCCGGAAGTCGGCCGAACTGGGCAAGCCCCGCGAATACCAACCGAGGTGCTTGCGGGCCATGCGAACACCGGTCTCCTCGCCGTAATGCGACAGCATCGCCTCGAAGTGCGCCCGCACCGCCGCGTACTGCTCGGCGAGCGTCGGATCAGCCAGCCGCTCGCCCGTCCGCAAGTAGTGGATCGCCTGTTTAAGGAACCAGGGACGCCCGTAGGCGCCGCGTCCGATCATTACGCCGTCGGCGCCCGACTGCTCGAGCGCAGCATCGACGTCGTCGAGGGAGCAGATGTCGCCGTTCGCGATCACCGGCAGCCCGGTCGACGCCTTGACCTCGGCAATGAACCGCCAATCCGCTTGCCCGTCGTAGAACTGGCAGCGCGTACGGCCGTGCACCGTCAGCATGCGGATGCCGCTCGCTTCGGCGATGCGCGCGAGGCTGGGCGCATTGCGGTTCTGCGAATCCCAGCCTGTGCGCATCTTCAAGGTTACCGGCAGCTTCACCGCCTGGACGGTCGCCTCGAGGATCTTCGCGGCATGCACTTCGTCGCGCATCAGCGACGAGCCGGCGTGGCCGTTGACGACCTTCTTCACCGGACAGCCGAAGTTGATGTCGATGATCGCTGCCCCGCGGTCCTCGTTGAGCTTGGCGGCGTCGGCCATGACCCCCGGCTCGCACCCTGCAAGTTGCACCGCCATCGGGAACTCTTCAGGAGAATTCTTGGCCATCAGCAGGGTCTTGCGATTCTCCCGTACCATGGCCGCCGAGGCGATCATCTCGGACACGACCAGCCCTGCCCCGCCCTGCTTGACCATCCGGCGGAACGGCATGTCGGTGACGCCCGACATCGGGGCCAGGATCACGGGGTCCTGAAGCCGCACGGGGCCGACATCGATGGGGGAAAGACGGGGCGAGCGAAGCATTCTGTGATCAGTAATTAGGCATCTTGTGCAGTGCACAATATTTGAGCGAGCAATAGCGGGTCCTTGGCGGGCACGCAAGTGGACTAAGTGCGCACCTGCTGGCGCAATGTTATGCGGCCAATGTTATGGGGAAGAGCATGCCCAGTTGCACCGCGCTCATCGTCGCCGCCGGCCGTGGCAGCCGCTTCGGCGGCAGCCTGCCCAAACAATATGCCCTTTTGGAGGGCGAGCCGGTGCTGCGGCGCACGATTGCCGCCCTCCGGGCCGCCGCCGGCATCGACAAGGTCCAGGTGGTGATCGGCGGCGGGGACGAGGGCCACTATGCCGAGGCAACGGCTGGCCTCGACTTGCCGCCCCCGGTCAAAGGCGGCGCCACACGGCAGCACTCCGTCCTCAATGGCTTGGAAGCGCTCGCCGTCGATCCGCCCGACATCGTGGCCATCCATGACGCCGCTCGCCCGTTTGTTCGGGCCGAAGACATCGCCGCCTGTCTTTCGAGTGTGTCCGAGCCAGGCATCGACGGCGCGGTCCTCGGGGTGCCGCTGGCCGATACGCTCAAGAGGGTCGAAGCAGGTGCCATCGTCCAGACCGTGCCGCGCGCCCAACTTTGGCGCGCCCAGACGCCGCAGGTCTTCCGCTACCCTGCCCTGCTGGCCGTCCACCGGTCGGTGGCGTCGCTCGGCAAACAGGAATCCACGGCCATGACCGACGACGCCGCAGTGGCCGAACATGCGGGGTTGCGTGTCGTTATGGTTCCAGGGCACGAGGACAATCGCAAGATCACGACGATGGAAGACCTCCGGGCACAGGGCGCGATGGAGACCCGCACCGCTTTCGGCTTCGACGTGCATGGCTTCGGCCCCGGCAATGCCGTGACGCTGGGCGGCGTCGCCATCGCCCATTCGCAGACGCTGGCGGGTCACTCCGATGCCGACGTCGCGCTGCACGCCCTGACCGACGCCGTGCTCGGCACGATCGGCGCCGGCGACATCGGCCAGCACTTTCCGCCGTCGGATCCGCAATGGCGCGGCGCCTCGTCAGACCGCTTCCTGCGTCATGCGATCGAGCTCTTGAAAGAGGCCGGCGGCCGGCTGGTGCATCTCGATCTCACGCTGGTGTGCCAGGCGCCGCGCATCGGCCCGCATCGCGAGGCCATGGTCGAAAGCATCGCTCGCATTGCCGGCGTCGCGCGTGGCAGAGTGAGCGTCAAGGCGACGACGACCGAGGGCTTGGGTTTCACCGGCCGCGGCGAGGGCATCGCGGCACAAGCCGTCGCGACCGTCGAGCTGCCAAGGCGCTAGAGGACAACAGATGTTCGACCACGACATGCGCAGCGCGGCAGACGGCCTTTTACACGCCTGTCGCAAGCGCAAGCTCACTCTCGTCACGGCGGAATCGTGCACCGGAGGGCTCGTGGCGGCGACGCTGACCGCCATCGCCGGGTCCTCCGATGTGGTCGAACGGGCGTTCGTGACCTACGCCAACGAGGCCAAGCGCGAGATGCTCGGCGTGGCGTGGGATGCGCTGCTGGGCTACGGCGCGGTAAGCGAGCCGGTGGCGCGTGCCATGGCGGCCGGTGCGCTCGCCCGATCGACGGCCGATCTTGCGGTGTCTGTTACCGGCGTCGCCGGGCCAGGCGGCGGCAGTGCCGAAAAGCCGGTCGGCCTGGTCTACCTCGCGGCCTGCCGGCGCGGCGGCGGGATGATCGCCGAGCGCCATGTGTTTCCGGGCGACCGCGACGCAATCCGCCGCGTTTCGGTCCTCACGGCGTTGACGATGCTGGGGTCGCTGGTCGAAGCGTAGGCTTGCCGTAGAGCTGGTCGGCACGGGCTTCGAAGGCCGACACCATGCGCTTGACGGCGTCGGCGAACAAGATCTGCACCGTCTTCTGCAGGAGCATCGAGCGGAACTCGAACTCGAGCTCGAAGTGGATGAACGTTCCGCCGGGATGCGGATGGAAGATCCAGCGGCTGATCAGGCGACGGAACGGGCCCTCGGTGCCGGTGGTGTCGATGCGCGGTCCCTCGGGATCGTCCGGCTTCAGCTCGACGCGCGATCCGAAGCGCTCGTGCCAGGGACCAAAGCCGATCGCGAGCTCGCCATAAAGCGTCTGCCCCTCGCGGCGGCGAATACGGGCCGCCTGACACCAGGGCAGGAACTCGGGATAGCGCTTGATGTCGGCCACGAGGTCGTAGAGCTGCCCGGGCGCATGCGCGACGAGGCGGTGCTCGACATGCCGAACGGGCATGCAGACGCTACCTCGGCAAGTGCGCGGCGCGCGCCGCTCTCAGTCGCGCGAAATCGTCGCCGGCGTGGTAGCTCGAACGCGTGAGGGGCGAGGCCGAGACCATCAGGAAGCCCTTGGCGCGCGCAAAGCTTGCCAGCTCGTCGAACGCCGCCGGGGGCCAGAAGCGATCGATCGGCGCATGCTTGGCACTGGGCTGCAGGTACTGGCCGACGGTCAGGAAGTCGACGTCGGCGGCGCGAAGGTCGTCCATGACCTGCAGGATCTCCTCGCGCGTCTCGCCCAGCCCGACCATCAGGCCCGACTTGGTGAACATCGCCGGATCGATCTCCTTCACCTGCGACAGCAGTTTCAGCGACGCGAAGTAACGGGCACCCGGCCGGATGGTGGGATAGAGGCGCGGCACGGTCTCGAGGTTGTGGTTGAACACGTCGGGCCGCGCCTTCACCACGATCTCGACCGCGCCGGGCTTGCGCAAAAAGTCCGGTGTCAGCACCTCGACCGTCGTCGCGGGTGCGGACCGGTGCAGCGCCTCGATCACCGCCGCGAAGTGGTCCGCGCCGCCGTCGGCCAGATCGTCGCGATCGACCGAGGTCACGACCACATGGCCCAGCCCAAGCTTGCCGACGGCTTCGGCGATGTTGGCCGGCTCATGTGGGTTCAGCGCGCCCGGCTTGCCGGTCGCGACGTTGCAGAAGGCGCAAGCCCGTGTGCAGACGTCGCCCATGATCATGAAGGTGGCGTGCTTGTGCTTCCAGCATTCGCCGATGTTCGGGCAGGCCGCCTCCTCGCACACCGTGGACAGGCCGTAGTGTCGCATCAAGCGGCGTGTCTCGGCGTATTCCGGTGAGTTGGGCGCACGCACCCTGATCCATTCCGGCTTGCGGCGGATGGGATTGTCCGGCCTGTGCGCCTTCTCGGGATGGCGTTCGGCGCGGCTTACAGCGGGCTTGTCGAGCGTGCCGTCCATGGCGGCCTAGATATGGAGCGGACGCCCGTAGGCTGCCAGTACCGCCTCGTGCATCATTTCCGACAGCGTGGGATGGGGGAACACCGTCGCCATCAGCTCGGCCTCGGTAGTCTCCAGCGTCTTGGCGATGCTGTAGCCCTGGATCAGCTCGGTCACTTCCGCACCGATCATGTGGGCGCCCAAAAGCTCGCCTGTCTTGGCGTCGAACACCGTCTTGACGAAGCCCTCCGGCTCGCCGAGCGCGATCGCCTTGCCGTTGCCGATGAACGGGAACTTGCCGACCTTCACCTGCAGGCCCTTGGCCTTGGCCGCCGCCTCGGTGAGGCCGATGCTCGCCACTTGCGGCTGCGAATAGGTGCAGCCCGGGATGTTGTCGACCTTCATCGGATGCACGCTGTTCAGTCCGGCGAGCTTCTCGACGACGACCACCCCTTCGTGCATGGCCTTGTGGGCAAGCCACGGCGGACCTGCGACGTCGCCGATGGCGTAGACGCCGGGCTCGCCGGTGAAGCCCCATTGGTCGATCACGATGTGCGTCTTGTCGACCTTCACCTTGGTGCCTTCGAGGCCGATGTTCTCGACGTTGCCGACGATGCCCACGGCGCTGATCACCCGATCGACGGTGATCTCCTGGCTCTTGCCGCTGGCTGTGATGGTCGCGGTCACCTGGTCGGCGCCCTTTTTCAAGCCGGACACCGTCGCCCCGGTCAGGATCTTCATGCCCTGCTTCTCGAACTGGCGCTTGGCGAAGGCCGACACTTCCTCGTCCTCGACCGGCAAGATGCGATCGACGACCTCGACCACCGTCACCTCGGCACCCAGCGTGCGGTAGAAGCTCGCGAACTCGATGCCGATCGCGCCGGACCCGATGATCAGCAGCGACTTGGGAAACTCCGGCGGCACCATCGCATCCTTGTAGGTCCACACCAGCTTGCCGTCGGATTCAAGTCCGGACAGCTGACGCGCGCGCGCGCCGGTTGCAAGAATGATGTTCTTGCCTGCGAGTGTGACGTTGCTCTTGTCGTTCATCGCCACGGCGAGCTTGCGCAAGCCGCCTTCGCTGCCTGCGAGCTTGGCGCTGCCGTCGAACACCGTGATCTTGTTCTTGCGCATCAGCATCTTGACGCCGCTGCTCAGCTGATTCGCGACCTTGCGCGACCGCTCGACCACCTTCTTGGCGTCGTAAGAAAATTCTTTCACCGACAGGCCGAACGACTCGGCGTGCTTCATCAGACCGTAGACTTCCGACGTGCGCAGCAGCGCCTTGGTCGGGATGCAGCCCCAGTTGAGGCAAATGCCGCCCATGTGCTCGCGCTCGACGACAGCGGTCTTGATGCCGAGCTGCGCGGCGCGGATGGCGGCGACGTAGCCACCCGGGCCGCCGCCGACGACGATGAGATCGAAGTTGGTGTCGGCCATGCTACTGTGACCAACTCAGCGCTTCATTGATCTGTGTCTGAGAAACTTTGGCGGAAGGATCAAATTCCACTCTAAGTTCCGTACCGTCGAGTCGCACACGATTAATCTTCACCACCATCTTGAGGGCAGCCACGGTTACGGCGATTTCCAGGCTGGATGCCGCTTGCGAACGTCGCAGATCTCGTTCGATCCGAGTGATGTCGTTCAGTGCCGCTTCCAGACGCTGGACGCTCGCATGGATGGAATGAATGTTTTCAACCGCTTTGCCCCGCCGCTCGGACGATGCGGACCAAGCTGATGCGCCTTGTTGGCTTGCCACGTCATTCCACCTCAATGGCGCTGGGCGCCTGGTCTTGGCGATTGCCCAGACAGAATTCAAAGTTAGGAAGACCGCGGCGATACCCGTGGCCCACATCAAAGCGTTGAGGGGAAGCGTCAGGTCCATGGTTAGTTCGCCTCAGGCACCGGCATCGATGCGGACTGCGTACACTAGAGACAAAGCCACTCCACCTACGAGCATTATGGAGCAGCCGTCGATCAAAGGCAGCTGAAAGGTCAGGCGCATGCGCTCTCCTACGCCAGCATCGCGGCCGGCTGCTCGACGTAGGCGCGCAGGGTTTGCAGCCATTGCGCGCCCATGGCGCCGTCGACGACGCGGTGGTCGACCGCGAGCGTGCAGCTCATCATGTTGCGCGCCACCACCTGGCCCTTGCGCACGACGGCCCGCTCCTCGCCCTTGCCGACGGCCAGGATCATCGCCTGCGGCGGGTTGATGATGGCGGCGAAGCTGTCGATGCCGAACATGCCCAGGTTGGAGATCGTGAAGCCGCCGCCCTGAAACTCCTCGAGCTTGAGCTTGCCGATCTTGGCGCGCCCGGCGAGGTCTTTCATCTCGGACGCAATCTGCGCCAGCCCCTTCATGTCGGCGCTGCGCACGATGGGCGTGATCAGGCCGCGGTCGGTGGCGACAGCGACCGCGATGTCGACCGCGCCGTACTGGATCATCTCGTCCTCGGTCCACGAGGCATTGCACTCGGGATGGTCGCGCAGCGCCTTGGCGCAGGCCTTGATCATCATGTCGTTGACCGAGACCTTGGTCCCCTTCTTCTCGGCCACCGCGTTGATTGCCTGTCGCGCCGCCAGCAGTGCGTCGATCTCGAGATCGACCGTCAGGTAGAAGTGCGGGACGGTCTGCTTGGACTCGAGCATGCGCCGCGCGATCACCTTGCGGATCGAGGTGTGCGGCACGCGGCTGTCGCCCGGCGCCACGAACACCGGCTGAGGTGTCGGTGCCGGCGCAGGCTTCGCGGCCGGGGCGGGCTTCGGTGCGGGCGCCGCGACGGGCTTCGCATGCTCGACGTCCGCCTTGATGATGCGGCCGTGCGGCCCACTGCCCTTGATGGCCGAAAGATCGATGCCCTTCTCCGCGGCAATGCGCTTGGCGAGCGGCGAGGCGAAGATACGATTGCCGGTCGATGCGGGTGCCGGCTTCGCCGCGGGCACCGATGCCGAAGGTGCGGGAGCCGCAGCCGGCTTTGCAGCGGACGGCGCTGCAGGTCCTGCGGCAGCGGGCGCAGGCTTCGGGGCCGAAGTCGGTGCCGGCGCAGCAATCGCCGGCACCTCGGTTTCGCCGTCCTCCAGCAGGACGGCGATCACGGCGTTCACCTTCACGCCCTCGGCGCCCTCCGGCACGACGATCTGGCCGATCTTGCCTTCGTCGACCGCCTCGACCTCCATGGTCGCCTTGTCGGTCTCGATCTCGCAGATCACCTGACCCGCCTTGACCGGCTCGCCCACGTTGACGTGCCACTTGGCGAGCTTGCCCTCGGTCATGGTCGGCGACAGCGCCGGCATCAGGATGTTGATGGACATCGGAACGCCCCCGCCTCAGCGATAGCAGACCGCGCGGGCGGCCTCGACGATGTTGTCCGGCTGCGGCAGCGCCAGGCGCTCGAGGTTGGCGGCATAGGGCAGCGGCACGTCGAGTCCATGCACGCGCTTGACCGGCGCGTCGAGCCAATCGAACGCCTGCTCCATCATCTGTGCGGCGAGCTCCGAGCCGATGCCGGCGAACGGCCAACCTTCCTCGACCGAAACCAGCCGGTTGGTTTTCTTGATCGAGGCGACGATGGTCTCGGTGTCGAACGGGCGCAGGCTCCTGAGGTTGATCACCTCGGCGTCGATGCCCTGCTTGGCCAGCTCCGTGGCGGCCTGCAGCGCCTTGCCGACCATGATCGAGAAGGCCGCGATGGTGACGTCCTTGCCCGGCCGCTCGATCTTCGCCCTGCCGATCGGCAGGACGAAGTCAGGGTCCTCCGGCACGTCGAAGGCCTGCCCGTAGAGGATCTCGTTCTCGAGGAAAATCACCGGGTTGGGATCGCGAATCGCCGCCTTCAGCAGCCCCTTGGCATCCGCCGCGCTCCACGGCGCGATCACCCTCAGTCCGGGCACGTGGGCGTACCAGCTCGCGTAGCACTGCGAATGCTGCGCGGCGACTCGGGCTGCCGCTCCATTGGGGCCGCGGAATACGATCGGACAGGTCATCTGCCCGCCCGACATGTAGTGCGTCTTGGCGGCCGAGTTGATGATCTGGTCCATCGCCTGCATGGCGAAGTTGAAGGTCATGAACTCGACGATCGGCCTCAGCCCGCCGAACGCCGCACCGACGCCCAAGCCGGTAAAGCCGTGCTCGGTGATCGGCGTGTCGATCACCCGCTTGGCGCCGAATTCCTCGAGCAGGCCCTGGCTCACCTTGTAGGCGCCTTGATACTGCGCGACCTCCTCGCCCATCAGGAAGACCTGCGGGTCGCGCCGCATCTCCTCGGCCATGGCATCGCGCAGCGCCTCGCGCACCGTCATGTGCTGGGTCTTGCCGGTCCATTCGGGCTCGGCCGCCGGCGCGGGCGATGCTGGCGGCGCGGCCGGCTCGGCCTTGGGCTGGCCCTTGGTATTGGGGATGTCGGCCTTGGCGGCGGCCGGTTGCGACGCCACCGGCTTGGGCGGCGACGGCGCTTTCGCAGCGTCGGCGACGCTCTCGCCCTCGGCGGCCAGGATGCAGATCGGCGTGTTCACCTTTACGCCTTCGGCGCCCTCTTCGATCAGGATCTGGGCCACCGTCCCTTCGTCGACGCCCTCGACCTCCATCGTCGCCTTGTCGGTCTCGATCTCGCAGATGACTTGGCCGGCTTTCACTTCGTCGCCGACCTTGACGTGCCACTTGGCCAGCTTGCCCTCGGTCATGGTCGGTGACAGGGCAGGCATCAGAACCGAAATGGACATCGGATCAGGCTCCGACCAGGACGTCGGTCCACACTTCCGACGGGTCGGGCTCGGGACTGTGCTGGGCGAACTCGGCGGCGTCGTTGATGGTCTTGCGGATCTCCGCGTCGACCGCCTTCAGCGCCGCCTCGTCGATGAGCTTCTGGTCGAGCAACAGCTTGCGCACGTGGTCGATCGGATCGCGCTCGTTGCGGTACTTGTCGACCTCTTCCTTGGTCCGGTACTTGGCCGGATCGCTCATCGAATGGCCGCGATAGCGGTAGGTCTGCATCTCGAGAATATAGGGTCCATTGCCGGCCCGGGCGTGCTCCACCGCCTTCAGCCCCTCGCTGCGCACGGCCATCACGTCCATGCCGTCGACCCGCTCCCCGGGAATACCGAATGCCTCGCCATGGCGAAACAGCTCGGTGATGGCCGAAGCGCGCTCGACCGACGTGCCCATGCCGTAGCGGTTGTTCTCGATGATGTAGATCACCGGCAGCTTCCACAGCGCCGCCATGTTCATGGCCTCGTAGACCTGCCCCTGGTTGGCGCTGCCGTCGCCGAAATAGGTCAGCGCGACGTTGGCCTTGCCGTTGAACTTGTGGGCAAAGGCCAGCCCGGTGCCGATCGGGACCTGGGCGCCGACGATGCCGTGCCCGCCGAAGAAGTTCTTCTCGCGGCTGAACATGTGCATGGAGCCGCCCTTGCCCTTGGAATAGCCGCCGCTGCGGCCGGTCAGCTCGGACATTACGCCTTTGGGGTCCATGCCGGCGGCCAGCATGTGGCCGTGGTCGCGATAGGAGGTGATGATCGAATCGCCCAGCTGAATGGTCGATTGCATGCCGACCACGACAGCCTCCTGGCCGATGTAGAGATGGCAGAATCCACCGATCAGTCCCATGCCGTAGAGCTGGCCCGCGCGTTCCTCGAAACGGCGGATCAGCAGCATGTCGCGATAGAAGCGTTTCAGCTGCTCGGCGTCACCTGGCGCTGAAGGCGCGGCGGGAGCAGATTCCTTCGGCTTGGTGGCCGGCTTCGCCATGAATTCCCCCTCGCTGGTCCGCTGGGCTTATAGCATCGCGGATCGCGATGTGGTTGATCCGAAAGCAAAAAACCAGTTGAGCCCGCGTGCGTTGCAGCAATTGAGCGAATGTTTTTCGGCGAACCGTCGCACCCGACAGTTTCTTTCGGTCAGCCGCGAGGCGAACCCTGGCTGTCAGCGCGTGGGCATGAAGACGATGATGTCGTCCTTGCGCGAGAAGTTCAGCAGCACGCGCGCACGCTCGTCCAGCATGTCGGGCTCCAGGCTCTGATTGCGCAGTGCCGCGACACGACGCTCCCAGATTTTGCGCGTCGCTTCCGCTTCGGCGAGGTTCTGGTCAGCGATCAGCACCTCGCGCTGCAAGTGCGCCATGGCCAGCAAGCCGCGATCACCGTTGACCAGGTGATAGCCGAAATAGCCGAACATCATGGCGAAGACGATCGGCACCAGGATTTGTCGGGGGCGCAACATATGCCGGAATCCTAAAGGCATATGGCAACATATTGTGTCCTGAAGTCAAGTCGGGCACTGTCTCACTTGTGAGACAGTGCCTCACGGCGGCGGAGCGAGCGCGATGCGGACGCGGCGGTTGTGCCGGCCCTTGTTGTCGATCTTCAGGATGCGAATCGGCGGCGAGCTTCCGGTCGAGGCGAGGTGGGTGCCACCACAGGCTTGGCGATCGAGCCCGACGATCTCGACGACGCGGATCTTGCCGTCCGGCGTCGGCGGCGGTGCCACCGAGCGACTGCGGATCAACCCCCGTTCCGCTTGCGCCTCCGCCATCGGTACGTATGCGAACTGCACGGCGATGTCTTGAGCGATCACGTCGTTGATCGGTCCCTCGAGCGCGCGCAGGCGATCGTTGTCGGCCCCTTGGATGTCGAAATCCATGCGGGCGCTGCCGTCCTCGTACATCTGCACGCCGGTCACCAGGGCGCCATCGAAGCTCTGGAAGACCAGCGCGTTCAGGATGTGCGAGCCGGTGTGCAGCTGCCGCATGGTGCGCCGGAAGTCGGCATCGACACACGCCTCGACGTCGCCGGAAAGCTCGGCCGGCGTATCGAGAAGATGCCAAAGCTTGCCGGCCGAGACGTCGAAGCCGGTCACCTTCGCCTCGCCGCCCGACCAGCGCAGCACGCCGCGGTCGGCGAGCTGGCCACCGCCGCCGGGATAGAACGGCGTTTGCGTAAGAGCGACCTTGCCGGGCATTGCCGCCGACACGGTCGTCTCCAGGGTCAGCGTCTCGGGATTCTCATGGCAGAAGAGATGCATGTCGCACTGCTAGCCGCGACTGCCGCAGGCGTATTGGCAAAAATTGCCCATCTCGGATGGGAGGCCTCGGATTTGCGGTCTCAGGCTGCGGCCGCCCGCGCGAATTGCAGGGGCGTGATGCCGTAGCAACGCTTGAAGTGCTTGGTGAGCGCGCTCTGGTCGTAGAAGCCCACTTCGGCGGCCACTTCGGCAATCGGCCGTGCATGCCTGAGATGGCGGCAGGCCATGTTGAGCCGAAGTTGCGTCAGATAGGCGTGCGGCGCGAGACCCGTGCTGCGCTTGAAGAGGCCGATCAGCTGGAAGGTCGTGAGGCCTACGCTCTCGGCCAGCTCCTCGAGGCGCAATTCCGAGGCATATTCCGAGCGCATGCGCTCGCGCACCCGCTCGAGGATCAGGCGGTCCTTTTTAGCACGCTCGAGCGTGCGGTTGGCACTGCCGTGGCGTTCGAACAAGCGACCGAACGTGCCGATCAGCAGCTCGCGCTCCTCGAAGGCGTCCCTGCCCTGCTCGATGGCGCAATGCATGGCGAGGAAGGCCTCGATCAGGTCGGCGTCCTTGAACATGTTGCGCGTGAAGTACGGGATGCGCTGGATTCCCAGTCCGGCAGCGACCTGGTCGAGGGCCGCCTGCGTCAGGTAGAGCGACCGGTAGCGCCAGCGGCTGCTCCAGCCCATCCAGCCGGCATGTGGCTCGGCCGGATTGAATACGAACAAGGTTGCGGGCTCGGCCTCCTCCACCTGGCCGCGGCTTTTGATGATCGAGCCGCCGTGTTCGGTCACGGCGACGACCAGCGCTTGGTGGGTGTGCGGCGGATACTCGTGGGTGGTGAAATCGGCGCGCAGCAGGCTAAGACCGGTGAGGTGCCGGTCCCACCAGTACTCAGTCAGATTATTTGGATCGAGGCGCGCCACGCGCAAGCCTAACCAACCGGTGCAATTTTCGCCAATACGCGATACCGCTCCTTGCACATTCTCCTGGAACCTCGAATTCCAGGAGATGTCCCTATGATCGCGCGACTCTGGTGCGGCAAGGCTGCCAGCCCTGCGAACGCCGATGCCTATGCCAGGCATGTTTCCGCCACGGTGTTTCCGTCGCTGAAGGAAATGGCGGGCCATCGTGGTGGCTGGCTACTGCGCCGGGAGGTCGACGGCAGCGCCGAGTTCCTCGCCCTGACGCTTTGGGAATCGCGCCGGTCGATCGAGGCTTTCACCGGCCCCGACATCGGCAAGGCCATCGTCGAGCCGCAGGGCCGTGCGGTGCTGAGCTCGTTCGACGATTTCGCCGACCACTACGAGGTCGTGGCGCAAGCGCCCTCGGCCTCAGCGGCCGCGCAGGATTGACGTTCCGGCGTAGCGCGCCTGCGTGCCGAGCTGCTCCTCGATGCGCAGCAACTGGTTGTACTTGGCGAGCCGGTCGGAGCGCGACAGCGAACCGGTCTTGATCTGCCCGCAGTTGGCGGCGACGGCGAGGTCGGCGATGGTGGCGTCCTCGGTCTCGCCTGAACGATGCGACATGACCATGCCATAGCTGGCCTGGCGGGCCATCGAAACGGCCTCCATGGTCTCGCTGAGCGTGCCGATCTGGTTCACCTTGACCAGGATCGCGTTGGCCAGCCCGTCCTTGATGCCGTCGGCCAGCCGTGTGGGATTGGTCACGAAGAGATCGTCGCCCACCAGCTGGGTGTGCTGGCCGAGCTTCTGGGTGATCGTCTTCCAGCCGGCCATATCGTCCTCGGCCATGCCGTCCTCGATCGAGACGATCGGGTAGCGCTTCACGAGATGGGCGTAATAGTCGACCATGCCGTCGGCATCGAACACCTTGCCTTCGCCGACCATCTTGTACTTGCCGCCGCTGAAGAACTCCGTCGAGGCCGGGTCGAGCGCCAGCACGACGTCTTCGCCGGGCTTGTAGCCCGCCCGCTCGATCGCCTGCATGATGAAGGCGAGCGCCTCGTCGGCGGAGGCGAGGTTGGGGGCAAAGCCGCCTTCGTCGCCGACATTGGTGTTGTGGCCGGCCTCGCGCAGCTGGGTGCGCAGGGCGTGGAACACCTCGGAGCCCATGCGCAGCGCCTCGCCGAACCGATCGGCCTTGACCGGCATGATCATGAATTCCTGAATGTCGATCGCATTGTCGGCGTGCACGCCGCCATTGATGATGTTCATCAACGGCACGGGCAGCAAACTCGCCTGGCTGCCGCCGACGTAGCGATAGAGCGGCAGGCCGCATTCGTTGGCGGCCGCCTTGGCCACGGCCAGCGACGCGCCCAGGATCGCGTTGGCCCCCAGCCGGCCCTTGTTCGGCGTGCCGTCCAGCTCGCAAAGCGCACGATCGATCTTGATCTGCTCGAACGGATCGAGGCCGGCCAGCAGGTCCATGATCTCGCCGTTGACCGCCTGCACCGCCTTCAGGACGCCCTTGCCACCGTAACGTTTCTTGTCGCCGTCGCGCAACTCGACGGCTTCATGGGCGCCGGTCGAGGCACCGGACGGTACGGCAGCGCGGCCGAACGCGCCGCTGTCCAGCTCCACTTCCACCTCGACCGTCGGATTGCCGCGGCTATCCAGGATCTCGCGGGCGCGGACTTCGGCGATGGCGCTCATGGGCTGGCACTCCTTCCAGGCCGGCCTGTCTAGCGGCCCGTTCTGCGAGGGGCAAGGGATCGGCTCCTCTTGCCGGATCGCGGACCTCCTCAGGTGCATGTGAATGCGCCGAGTCCGCTTTTTGTCATCCCGAGCGAAGCGAGGGATCCTTCGGCATCAGGAAAGATCCCTCGGCCAAGGCCTCGGGATGACAAGAGCGGCCTGGAGGCCCGCGGTCCGGCAAGACAGGGTCTAGCGCCAGGCGCTCTTCAGCGACTGCTCGGTCTTCCACTTCTCCACGCCGGCGATGTCGTCGCAGGAGAAGGCCTGCGTGTTCTTGCGCGGATTGCCCTCGATCCAGGCGAAGACGATGCAGTGCGATTGGCTCGTGCTTCCCTGCTTGGTCTCGAACACGACTTCGCTCGATACCCCGGGGCCTCCCTTGGCGTCGCCGTAGTCGTCGATCACCGGCGCGATCTCGCCCACGATGCGGCCGGCTGCCTTGGTGCCGGCGTACCATTTTGCGAAGTCGGCAAACTGCTCGCCGACCGCACCCTTGCCGTCGGCCGCGACGTAGGCCTTGAGATCGCGTACCAGCGCTTGAGTCGCGGCGTCGGCCTTCGGCTCCGCCGCCTTGCGCCGCTCCGCCAGCCTGTTGCGCAGCGACTTCAAGGCATCGTTGCCCGAACTCGCAGCTGCCGGCGGCGTGCTGGGGGACGCCGTGACCGTCTGCGTCGACGGGTCGATGCGGCGGATCGGCACGCGCGCGGCCTCGGCGTTGAGCTCGCGTGCTTCCTGCGGCGTCAGCTTGCCGATCGCATGCATGCCGTGGCTCTTCTGCCAATCGGCGATCGCCTTGGTGGTGGAGTCCGACTGCAGGTTGCCGTCGATCGGGCCGTTGTACTTGTCGAGCGTGTGCAGCGATTCCTGGATGCGCCTGCGGTCGGGTTCCGGGCTTTGCAGCACCGTCGTGTAGTCGGGCGCCGGGGCCGCCGGCGGCCTGCTGACGGCAACCGGCGCGCTGGGCTGAGGCGCCGGCGGCGGAGCGGATGGTTGCCCGCCTTGCCCGCACGCAGCCGGATTCTGGAAGCATCGCTCGACCTCGCCGGCACTCTGGCTCCAGGCCAGTACCGGAGCCAAGAGCGTCGGCGCCAGAAGCGCCAGGCAGATCAGCGGCCCTCCGCGCCGCATTAGGCCGCGCCGCATCAGATCGCGCCGTAGGTGTTGGTGGCAAGCTGCGCCGGCAGCCCGATCACCATGACGATCGGCAGGCCGCGGTTGGTCTGGCCGCGGGCGATGATGTGGTCGTTGGGTGCGCCGGTCTTGCTCTGATAGCCGCCGGTGCCGCTGAACCGTCCAGTGAAGCAGGAGATCGAGAAATGCCCATTGCTCGGCGCCTCGTTGGTGAACGTGCCCTCGCAGACCTGCTCGCCGCGCGGATTGTCGACGGCGAACCTCACCGAGCGGTCGCGTCCGATCAGGGCGCCGTACTTGGCGAGGCCATTCAGCCGCGCGACGTTGCCGCGATCGTCGCGGTAGAAGATCGAGACCGGGCCGTAGGAATCGTCCGGCAGCTGATTGCGCGGCACGACGTAGCGCTCGTTGCTGATCACCACCTGGCAACGGCAGTCGGCCGAATAGTTCTCGCCGAGCGGCCCCAGCTGACCGAGCTTCTGGTTGCAGCTCGAGACCGCCATCTGCTCGACTTCGGACTGGCTCATCTGTCCCCGCGAATAGGCGTCGGCGTAAACGAAGGCGCATTGCCGCGGCAGCGGAATGGCGAGGACCTTGTGGCTGGCTGCGTTCGTCTCGGCGTTTACCCAGTAGCGCTCGGCCATTTCGGGAAAGCGCAGGAAGAGCGGATCGCGCCGTTCCGCCTTGCCTTGCGATGTTTGGCTCCAAGCCACGGGCGCGAGGACGGTCAAGAGCGCAAGGACGAAAGCAGCAACTCGGTTCATCGCGCCCCGATTCCAGACGAAAAACATGACGGAAATGCGACCCGTCATGCGGCCCCGCTCGTAAGGCTAAAGCGCATCAGACGAGCCGGCTCTGGTTCTTCGCCGCCTCGATGAAGGATGTGAAAAGCGGGTGCGGGGCGAAGGGGCGCGACTTCAGCTCGGGATGGTACTGCACGCCGATGAACCAGGGATGGTCGGGGATCTCGACGATCTCAGGCAGCAGGCCGTCGGGCGACATGCCGGAAAAGCGCAGGCCGACCTGCTCCAGCCGATCCTTGTAGTTGACGTTGACCTCAAAGCGGTGGCGATGGCGCTCGCTGATGATCTCTTGCTCGTAGATGTCGTGCACCCGCGTGCCCGGCCGCAGGTGCGCCGGATAGGCGCCGAGCCGCATCGTGCCGCCGAGATCGCCCTTGGCGTTGCGCTTCTCGAGCTGGTTGCCCTTCATCCATTCGGTCATCAGTCCGACGACGGCGTGCTCGGTCGGGCCGAATTCCGTGGACGAGGCATGTTCGAGACCGAGCAGATGGCGGGCCGCCTCGATCACGGCCATCTGCATGCCGAAGCAGATGCCAAAAAACGGCACATCGCGCTCGCGGGCGAACTTCACGGCGTGGATCTTGCCCTCGGTGCCGCGCTCGCCGAAGCCGCCCGGAACCAGGATGCCGTGCACGTTCTCGAGATGGCTGACGGCATCCTCGCGCTCGAAGATCTCCGAATCCATCCATTCCAGGCCGACCTTGACGTTGTTGGCGCAGCCGCCGTGCGTCAGCGCTTCGCTCAGCGACTTGTAGGCATCGAGCAGGACCGTGTACTTGCCGACCACGGCGATGGTCACCTTGCCCTCCGGCTCGCGCACGGCCCGCACCACGCCGCGCCAGCGGTCGAGATTGGGCTCCTTGTCGGCCTCGAGGTTGAAATAGCGGCACACCTCGCGGTCGAACCCTTGCTCGTGGTAGGCGATCGGCACCTGGTAAATGGTGTCCACGTCGCGCGCCTCGATCACGCGCTCGGTCTTGACGTTGCAGAACAGCGCGATCTTGCGCCGCTCGGTCGGCGGGATTTCCTTGTCGCCGCTGCGGCACACCAGCAGGTCGGGCTGGATTCCCACGCTCAGCAGCTCCTTGACCGAATGCTGCGTCGGCTTGGTCTTGAGCTCGCCGGCAGTCGGCACCCAGGGCAGCAAGGTCAGGTGCACATACATCGTTCGCTCGCGACCGAGCTCGTTGCCGAGCTGGCGGATCGCTTCCAGGAACGGCAGGCCCTCGATGTCGCCCACCGTGCCGCCGATCTCGACCAGGACGAAATCCTCGTGGTCGGTGTCGGCGACGATGAACTCCCTGATGGCGTCGGTGACGTGCGGGATCACTTGGACGGTCGCCCCGAGGTATTCGCCGCGGCGCTCCCTGGCGATCACAGTCGAATAGATGCGTCCCGTCGTGATGTTGTCGCTCTGCCGGGCGTCGACGCTGGTGAAGCGCTCGTAATGGCCGAGGTCGAGGTCGGTCTCCGCGCCGTCGTCGGTGACGAACACCTCGCCGTGCTGATAGGGGCTCATCGTCCCTGGGTCCACATTGAGGTACGGATCGAGCTTGCGCAGGCGGACGCGATAGCCGCGCGCCTGCAGCAGCGCCCCAAGTGCCGCCGATGAAAGACCCTTGCCAAGGGAAGAAACCACGCCGCCCGTTATGAAGATAAAGCGCGTCATGGGCCTACAGCATACTAAAGCTTGATTGATGCAGCCATGGGGAATTTGCTCCGCTGGGGATGACCCGGCGGGCGGAACGGCAGGCCGACACGCTTGTTGCTACCGGTTGGGCGCCGAGGGCGGCGCTGGCGTGGCCGGAGTCGTGGGCGCGGCCGGCAATGCCGGCGCATTGTCCATGATCGAACGCGAGGCGTTCGTGGGGTTGGTCATGCTCCAGGCCATGACCAAGCTCAAGAAGAAGAAGATGCCGGCAAAGATCGCGGTCATCCGCGACAGCACATTGGCCTGGCCGCGCACCGAGAACAGCGCGTCGGTGCGACCCATGCCAAGTCCGCCGCCTTCGCTGCGCTGAAGCAGGATGACGACGATCATCGCGGCGGTAACGCCGACATGGATGATCAGCAGCACCACGCGCCAGTCGTGCAGAAAGCTCCTTACCGCGTCCACCATTCGTCCGGGGCCCAAATTATCGAGGCGAGAGTGATCGAGGCGCACATCAAGCGGGCGCTTCTAGCCGCTTTATGCAGCCTTGGCGATAGCCAAAAACTCAGGCGCCTTAAGGCTCGCGCCGCCGACCAGCGCGCCGTCGACGTCGCCCGCCGCCAGCAGCTCGGCGGCGTTGCTCTCTTTCACCGAACCGCCATAGAGCAAACGGATCCCCGCCGCCTCGCTGGTGAGCGTCGCCAGCACCTTACGGATGTGGCCGTGGGCGGCGGCGACCTCGGCTGTTGTCGGCGTCTTGCCGGTGCCGATCGCCCACACCGGCTCGTACGCCACGACCGTGTTCCACGCGGTCGCTCCGGGCGGAATGCTCCCCTTGAGCTGCGTCGCGAGCACCTCCAGCGTGTCACCGGCCTCACGCTCGTCCAAGGTCTCGCCAATGCAGATCACGGGCACCAGGCTCGCGCGCCACGCCGCCTCGGCCTTGGCGCGTACCAAGGCATCGCTCTCGCCGTGGTCGGCGCGTCGCTCGGAGTGCCCGACGATCACGTGGCTGGCACCGCAGTCGCGCAGCATCTCGGCGGCGATGTCGCCCGTGTGGGCGCCGGACGGCTTGGCATGGCAATCCTGGCCGCCGACCAGAAGCGCGCTGCCGCGGACGGCATCGGCAACCGCCATGACCAGCGTGGCTGGCGGACAGATCAGGACCTGCCGGTCGGTCCACGCAGCCTGCTTCACGCCGTCCGCAACCGCCCTGGCCAACGCCAGGGCATCACTCCTCAGGCCGTTCATCTTCCAGTTGCCGGCGATCATCGGCTGCCTCGTACGCGCCATGAATTTCCCCTTTTTATGCCGCTGCGCTCTCTAGCGGCCGCGCTTCGTGCGGTCAAAGAGCCTCGGTTGCCTGCCTCAGGGGCCGGTGGTAGGCATGGCGCCCCAAATCGGGCCTCAGCGCCCCCCGTGAAAGCGCACACGTGAAAGCGCGCTCGTGAAAGCGCAGTCGTGAACAAGTTCCGCAAGTACGCCGGCTACATCATCTCGTTCGTGCTCTTCGGCATGCTGATCGTCAGCTTCGCACTGTGGGGCATCGGCGACATGCTGCGCACCGGCGGCCGCAGCAGCGAGGTGGCGCATATAGGCGGGACCCATATCCCGGTTTACGGCTGGATCGGCGGCGCGTCGGTCCCGGTCAGCGAGGTGCGCGAGCAGTTCAACCGGCAGCTCGAGAATATCCAGCGCCAGACCGGCCAACGGCCCGAGCAGGAGCAGGCGCTGCGCTTTGGCCTGCACGTGCGGGCCCTCGAAGAAGTCGTCCAGCGCGCCATTCTCGAATACGCCACGCAGCAGCTCGGCCTCGTCGTCAGCGATGCCGAGGTGCAGGCGGCGATCGCGCGCAATCCGGCCTTCCAGGGGGCAGGCGGCAAGTTCGATTCCATGACGTTCCGCAACCGCCTGCAGCAGGCGCGCATCTCCGAGGCTCAGTTCGTCACCGAGCTCAAGCGCGAGATCGCCGCTAGCCAGCTCTTTTCTGTCGTCCAACCGGACGGCTTGGCGCCGAAGTCGCTGCGCGACGACATCTTCAAGATGGAGCAGGAGAAGCGGATCGCCGAGACGATCTACGTCCCCGACTCGATCGTGGTCGACGTGCCCAAGCCCACGGCGGAGCAGCTGAACGCCTATTTCGAGGCCAACAAGGCCAAGTTCCAGATCCCCGAGTACCGCGCCTTCTCCTATGTGCTGCTCAGCGTCGACGACATCCTGCCGCAGGTCACCGTCACCGCCGAGCAGGTGAAGCAGGAGTACGAGGCGCGTGCCGCCGAGTTCGGCAGCCCGGAAAAGCGCGATGTCGACCAGGCCATGGCCGACAGCGAGGATAAGGCCAAGGCGATCATCGCAGCGGTGAAGTCCGGCAAGTCGCTCGAGGATGCGACCAAAGAGGTCGTGGGCAACGCCGATGGCGTGATCAAGCTCGGCACCGTCACCAAGAAGGATCTGCCGCCCGGCCCGCTCGCCGATGGCGTCTTCGGCCTGCCCGAGGGCGTGGCGCCGGCGCCGATCCAGTCGCCGCTGGGCTGGCATGTCATCCGCATCAACAAGATCGAGCCCGGCAAGCTGCAGCCGTTCGACGAGGTCAAGGCGCGACTCGAGAAGGATCTCAAGGCGCAGCAGGCCCCTGATCTGCTGATCAAGTTGGTGACCGACTTCGAGCGCATCCTGAGCAAGACCCAGTCGATGAAGCAGGCGGCCGACGAGCTCGGCCTGAAGGTCAGGAGCTACGAGAACGTCGACGCCAAGGGGCAGGACGCGGCGGGCAAGCAGATCGTGATCGGACCGGCCGCCAACGAGCTCGTGCAGGCGGCCTTCTCGACGCGCGAAGGCAATGAGAGCGACCTGTTGGAGACGCCGCACGGCGAGTACTTCGTGGTGCGCACCGACCGCGTGACGCCCGCCCGCATCCCGGCTCTGAACGAGGTCGAGGACAAGGTGATCGCCGCCTGGCAGGCGGAAGAGCGGCGCAAGCTCGCCGAGGCCAAGGTCAAGGCCGCGGTCGAGAAGGCGCAAGCCGGAACCGACCTCGCCACCATCGCCAAGGAGCTGGGCCTGGAGGTCCGCACGACCAAGGCTGTCTCGCGCTACGAGGCCGACCAGGGCAACTATCTCACGCAGCCCGTCGTGCTGGCGCTGTTCAAGCTCGAGCCCGGCAAGCTGACCTCGGTGCGCACCGCCGAGGGCAGCGTGATCGTGCGCCTGAAAGAGGTGCAACCGGTCGACCTTGCCAAGGAGAAGGACGCCCTCGACCGCTTCGGCAAGCAGCTCGACACCATGGTGGCCAACGACCTCCTGCTCGAGCTGGTGGGCGCGTTGCGTTCCAAGTACGGCGTGGCTGTCGACCAGGAAGTGTTCCTCGCGGCCTTCCGGCCGCAGCAGCAATAGCGATGTCGATCGCGCCCGACTTCGACGCCTTCGTCACGCGCTACGACGCGGGCAAGCCGCAGCTCGTCTCGACCAAGCTGGTTGCCGACCTCGAGACGCCGGTCTCAGCCTACCTGAAGCTGGCCGACGGCCGAGCCAACTCGTTCCTGCTGGAATCGGTCGAAGGCGGTTCGGTGCGCGGGCGCTATTCGATCATCGGTTTCAAGCCGGATGTGATCTGGCGCTGCACCAAGGGCACGGCCGAGATCAATCGCCGCGCCCGCGCCGACGTGCATGCTTTCGAGCCGGTCGAGGGCCGGCCGCTCGAGACGCTGCGCCAGTTGATCCGCGAATGCCAGATGGAGCTGCCGGACGGCTTGCCGCCGATGGCTTCTGGCCTGTTCGGCTTCTTGGGCTACGACATGGTCCGCGACATGGAGCGGCTGCCGGACAACAATCCCGACCCGATCGGCTTGCCGGACGCGATCATGGTGCGCCCGACCATGATCTGCATCTTCGACCGGCTGGAGGACAACGTCACCCTGGTGACGCCGGCCTGGCCGCAGGCGGGCCTCAGCGCACGCGCGGCCTACGAGGCGGCGCAGGAGCGCCTGGCCGACGCGGTGTCGGACTTCGAGCGCTCCCTGCCCTTCCGCCGCGAAAGCGCGAACGGTCTCGAAACTCTTCCCGAGCCGCAAGCCAACATGTCGAAGGAAGACTTCAAGCGGATGGTCGAGATCTGCAAGGAGTACATCCGCGCCGGCGACGCCTTCCAGATCGTGCCCTCGCAGCGTTTCTCGCTGCCCTTCAACCTGCCGCCCCTGTCGCTCTACCGCTCGCTGAGGCGGATCAATCCATCGCCGTTCCTGATCTTCTTCGACTACGGCGATTTCTCCATCGTGGGCTCGAGCCCGGAGATTCTTGTGCGCTTGCGCGACAATACCGTCACCATCCGCCCGCTTGCCGGCACCATCGCTCGCGGCGCCACGCCGGAGGAGGACAAGCGGCTGGCCGACAAGCTCTTGGCTGACCCCAAGGAGCACGCCGAGCACCTGATGCTGCTCGATCTGGCGCGCAACGACGTGGGCCGCGTCGCCAAGCTCGGCTCGGTCCGCGTCGTCGAGCAGTTCACGATCGAGAAGTACAGCCACCTCCAGCACATCAGCAGCCATGTCGAGGGCACACTGGAGGACGGGCTGGAGGCGATCGACGCGTTGAAGGCAGGTTTTCCGGCGGGCACGCTATCGGGCGCGCCCAAGGTCCGCGCCATGGAGATCATCGACGAGGTCGAGCCGGTGCGTCGCGGCATCTACGCCGGCTGCGCCGGCTACTTTGCCGCCAACGGCTCGATGGACACCTGCATCCTGCTGCGCACCGGCCTCGTGAAGGACAACACGATGTACGTCCAGGCGGGTGTCGGCGTGGTGGCCGATTCCGACCTCGAGGCCGAGTACCAGGAGAGCGTGCTCAAGGCGCGCGCCCTGGTGCGCGCCGCGGAAGAAGCCGTGCGCTTCGCC
>JAFAKN010000001.1 GCA_019235415.1 Alphaproteobacteria bacterium
GGCCGGAACATGGTCGGATGGCCGGCCAGAGGAACGGCGCTCATGCCGTCGATCACGGTGTGCGTGCCGTCGGCCAATCTGATGTGGCAAGTCGTGCCGCCGATCAGGCCGACCATCATCGGCTCGACGACGGTCAGCGCGAACTGCGCGGCAACCGCGGCGTCGACGGCGTTGCCGCCGGCTAAAAGCATCTCCATGCCGGCGGACGAGGCCAGCGGATGGTTGGTGACCACCGTGCCGTTGCCGTGCGCCGGCTGCTTCTCGCAACTGAACACCGTGCCGGCGCGCCGGCGCCAATTCGACTCGCTCATGCCCTCTCCTCCGCCTCTTGTGCCGGTCCATTCTATATTCGATAGTTCCCCCACCATGATGACCATCGAGGCTTTTCGCACCAGCGTTTCGAACGAGGCGCCACCGGCCGATGCCGGCGCGGCGCTGCAGGCGCTGTGGTGGGTTCGCCACGGCGACTGGGACAAGGCGCACAAGTGCGTCCAGGGCCGGGAGGGCGACAAGGATTGCGACGCCGTCCATGCCCACCTGCACCGGCAGGAGGGCGACATGAACAATGCCGGCGGCTGGTACCGCCGCGCCGGCCGCCCGGTGTCGACCCTCTCGCTGGAAGAGGAATGGGACGGGCTGGCCCGCGAATTTTTGGCGCGCTAGTCCCTGTCATCCCGAGCGAAGTCCTGTCATCCCGAGCGAAGTCCCTGTCATCCCGAGCGAAGCGAGGGATCCTTAAGGCCACAGGAAGGATCCCTCGCTGCGCTCGGGATGACAGAGGGAGCGCCGCGTCATTCCGCGGTCTTGATCGTCCAGCGCGGCGGGATGAGCCGCGTGTTGAGGATGTAGGCCGGGCTGTTCTCGGTCAGCCGCAGCGCGCCGATCAACGGTAGGTCGTAGCGGCTGCGGAAGTAGATCTCGGCCCGTTGCGCGACGCCGGCATCGTCGTGATCGGCCGGCCCCAGCAGAGCACGTAGCGGACAGGTGAAGCTGCCCGTGGCGCCGGGCGCCAGGCCGCCTGCCAGGGCGCCGCCCAGCCGCACGTTCGCTGCCTCGGCGATCCTGGGCTCGATCGGCAGCGCGCGCACCTGCGCCAGCACGCAGTAGATCCTGAGGTTTTTGAGCGGCAGCCAGGCATCGTCGTTGGCGACCTTGAAGGTGACGTCGAACGGCGAGCCAGCCGTGACGTCGTCGGAGACGAAGCTCGGCACCGGCCGCAGCGACCACAGGATGGCGCCGAGAGTCGCGATCGCAAACACGACCAGCAGCGTCAGCACGAGGCGCTTGACGGTGCCGGCGGCACCGCGCGCCATGTGCATCAGCTCCTGGTCGAGCGAGACCATCGGCGGCGGAGGCGGCGGCTTGCTTGGCCGGCGCGGCTGCCCTTTCCGAGCGGGCGCTTTCGGCGGCTGCCCCTTCGGAGGTGGTGCTTTCGGCGACGGGTCTTTCAGCGGGAGCTTGGCGACCTCACTCGTGCTGCGCTTGGATTGGGATGCGGCGCGTTTCTTCCTGGGCTTGGCCATCGACTAGCGCCTGCCGCCGTTCTGCCTGGTCAAGCTGCTGTCACGCTGCGGCCAGCAGGCGCTTGCGCGAGGCGTCGATCATCGCCGCCGCCTTCTCGGCATCGAAGCCTTGCAGCACGCCGCCGCGCATACGGAACGCGCCGTCGACCAGCACGGTGTCGATGTCGCGCGGACTGGTCTGCAGCAGGACGTGGGCGCACGGATCGCGCACGACCGAATCGCCGAACGGCCCCTTGCGGATCAGCACGATGTCGGCGCGTTTGCCGGGCGCAAGCGAGCCGATGCGGTCGTCGAGCCCCAGCACGCGGGCAGCGCCGATGGTGGCGATCTCCAAAAGCTTGCGCGGCAGCAGCAAGGGCAGGCCAGGGCGCGGCGTCGGCCGCCGCCCCAGCACCGACGAGAAGCTGCGCTCGATCACACCGTCCAGAAAGCCCTGGACGTTGAACATGACGCGCAACTGGCCCAGCGTGTCGGAGGCGATGGTGCACGGGATGTCGCAGCCGAACACCACGTCGACGCCGCGCTCCATGGCGCGGCGGACCACGTCGGCTGGCGTGCCCTGGGTGTCGGCGGTGGGCGTGAGGCAGAGCGGCATGCGGGCGCGCGCCATCAGCTCGAGCTCGGCGTTGGTGATGAGATTGCCGTGGATCACCAGCAGGTCCGGCCCCAGGAAGTCCCGGGCGTGCAGCTTGTCGATGGTGCCGGTCTCGTTGACGTGGATGCAGCTCGGCGCGTTCAGGGCGCGCGCGAAGGCAAGCTGCTTCTCCAGGCCCGGCCCGCCGATCGAGTCGACGCCGAAGGCGATCTCGGTGAGGCCCTTGGGGTCGTGGAACTTGTCATAGACGCGCCGGGCATCGTCGTAGCGCGCGTTGGCGCCCGGGAAGTCGTCGGCATGCACCGCCATGAAGGAATAGGTGAAGAGATGGCGGATGCCGGTGCTGCGCAGCGCCTCGATCGAGGCGTCGGCGTAGCCGGGGCCGCGGATGTCGTGGCAGTAGTCGACCACGGTGGTGGTGCCGTAGGACAGCATCTCGAAGCCGCCGACGTAAGCGGCATGGTAGTTGTCCTCGGCCGTGAAGCGCGTGCGCAACGGCAGGAACTTCGAATAGTAGCCGCCCGGCCACAGGTCCGGCACGTAGCCGCGCAGCACGGTCTGCCACAGGCAGGTATGGGCATCGATGATGCCGGGCAGGGCGATCATGCCTGATGCGTCGATCACCTCCGCGTTTGCCGCATCGACCGTCGGCGCGACCGCCTTGATCGCCCCGTCCTCGATCAGGATGTCGGCCGAGGCGAAATCGCCGAGCGCCTCGTCCATCGTGACGGTCTCGGCTCCGCGAATGACGATTCTGTTCGGCATGACCCCGCCTCGCTCTGCAAACGCCCGCGGACTCTTAGTCAATGCGCTCTCCCGGCGCCATCGTTCTCGGTGGAGCAAACGCTCTACAGTTTCACTAACTAAATACTTGCGAAACGCTGAAGGACATGCTAGACCCCCTTCCTGTCGGCAGGAGGCACCCATGCGCAAGGTCTGGATCGAAGTGGCGTTGAACGGCGCCTGGAGCCGCAAGCTGCAGCCCGGCATTCCCGACACGCTCGACGCCATCATCGAGCAGGGCGTCGCTTGCGCGCAGGCCGGGGCCTCGATCATCCACACCCATGCCTACGAAAACGGCGGCCGGCAGACCTTCGACTGGCAGGTCTATGCGCGCATCATCGAAGGCATCCGCGCCGAGGTCGACGTGCCGGTCTATCCGTCCTATCCGGCGGCCCCGGCGGACAGTCCCGCGGCCGCGCGCTTCGCCCATGTCGAGGCGCTGGCCGAGCGCGGCTTGCTCGAGTTCGCCGTGGTCGATCCCGGCAGCGTCAACTTCACGACCGCCAAGACCAGCGCCGGCGCCAAGCCGGCCGACACCTATCTCAATCCGGAGGCGCACGTGCGGCACGCGCTCGACTTCGCCGCGCGCAAGGGCCTGCACCCGGCGTTCGCGATCTACGAGCCGGGTTTTACGCGCGCCGGTGCGGCGCTCGCCAAGGCGGCTGCAGTGAAGCCGCCGATCTATCGCCTCATGTTCACCGAGGGCTTCGCCTTCGGCTTTCCGCCGCGGTCCTATGCCCTCGCAGCGCATATCGCCTTGCTGGAGGAGGCGGCACCTGGAGCGCCGTGGATGACGGCGGGGCTCGCCGTCGACGTAAGGCCATTGGTCGCCGAGACCGTGGCCAAGGGTGGCCATCTGCGCGTCGGCCTGGAAGACGCCCCGCTCGGCTCGACCATGAGCAACCTGCAATGGGTCGAGGACGCCGTCCGCTTAGTGCAGCAGGCAGGCGGCGAGCCCGCGACCGGCCCCGAGGTGCGCCAGGCGCTCGCCGCTCTTGCGTGAGCTTGTGTATGTGGCCGCGACCTTCAGACCGGATATCGTTTCAAGGCTGCGCGGTCGAACCGGGGGCAGCCGAACCCGGCGCCGATGGAGGTGATGGAACCTGGGGTGACAGCACGACCGTTGGCGCTGGAGGAGCGGGTACATTGGGCGGGACGCCGCCGACACTGCCGGCGGCCGCGGCATTGCCGCTGCCGCTCGAATTGGCAGAACCACTGCCGGCGTTGGAGCCGGGCTGCGCGGTGCCGGCCGAGCCGCCACCGGCACCGCTTGAAGCCGACGCGGTACCCGAACTGGCCGAACCGGATGGCGATGACGTCGATGGGCCAGGTGCGGCGCTCGATGATCCGGACGCACTTGGCGTGCTTGTGCTCGGCGTGCCTGTGCTCGGCGAGTTTCCCGAACTCGACGACGAGGAACTGCTGCCCGCTCCGCCGCCGCTGCCCGACGCTCCGCCCGTGCCGGCCGTTCCGCTCGTGCCGGCTGTTGCACTCGGGCCGCTTCCGGCACTGCCGCCGCCGCCTGCACCGGAGCTCGCGCCGCTACTTGAACCGCTGCTTGCACCGCCAGTTCCGCCCGAACCGCCCCCCGCGCCGCCGCCCGCGGCGAAGGCGCTGAATGTCGTCACGACGATGGTTGCGGCCAGCACAGGCAATGTTGCGCGCATCTCTTTCTCCCGAAGTGTCAGGACCTCAAACGGGCAGCCCGCGCACGCGTTGCGTTCGTCGAAGCGATGTCGGGCGTCATCATCTTGAGGTAAGAGATTGGGAGCACGCTGGTGACGCTGCCGGCAGCACGGCATCGGGCCGCCGCAGAGGAGGGGGAGAAACATGCTGGCCGAACCCGGACACTACGACTACGCGCCCTATACGGGGCGTCCGCACATCGTGTGGCCGAACGGCGCGCGCATCGCGGTGTGGCTGGCGCCCAACATCGAGCACTACGAGCTCGAGCCGCCGGACAATCCGCGCAAGACGCCGTGGCCTCGGCCGGTGCCGGACATCCTGAACTACTCGCACCGCGACTACGGCAACCGCACGGGCTTCTGGCGCATGGCCGACGTCATGGCCAAGCACGGCGTGCGCGGCAGCGTGTCGCTGAATGTCGCGGTGTGCGACCACTACCCGGAGATCATCGAGCGCTGCTGCGAGCTCGGCTGGGAACTGTTCAGCCACGGCACCTACAACACGCGCTACTTCTACGACCTCTCCGAGGAGCAGCAGCGCGCGGTGATCGCCGACAGCCGCGAGACCATCAGGAAGTACAGCGGCCAGACGCTCGACGGCTGGCTGACGCCGGCCATCACCAACGACGAGACGACGCAGCACGTGCTGGCCGAGGAGGGCATCAAGTACACCCTGGACATGGTGCACGACGACCAGCCGATGCCGGTCAAGGTGCGCAACGGGCGGCTGATCAGCGTGCCCTATTCGCTGGAAGTGAACGACGTGCCGCTGTTCCAGCTGCGCAACACGCCGGTCGCGCGCTACACCGCGATCGTCAAGGCGCAGTTCGACCAGCTCTATGCCGAGGGCGCCGAGAACGGCACGGTGATGTGCCTGCCGTTGCATCCCTTCCTGACCGGCCAGCCGCAGCGCATCGCCGCGCTCGACGCGGCGCTGGAGCACATCGTGGCGCACGACGGCGTGTGGCTGGCCACCGGGCGTGAGATCGCCGCCTGGTACATCGAGCACTACTACGACGCGGTCTCGAAATGGCTCGCCGCGGGCACGCCGGGAGGCCGGCGATGAGCGGCCCCGCTTCCTCGAACAAGGGTCTCCCCAACTATCTCGACTATCCCTGGCGCCGGCGCGGCCTCGATCACGACCGCTTCCCGCACCGCAACCTGCCGCAGGCCGAGCCCGTCGAATGGCCAGGCAAGGCGCGCGTCGCGTTGTGGATCGCCGTCCACGTCGGACACTTCCCGATGGACATGCCGCGCACGCCGTTCGTCGCGCCGGGCGGAGTCGATCGGCCTTATCCCAGCTATTGGGACTATACGCAGCGAGACTACGGCAACCGCGTCGGCATCTATCGACTGATGAAGGCGCTCGACGAGCGCGGCCTGCGCCCCACGGCGCTGATGAGCTCGGCCGTGGCGACACGCTATCCGGCGCTTGCCGCCGAGGTCGCGGCGAGCGGCTGGGAAGTCGCGGCGGCCGGCGTCGACATGGGCAAGCTGCATCACGGCGGACTGCCGGAGTCCGAGGAGCGGGCACTGGTGACGCGTGCGGTCAAGGATCTGCGCGGCGCCTTCAGGACGCCGGTCCGCGGCTGGCATTCGCCGGCGCATTCCCAGTCGATGCGCACGCTCGATCTCGTCGCCGAAGCGGGCCTCGATTGGGTCGCCGATTGGATCAACGACGACATGCCCTACAGCGTGGCGACCAAGAGCGGTCCGCTGACGGCGATGCCGCTCGCCTGGGACCTCTCGGACCAGCGCTTGCTGTTCCAGCAGCATATGGACACCTCGGAGTTCGTCGAGCAGGTGCTGCGCGCCTTCAAGACGCTTTACGCCGAGGCCGCCAGCAAGGGCGGCCGCGTGCTCACGCTCACCCTCACGCCGTGGCTGATGGGCCAGCCGCATCGCATCCGGGCGCTCGGCGCGCTGCTCGACCGCCTGCTCGAGCCGGCCGGCGTGTGGCCGGCAACCGGCTCGGCTATTGTGGATGCCTGGCGCACGAAATAGTTGCCGAAGCGAGCGGCTTCGCGCAAATAGGGATCGTCAGTGGAAAGGAGGCTTTGCCTCGGATTCTTGAGAGCGGGGATGAAGATGAAGGCTAAGCTGCAAGCGTCTTGCGGAAAGGTTTCACGCAGGCTCATGCTGGCGGGATTGGCCGCACCTGCCATCGTCGGCTGTGCGACCCGGCCGCAAGCTCCTCAAACATCCATGGCCACCGCGACGAACCCGGCCGGGCTCGATGCGGTGATCGACATCAGCCACAACGTCACCGTCATGGACTTCCAGTCGGTGCGCCGCAGCAACATTCTCGCCGTCATCCACAAGGCGACCGAAGGCGGCGACTGGATCGACCCGTCTTACGGCCCCCGCCGCCGCCAGGCCGAGATGGCCGGCCTGCTGTGGGGCGCCTATCACTACGGCACGCGGCAGTATTCTGGCGCCGATCAGGCGGCCGCTTTCCTGTCCGTCGCGCAGCCTGCACCGACAACGCTGATCGCGCTCGACCTCGAGCCGAACGATCCCAATCCCCGCAACTCCATGACGCTGGCGCAAGCCGAATCCTTCGTGGTGGCGGTGCAGCGTTACACCGGCCGCTGGCCGATGCTCTATACCACGAGCAGCTACGCGGAAGGCCGTCCTCACGGGCGCCGCCGGGTCAGCCTCGGCCAGCCGATCACCTCGGGCTCGGTGCTGGCGCAATGCGACCTGTGGCTCGCCGACCATCGCGAGCAACCCGAAGTCCCGTCGGCCTGGGGGGGACGCGGCTGGCAGCTCTGGCAATACGCGGCCGACCAGACCGACGCCGACTCCGCCTACGGCGCCCCGTCGAAGGCGGTGGCCGGCCTGACCCACTGCGATCGCAATCTGTTCAACGGCAACGAGGTCGCGCTCTACACCTATTGGAAGAGCAGCAAGGCCCGGGTGTAACGCAACGGCGGCGGCAGGCTGCGCGTCTCAAGCTTCCGCGGCGAGGGCGCGGTCGATCTCGTGGTGGTACCAGCCCAGCGCCTTCTCGAACTTGCCGAATGTCTGGCGCTCGTTGGCGCCGGAATGGAAGTTGCGCTGGATGTTCTCGGCGATCGCGAAATCTTCGGCAAGCGCCGTCTGCAGCAGGTCACCTGTGGCCTTCCAGTAGCTCTCCGGTTTGCGTTGCCGCTCGTGTGGATCCACGAGCAGCGTGAGCTGCATGACCGATTCCTCGACCGAGACCGGGAAGGTCGTGAACACGCTGCAATGATCCTGGCCGTAGATCAGCACCGTGTTGGGAAACAGCTGGTAGAGCACCACGGCATGCTCGCGGATGCGCCAGTTTTCGCGCGGTCGCGTTACAAGCTCGGTCAGGCTGCGCTTGGCGGCGGCGACACGCATGTGCGGGCCCATCTGCTCGAAGGCGGCGATGTTGTCGAGGAACAGCCGGGCGACGCTGCCGCTGTGGGCGAAGCGGAAGTGGTACTGCTCGAGGAACGTGTCGACCACCAGCTTCCAGTTCATGCGCGGACGAATCGCCACCGAGGTGTGCAGGCTCCAGCTCGCCAGGTCCCATTCGGCGAGGTCGGGCTGCACCGTGCCGAGGAAGCCGTCGATATCGATGGTGGCTTGCTCGGCAGTCTCAAGCGCGGTCGGCACGACCCAGACCAGCCCGTATTTTTCCGCGACGGCGAGCGGCCGCAGGCCATGGCTCGGGCGGTCGATCTTGCCGAACGCCTGTCCGTCTGTGATGCCCAGCAAGCGTCCTGTGAGGTCGTAGCTCCAGCCGTGATAGGGGCAGACGAAGGCGCGCTTGCCCGAGCCACAGGCCTTGCCTTCGACGGTAGCCGAGCGATGGCGGCAGACGTTCAGGAAGGCCCGCAGCACACCGTCGCTGCCGCGCACGAGCAGGATCGGTTGGCCGGTGGCATCGTGGGTGGCGAAGTCGCCAGCCTTGCGCAGCTGGTCGGAGAACGCCACGACCACGGGGTAGCGGCGAAAGAACAGGCCGACTTCCTGCCGATAGCGCAGCGGATCGAAGTACTCCTCAACCGGGGCATGGCTCACGCTCGGCGCATCGTCGCGTGTGTTGCTGCGGACCATGGTGAGCAGGCGGTCCAGGAAGATGAGCTGGTCAGGCTGGCGCATGGATTGTCGTTCCTTCCGCTGCTTTTTGCTGACGCTAGAAGGCCGAGGCGCTTTCGGCAAGCGAACGGCGGCCTTCGCACTTTGGGGTACACTCAGCACAACAACGAATCGGAGGAAGCCATGCGCGGCGTGACGTTTCCCGGCGGGCGAACCGTCGAGATCATGAGCTTTGCCGATCCGACGCCGGGCCCCGGCGAGGTCGTGCTGGAGATGAAGGCCTCCGGCATGTGCGGCTCCGACCTGCATCAGTACCGCCGGCCGAAGGGCCAGCCGCGCGTCGGGTCGGGCATTCCGGCCAATCCCGAGCCGGTCATCGCGGGCCACGAGCCGTGCGGTGTGGTGGCGGCGGTCGGCGCCGGCGTTGCCGCGGCGCAGGCCAAGGTCGGCGACCGCGTGATGGTGCATCACTATCAGGGCTGCACGCGGTGCAGCCATTGCCGCTCCGGCTGGCAGCAGCTCTGCCAGGAGGTGCCGGTGAAGGTCTATGGCAACAACGCGCATGGCGGGCATGCCAGGTATCTCAAGGTGCCGGCGAACACGCTGGTGCCGTTGCCCGAGGCGCTGAGCTTCAGCGCCGGGGCCGCGATCTCGTGCGGCTCGGGCACCGCCTATGGCGCGCTGCGGCGGCTGAACCTGTCGGGCCGCGACACGATTGCGATCTTCGGCCAGGGCCCGGTCGGCCTCGCCGGCACGCAGTTCGCCAAGGCGATGGGCGCGCGGGTCATCGCGCTCGACACCAATGCCCAGCGTCTGGAGCGCGCCAAGGAGTTCGGCGCCGACGACGTGGTCAATCCCGGATCGAACGATCCGGTGGCGGCGATCAAGGATCTGACGCACGGCAAGCACGCCGACCTGACGCTCGACACGTCGGGCAATCGCGATGCTCGCCTGCAGGCGATCCGCGCCACCAAGGTGTGGGGCACGATGTGCTTCGTGGGCGAAGGCAGCGACGTCGACATCGAAGTCAGCCCGCATCTGCTGCGACGGCAGATGACGCTGATCGCCTCGTGGACCTTCTCGACCACCATCCAGGCCGAGTGCGCCCAGTTCTGCATCGATCGCAAGATCGACGTCGACCGGCTGTTCACCCATCGCTGGTCGCTCGACCAGGCGGAGGAGGCCTACCAGCTGTTCGACCGGCAATCGGACGGCAAGGGCGTCTTCCTGATCTGAAGGAGCAAGCGATGTCGTCGACCACATCCCCGACTGCGATCAGCGCGCACCTCGCGGTGCGCCCGGACTGGCTGGCGAAGCGGCCCGAGCCGGCCCTCGAGCCGGAGCTGCCGATCGTCGATCCGCATCATCATCTGATCGACCGGCCGGAGAGCGGGCACTACCTGCTGCCGCAGCTGCTGCAGGACATCGACAGCGGCCACAACGTGGTGGCCACCGTCTATCTCGAATGGCTGTCGATGTACCGCGCCGCCGGGCCGGTGGAGATGCGCCCGGTCGGCGAGATCGAGTTCGCCAACGGCGTCGGCGCGATGAGTGCCAGCGGCCACTACGGCAAGCCGCGCGTCTGCGCCGGCATCGTCGGCCACGCCGACCTCGGCATCGGCGCGCGCGTGGCGAAGGTGCTGGAGGCGATGATCGCCGCGGGCGGCAGCCGCTTCCGCGGCGTCCGCTTCATCTCGGCCAGCGATCCGGACCAGGCCGAGTGGGGCTCGGTGGTCGGCCGGCCGCAAGGCCTGCTGCTCGACAGCAAGGTGCGCGAGGGCTTCGCGCAGTTGGCGCCGCTCGGGCTGAGCTTCGATGCCTTCATGTTCCATCCCCAGCTCGCCGATCTGGTCGATCTGGCGCGCGCCTTCCCGCAGACGCCGATCGTGCTGAACCATGTCGGCGGTCCGGTCGGGCTCGGTCGCTACAGGGGCAAGCGCGACGCAGTGTTCGCCGACTGGAGCGCGCGCATCGCCGAGCTGGCGGCCTGTCCCAACGTGCATGTGAAGCTGGGCGGGCTCGGCATGCGCGTGTTCGGCTTCGACATTCATGAGGGCGATTTGCCGCCCAGCTCGGAGCAGCTCGCAGCCTTGTGGCGGCCCTACGTCGAGACCTGCATCGCGGCCTTCGGCCCACAGCGCGCCATGTTCGAGAGCAACTTCCCGGTCGACAAGGGCTCGTACAGCTACGGCGTGTTCTGGAATGCCTGCAAGCGCCTGGCGGCGGGCATGAGCGCCGGCGAGAAGGCCGACCTGTTTCATGGTACTGCTTCGCGATTCTATCGCCTCGGCCTATGACCGATCCCGCCATTGCCTCGGCGTTGAACGCCGTCCTGTCCCGCCAGAAGGCCGCGCAGCTCCGCGACGGCACGCCGTCGGCGGCGTTGCGCGCCGAACGCCTCACGCGCTGCATCAGCCTGCTGGTGGACTACCGCAAGCCG
>JAFAKN010000100.1 GCA_019235415.1 Alphaproteobacteria bacterium
CGATCGCTTCGGCGGCGATCAGCACGCGCTCGGGGTTCAGCCCATGCAGCAGGTAGTGGAAACCCTTGCCTTCCTCGCCGATGCGGTCCTCGAGCGGCACTTTCAGGCCGTCGATGAACACCTGGTTGGTGTCGACCGCCTTGCGGCCCATCTTGTCGATCTCGCGCACCTCGATCCTGGAGCGGTCGAAGTCGGTGTAGAACAGCGACAGGCCGTCGGTGGCACGCCGGCATTTGTCGCGCGGCGTGGTGCGGGCGATCAGCAGCATCTTGTCGGCGATTTGCGCCGTCGTCGTAAAAGTCTTCTTGCCGTGCACGACGTAGCCGTTGCCGTCGCGCTCGGCGCGCGTCTCGAGCGCCGTGGTGTTGAGTCCGGCATCGGGCTCGGTGACGGCAAAGCAGCCTTTCACCTTGCCCTTGATGATGTCGGGCAGGATCCGCTGCTTCTGCTCCTCGGTGCCGAACACCACGATCGGGTTGGGCCCGAAGATGTTGAGATGGATCGCCGATGCGCCCTGCAGCGCCGCGCCCGATTCGGCCACCGCCTGCATCAGGAGTGCCGCCTCGGTGATGCCGAGCCCCGCGCCGCCGTACTCCTCGGGCATGGCGATGCCAAGCCAGCCGGCATCGGCCATCGCCTGGTAGAAGTCCGCCGGAAAGCCGCCTTCCTTGTCCTTCTTCAGCCAGTACTTGTCGTCGAACTGGGCGCAGAGCTTTTGCACGCTGTCCTTGATCGCGACCTGTTCATCGGTGAAGGCGAAATCCATGTCGTTACTCCATTGCTGTCGTCCCGAGCGCAGCCTCTGTCATCCCGAGCGTAGCGAGGGATCCTTCCTGTGGCCCCAAGGATCCCTCGCTCCGCTCGGGATGAGATGCGCTCGGGATGACAGCTCGGTCCATCAACGGTTGGCCGCCAAGAAGGCCATCATGACCCGGTTGAACTGCTCGGGGCGTTCGATGTTGGGCAGGTGGCGGGCTTTTGCGATGCCCTCGTAGCGGCCGCCGGGGATCTTCGCGGCGATCAGCTTGTTGCGGTCGGGCGGCGTGCCGGGATCCTCGTCGCCGCAGATCACCAGGGTCGGCACCTTGATGGTGGCAAGCTTGTCTTCGTAGTCGAAATTCTGGATTGCCGAGGCACAGCCCAAGAAGCCGGCGGGTGTCGTGCAGGCGATGGTGTCGCGAATCTCGCGCCAGCGCGTCGGATTGATCTGCTTGAATTCGTCGGTGAACCAGCGCTCCATGGTGCCGTCGGCCAGCACGGCGAGCGTGCCCGCCTTGCGCACGGCGGCCTTGCGCTCGTCCCATTGCGCAGTTGAACCCGGCGGCGTCGACGGCTGGGTGTCGCAGAGCGTGAGCGACAGCAGGCGGTCGGGGTAGGCGAGGGCGAATCCCTGGCCGATCATGCCGCCGATCGAAAGCCCGAGGTAGTGCACCTTGGCGATGCCGAGCACATCGAGCGCGCCTTTAACGTCGGCCGCCAGGCCGTCCATGCTGTAATCGCCCTCGACCGGCGCGCTGCCGCCGTGGCCGCGCATGTCGAGCCGCAGCACGCGATAGCCGGCACCAAGCAGCGGCACCAGCTGCTCGGCCCACATCCCCCCATCGGCGTTCAGCGAATGGGTGAAGCATACTGTCGGCGCCGACTGCGGGCCGGCGAGGTCGTAGTAGACTTTGCGTCCATCGAGAGAGAGCAGCATCGGGGTCCTCCTTCCAACTGTCATCCCGAGCGGAGCGAGGGACCTTTGAGGCCCCAGGAAAGGTCCCTCGCTTTCGCTCGGGATGACAGCGGTCCGCTCGGGCGGCAAGGCCAGTCACATCGCTGATATCCCGCCGTCGATCACGACCTCCGAGCCGGTCATGAAGCTCGACTCGTCGGAAGCCAGGAAGACCAGCGCCCAGCCGACCTCCTCCGGTCGGCCGAGGCGGCCCAGCGGCACCTGGCGGCCGAGCTTCTGGTGCATCACCTCGTCACCGAAGCGGTCGCGGTAGCGGTCGAGGATCGGCGTGTCGATGAAGGTGGGATGTACCGAGTTGCAGCGGATGTTGTAGCCCGACTTGGCGCAGTGCAGCGCCACCGACTTGCTCAAGAGTCGCACGCCCGCCTTGGCCGAATTGTAGGCCGCCATGTTGGCGCCGGCGATGATGCCCGAGATCGACGAGATGTTGATGATCGAGCCGCCGAGCCGGCCGGTGTGCTTCTTGATCTCGGCGACGCCGTGCTTGCAGCCGAGGAACACGCCGTCGAGGTCGATGGCGTGCACGCGCCGCCATTCCTCGAGAGCGATGTCCTCGACCGTCTTGCTGAGGCCAATGCCGGCCGAGTTCACGAGCACGTGCAGGGCGCCGAATTTGTCGACGCTCTCGCCGATCGCCTGCTTCCAGTTCTCTTCCGAGGTGACGTCGAGGGCGACGAAATGGCCGGCCGAGCCGAGCCGGTCGGCCACCGCCTGGCCGCGCGCCACGGCGATGTCGGCGACCACCACCCGGGCCCCCTCCTGCGCCATCAGGTTGGCGGCATTGGCGCCGAGCCCGGACGCACCACCGGTGATCAGCGCGACCTTGCCTGCCAGACGATCGGCCATGCGGTTTTCCTCCCGCGCTGCCTTGCCCCGCGCTGCCGGGCGGGTCAAGCTCGCGGTTTCGCTGGGAGGTCGTCGCCATGGATTCCGTCACCGTCCGCACCCTGGACGCCAAGCC
>JAFAKN010000157.1 GCA_019235415.1 Alphaproteobacteria bacterium
GCCAAGGAGTTCGGCCGCTACGACTGCACGGTGAACGCCGTCGCCTTCGGCTACATCCAGACCCGGCTCACCAAGCCGCTCGCCCAGGGCGAGGACGGCGAGATCGAGGTGCAGGGCCGCAAGGTCAAGATCGGCGTGCAGGGCGGCCGCATCGCCGCCATGAACCAGATGATTCCGCTCGGCCGCGGCGGCCTGCCGGAAGAGGCGGCGGGCTCCGTCTATCTCTTCTGCAGCCCCGACAGCGACTATGTCAGCGGCCAGTGCCTGGTGGTGAACGGCGGCCTGTAGCCTTCGCCAGCGCCGCCCAGCGGCCGGGCGTCAAGCCGAAGCGCGCCACGAAATGGCGCGTCATGTGGCTCTGGTCGGCGAAGCCGGTCGCGGCGGCGACTTGGCCCAACGGCGTGCCCGAGGCGATCATCGCCTGTGCCCGAGCGAGCCGTCGGCCGACCTGGTAGCGATGCGGCGAGGTGCCTGACGCGGCGCGGAAATGCCGCGCCAGCGCGAAGCGGTCGAGCCCCGTCACCTTCTCGAGCTCCTCCGAGGCGACGGTGCGATGGGCCTCGGCCGCCAGGAATTCACGGGCCAGGCCTACAGCGCGCCCGGCCGTGGCGCTGGGACGGGCGGGCTTTGCGCCATCGCCGCGGGCGGCGAGTCGATGCGCCAGGCGCTCGACGATGGCATCGACCGCCAGCGGCTCGAGCGCGTTGGGGAAGTCGGCGAAGGCCTCGCGTAAAAGCTCGGCCATGACGGCATCGTCTGCCACGACCTCGGGCACGAACGGCGGGCTGGCGCCCTCGAGCGCCGCCGACACCGAGGTCGGATCGACGTAGAGCATATGGTAGCCGAAGCCCGCCTCCGCGCCGGCATGACCGTCGTGCGCCTCGTCGGGATGCAGGACCATGACCTGGCCGGCGCGGCTGGTGCGCAAGGCGCCGCGGTAGTGGAACGACTGGGCGCCCCACAAGGTCACGCCGACGCCATAGGTCTCGTGGCGGTGCGTGTCGTAGGCATGGCCGCCGAAGCGCGCCGCGAGGCGCTGCAGGCCGGTGCGCGGTTGGTCGAAGCGGATGCGGTCGGGGGTCATGCACGAACGTTCAAGACGACGGCGCCAGCATGCCCGATATGGGTCTCATGATCTACGAGACCAAGACGGCGCTGGTGCTGCGCGCCGACCTCGCCGGCTGGCAGCTGGCCAATGTCGCGGCCTTCCTGACCGGCGGGCTTGCCGGCACCAATCCGGTGATGATGGGCGAGCCCTACAAGGACGCCGCCGACCGAGTCTACAGCCCGCTGGTGCGCGAGCCGGTGTTCGTCTACGGCGGCACCGTCGAGGAGCTGCGTCGCACGCACCGGCGCGCGCTTGACCGCGCGCTGCGGCCCGCCGCCTACATCGAGGCGATGTTCAAGACCACCAACGACGTCGACAACCGGGCTGCCTTCGCGGCGGCGCCGGCCGATGCGCTGGACCTGGTCGGCGTCGGCGTGCATGGCCCGCGCAAGGTGGTCGACAAGGTGGTGAACAAGCTCAAATTCCTGAGCTGAACCCCGGCGTCGGCCGGCGGGGGCGAATCAGCACGACCGTGCTCGCCGCGAGGTTCAGGCCGATGCACACGACGAGCGGCACGCCGTAGCCGCCGAACAGATCGCGCAGCACCCCGAGCAGGCCCGGCCCGAAGGCGTAGACGATCTGCACGACGGCGGTCGACCGCGCCACGACCGCGGGGAACTGCGCGGCCGGATACTCGCGCTGGATGATGAGCGGCGAGAGCGTGATGTTGTTGCCGACCGAGAAGCCGTAGAGCGCGCAGGCGCCGTAGATCACCGCCGGCAAGTCGCCCCGCGCCAGCACCGCGATCGCCGCGACCTGCACCAGGAAGCACACCGCTGCCGCACGGCGCGGTTCGAAGCGATCGATCACGAAGCCCAGCACCACTCGCCCGACCAGGGCAGCCACGGCATTGATCGCTACGGCCAGGCTCGGGTCGATATGCGGGCGGTCATGCAGCAGGGGGACGAGATGGGTGAGGAAGCCGACCTGCGACAGCAGCGCGAACGCGAAGGCGGCCGAGATGCCCCAGAAGCGCCAATCGCGGAGCGTCGCGAGACTCGCGCGGCGCGGTGCGGCCTCGCTGCGCGCCAGAAGCGGTCCGCGGCGCACGAAGCTCGCCACGGCGGCCGCCGCGAGGCCGAGGCCGACGATCACCGCCAGCCGCTCGGCTTGCGCGAACCCCAGCCGCGGGATGAGCGCGAGCAGGGTGGGCGCCACGACGAGACCCGCGACCGTGGCGCCGCTCAGCGCCAGGTTCAACGCCAGGCCGCGGCGACGGTCGAACCACTGGCCGATGGTGGCGGCGATCGGCGCGACGCTGGTGGCGTTCCAACCGGCCGCCATCAGCGCGTACAGCACGGCGAGCTGCCAAGGCTCCTCGACGGACGGCAGCAGGAGCAGCGGCCCGCCGGTGATCGCGAGCCCGCCGAGAAGCACTGCGCGCGGCCCGAAGCGGCCGATGGCATCGGCGATGCGCGGCAGGAGCAGGGCGCCCAGCACGTAGTGGCCGGTGATCACCGACGAGATCAGGCCGGTGGGCCAGCCGAGCTTGGTGCGCAGCTCGACGAGGTAGATGCCGTGCGCATAGAAGCCGAAGCCCCAGGCGAACACCGCCGAGACGAAGCAGGCGAACACCACCCTCCAGGCGGCGGGCGCCGTGTCGACGACGGCGACAGTCACCTGTCTTGCGTCGGATCAGGAACGGCTGACGTGGGCCGAAACGCAGCGCCAGCCTTCGGGCCGCAATTGCCAGTCGTCGGTGTACCAGCCCGCGCCCATGGCGCCGTCAGGCTTCGTGTAGCTCGTGCGCGCGTGGATGATGGCGAAGGTGCCGAGCAGGCGGATCTTCACGTCGTGCTCGCGAATGTCCTTCACGGGCGAGCCGCGGCCGATCTGCGCCAGGAAGGCAGTGCGGTCAATCAGGGTGCCATCGGGATTGGTATTCATGAAATCGGCGGCGAGATGCTTGTCGAACCAGGCGACGTCGGCCTCGTCGACCGAACGCACGTAGTGGTGATTGAGGTCGGTCAGGGTCGCGAGATGCTGCTCGTTCATCAGGGCTTCCTTCCGTCGAAATACTCGGTCAACAGCTCGAGCGAGCTCGTCCAGCCGGTCTCGTGCGACTGGCAGGTTCGTGCATTGGCGAAATCCTCCTGCCTGAAGCTGACCTCCGTCGCATCGCCGCGTTCGGTGAAACGCACGGTGACCAGGGTCGGCTGCGTCAGCGTGCCGTTGGCGCGCACCCACGCATGGGTGAAGGCCAGCCGCTCCGGCGGTCGGATTTCGCGGTAAACCCCGACCTCGGTCTGTACCGCGCCGGTCTCGTCCGAGCGGATGCGCATGCGCCAGGCGCCGCCCTCGCGCAAATCGAGCGAGCATGAAAGCATGCTGAAGCCCTTGGGCGCCCACCAGTGCTGCATGCGCTCGGGCTCGATGAAGGCAGCGAACACCAGCTCGCGGTGCGCCGCGAAGCGGCGCACCAGCGTGAAGTCGCGAACCTCGGCCGGCCGCGTGTCACTTGCCTTTGCGGCCATGGCTCTTTCTCTTGGCTTGCGCCTTCTTCAGGTAATCATCGAGCCGATCGAGCCGCTGCGCCCAGAACCCGCGATAGTCGGTCACCCAGTCCGACAGCTCCCGCAGCGGCGCCGCCTCGAGGCGGCACGGCCGCCGCTGCGCGTCGCGGCCGCGGCTGATGAGGCCGGCGCGCTCCAGCACCTTCAGGTGCTTGGAGATGGCGGGCAGCGTCATGTCGAACGGCTCGGCGAGCTCGCCGACCGACGTTTCGCCCAGCGCCAGCCGCGCCAGGATGGCGCGCCGCGTGGGATCGGCAAGCGCATGGAGAGTCGCGGTCAGACGGTCCGACGGCATCGCGGTCTTTATTAACCGCACGGTAAAATACGTCAACCTCTCAGGCGAGGAACACTCGCGCGCCAAGCGGCAGGGAGCGCGCCTTGTCGAGCGCTTCCATCGTCGTGCGATAGCCGATCTCGATCGCGGTTTCGAAGCCCGTCCAGTCCAGGAGGTCGATGTGCGTCATCGGCGGCACGATCAGCAGATCGGCGAGGGCACGCTCCTCCGTGGCGCGCGCCGCGCTCGCGACCAGCGCCGAGCGCAGCAGGATGCGCACGATCGACGGGATCGGCAGCGTTTCGTTGCGCTTCCAGATCAAACGGCGGAAGAACTGCCAGGCCGACCACGGCTCGGTGACGTCGGCGCCCGCAGCCAGCGCGCCGCTGGTGTCGATCCCGACCCCGACTGTGAGTCCGCGCCCCAGCCGGTGCATGGCGCGGACCGGGAAGTTGTCGATGACGCCGCCGTCGACATGGACCTCGCCCGCTTCGTTGAACGGCGGGATGACGCCGGGGATCGCCACCGAGGCGCGCAGCCAGCGCCACAGGCGGCCTACGCTGTGGATGTCGGCCAGCGCGGTCGTGAGGTTGGCCGTCACGCAGAAGAACGGCAGCACCAGATCCTCGATGTCCCGCTCGCCGAACGTCTCGCGCAGGAGGCGGGTCACCCGCCGCCCGGCGAACAGCGAGATGAAGGGCAATGTGTAGTCGCTGAGCGGATTGCTCTCCACGAAGGCATGGCGGAATTGGGCGATGATCTGCTCCTCCGGCCAGCGCGCGGCGAGCCCTGCAGCGACGATCGCGCCCATGCTGGTGCCGCCGACCAGATCGATCGGCACGCCCGATGTACGCAGCGCCCGTGCAACGCCGATATGGCTGAAAGCGCGCGCGCCGCCGCCCGCCATGACGACGCCCACCGCATGGCCGGTCAGCAGCCGTGCCAGGCGATCGAAGTCGGAATGGATGTCGACCCGCACTTGATGGTGCTGCCCGTACAGGCCGCCCGCCAGCATCGGTGTCGTCGAGCCCGGGGCGGGATCGTGGCCTTCGTGCAGCAGCACCAGCTCGCGGCGGCGGTGGAACACGGCGCCGGGCTGCGCCGCCTCGACCTCGAACGGCACGCGCGTCGGCAGGTTCTTGTCGGCATTGCGCACGACGACCAGGCAGTCGGCCTGGCGCAGGCAGAGCTCTGTCCATTCCGTCGCAGTAGGATCGGCGCGGTAGAGGACGAAGGTCGAGTCCATCTCGCAGCGTGCGAACCATTCGGGGTCCCGCCCGAGCGACTCGGGGCCGAGCATCTGCACCTGGGTGCCGATGCGCCCGAGCGCCGACGACAGCAGGACGGCGAAGCGGGCAGCGGGCACGTCGGGCCCGGTCGGCAGGATGGCGAATGTGCGCGGCTGGCGGCGATGCTCGCCCCATTCCATGGCGTTGCGCTCGACGACGCTGCGCATCAGGGCCGGCAGCACCGCGGGTTGGTCGCGCGTGAGGGCGTGGAAGTCGGCCTGGCTCAGCCGCCACACCTCGCTGTCGCGCAGGGCGGCGACGCTGCGCATGCGCTTGCCTTGCGACAGCACCGACATCTCGCCGACGATGTTGCCCGGCGTGACCTCGGCGATCAGGACCGGCTGGTCGGCGGCGTCGTCGGCATCGTGGCGGAACACGCCGAGACAGCCGCTCGCCAGCACGTAGACCGCGTCGGCCAGCTCGCCGGGATGGAACAGCGGTGCGCCGCCCGGCAGGACGAGCAAGCTGAGCTGGCTTTCGATCGCCTCGCGGCGTTGGTTGTCGAGATCACGGAACAGCGGCGTCGTCTGCAATACCCGCCGCAGCCGCTGGCGCGCCGCATTCGCGGTCGGCGCCTCGAGGCTCATCCGGTGAGACCCTTGAGAGCCCAGCCGATGGTCTGGTCGGCGCGTTGCCAGACCATCTCGCGCCATTTGTCGCCGGAAGGGAAGAACCGTTCCTTGATGTCGGCCTTGATGGCCTTGCCCTGCGCGGAGCTCATGTCACCCTTCTGATGCAGCCAGTTGTCGGCGCGCACGGCGTTCAGCACGTCCGGCACGGCGTAAGTGCCGTACTCGATGGCGACCGAGGTGACCTCGGCGTCGGGCAGCTCCTGCGGGAACGCATCGGTCATGACGCCGACCACGACCGCCGAGGTCGACGTCCCGCTTTCAGGCGACGTCATCTCGTCGCCGTACCAGGCGCGGGCGCGGGCGAACGACTTTGCACTGGGCGCCACGGCGCAGATCAGCTCGCCATGGCCGAACGGGCCGAGCCCGGTGTGGAAGTCGATCACGCCCACGCGACGCGCAGCGCAGAGCTCGGTGCGGGCGATGGCACGGATCGCGCGGTTGCTCCAGGTCGGCTTGTGGCCGCCGAAGAAGACGCCGTCGGGATGCGTGTACTGACCGCTGCTGATCGCACCCTGCAGGCCGTACGCGCCGTGCGTCTGGGCATAGGCGTCGAAGACGCGCGCCGTCGCCGCATGGCTCGCGTCATCCCATTGCTGCGGCACGACGGCTGCGGCGATCTCCTCATAGCCGGCGTTGATCGGGTAGGCCTTGTCGTGGTCGACGAAGTTGCGATTGAGGTCGACGTTGTCCTCAGTCACCCGCCGCGACCAGGCGAAGCCGTAGGGGTTTATGGCGTGGATCAAGAGAGACCCGGTATCCTGCGGCAGCCTCGCGGGGCCGCCCATGCGCAGCCAGGCGATCTCGGCACCCGAGCCGCAGTGACCCTCGACGCCGTGCGTGCCGGCGATCAGCACCAGCATGTTTTCGGCATCGGCGGGGCCGAAGCGGGCCGTGTCGAGAAACAGTGCCTCGCCGTTGGGACCCCGGGCCTTGGGGTTGAGCCACGAGCGCAGCGCACCGCCGGCGGCGGCCGCAGCCGCGCAAAACTTCGGCCGCGCCTCGGCGTAGCTCTCGGAAAAGCACTCCGGAATGGACACCATTGGTCCTTGTTTCCTTCCCTTGTTGGGTATGTAGCACGACCCGCCTGTCATCCCGAGCGCACTCCTGTCATCCCGAGCGAAGCGAGGGATCCTTCCTGGTGCCTTAAGGATCCCTCGCTGCGCTCGGGATGACAGAACGTGTGGGCCGGCTGGTCCTCAGCTGTCGTATTGGAGTAGCGTCTCGACGGGGACTTTCAACCGCTTGCGTCCTTCGAGGAAGGTCAGCTCGATGATGCAGGCGGCCGCCGGCACGAAGCCGCCCACGCTTTCCAACAGCGTCACCGCCGCGGCCATCGTGCCGCCGGTGGCGAGAAGGTCGTCGACCAGCACGACCCGCGTGCCCTTGTGCACGGCATCCTGCTGGATCTCGATGGTGTCGGTGCCGTATTCCAGCGCGTAGGTGTGGCGCACCGTGGTGCCAGGCAGCTTGCCCTGCTTGCGCAGCATCACGAAGCCGGTGCCCAGCGCCAGCGCCAGCGGCGCCGCCAGCAGGAAGCCGCGCGATTCGATGCCCGCCAGAATGTCGGGTTTGTAGGGCCGAATGGTATCGGCCATGCGCTCGATGGTGGCATGCCAGGCCTTGGCATGCGCCAGCAGCGTGGAGATGTCGTAGAACAGGATGCCCGGTTTGGGGAAATCCGGGATCGAACGGATGTGCTTCTTGAGGTCGATGTCGTGGCTCATGCTAAACGGCTCGTGATCGGACTCAGGCGGCGTAGGCGGGCGGCGGCACGAAAGCGCGGTACTCCTTCTCCAGCAGCTTGGCGAAGCCGATGGTCGAATAATCGCCGTACTGCGGGCCGATGATCTGCACGCCGATCGGCAGGCCATCGCTCGACTCGCCGATCGGCGCGGCGGTGGAGGGCAGATAGGTCACGCCCGAGTAGCCTGCCCAGAACAGTTGATCGAACGACGGCACTTTCTTGTTGTTGACGACGAGGGTCCGCTTGACGCGGTCGGGATCGTGGTCGTGCGGGAAGGCCGCGGTCGCCGCGACCGGGCAGAGCATCACGTCGTAGTCGCCGAAGAAGGCTTCCCATGCCAGCCGCATGCGGTGGCGGCGCTCGTTCAGCGCCTGCCAGTCGCGGTGCGTCAGCACGATGCCGCGCAGCATCTGCGCCAGCGTGCCCTTGTCCTCGGCCGGCAGCGTCGCGAGCAGAGCGCGCGCCTGCTCGTATTCGTCGTCCGGCATGCGCGCCGACGTCGCCGCGCGCAGCAGGCGCAGATAGACCTCCTGCGACTCGGCCGTGTCGAAGGCCGGACGAGCCTTGTCGCTCACCTTGACCTTGTTCTTGGCCAGGAAGTCGGCGAGCTTCTGGATCGCGTCCTGCACGGACTGGTCGACCTCGGCGTGGCGGTCGTCGAGCAGCACCGCAACCTTGTAGTCGCGCAGGCGCTTCTTCTCGGGGCGCGGCAGGGCGAGCCGCCACCCGCGCCCGTCGATCTCGTCGGGCCCCGCCATCGCGTCGAGGGCGATCTCGAGGTCCTCCGCGCCGCGCGCCAACGGCCCGACCACGGCGATGTCGGCCTCCGAGATGCGGCCGCCGATCGCATGACCCTTGGGGCTGACGATGTCCCAGGTCGGCTTGTGGCCGTAAACGCCGCAATAGTGGGCGGGATTGCGGATCGACGAGCCGATGTCGCTGCCCGCCTCGATGCCGGTCAGGCCCGCGGCCAGCGCCGCGGCCGAGCCGCCCGAGGAGCCGCCTGGCCCGCGGCTCGGGTCCCACGGATTGTTGGTGGTGCCGTAGATCTCGTTGAAACTCTGGTAGTCGGCCAGCATCAGTGGCACGTTGGTCTTGCCGAACAGGGTCACGCCGGCGTCGATCATGCGCTGGGCGACCAGCGCATTGGCTTCCGCCTTGTGGTTCTTGAGCGGTGGAAAGCCCCAGGTCGTGGGATAGCCCGCGACGTCGTAGGACTCCTTGATGGTCATGGGCACGCCGTGCAGCGGCCCGAGCTTCTTGCCGGCCTTCACCGCCCGGTCGGCCGCCTTGGCCCGCTTGCGCGCACCCTCGACGTCCATGGCGATGATGGCGTTCAGGGCCGGATTGTGCTGCTCGACGCGAGCCAGGTAGAGGTCGAGCAGCTCGAGGCAGCCGATCTTCTTCTTGCGCACCGCGCTCGCGAGCTGCTTGGCGGTCTGGAAGGGGAGGGCGGGCGACATGGGGTGTTCCGGGAGCACGATGGACGGGAGCTTCGCCCGTACCATACTGTCGGCGCGCAAGTGAAGGACTGCCGTTGCGCAAGCTACCCCCACATTTCCATCGTGCCGCGCTGGCGGCGGGCACCAGCTTCTTCATGACCTTCCTGGTTTCAGGCGTCTCGACCTGGCGCGTGCTGGGTTGGGACACCGCCATGATCCGGAATTGGATGGCTTCTTGGATGGTCTCCTGGGCGATCGCCGCCCCGACCATGTACTTCATGATGCCGGTCGTTCGGCGGGCCATCGGCCGACTGATCCACGAGGCCTAGCTAGCCCATGTCGGCGGTCCTGAGCGGCAACCTATTCGATAAGCTGCCGCTTCGGAGCGCCCAAGAGCTTTTGGAGGTCCTGGTCGAGCGAAAGGGCGTCCGAATCGAGCGCGTCGTCTCGACCGGCCAGGCGAGTCCGGCCGGCTTCTGGTACGACCAGCCGGACGACGAGTTCGTGCTCCTGCTGGCCGGTTCGGCGGTCTTGCGCTTCGCGGAGGGCAACCGACAGGTGGTGATGCAGCCCGGCGACTGGATCGAGATTCCCGCCCATGTGCGTCATCGCGTCGAGCAGACGGATGCCGAGCGGCCAACGGTCTGGCTCGCGGTCCATCGCAGGGTATCATAGGACCGCGGGTCTCCAGGCCCGCTTCTTCTGGACCGCGCGCATCTTGCGCGCTCATGCCTCACGAGGCGCGCGAGACGCGCGCGGTTCGCATGACCATGAGCGGGGCTGGAGCTCCGCGGTCCGGCAAGCCAAGTCCTCATGAACGCCTTGGCCGCAGCCGGGCGGTCGGCTCGGCGACCAGCGGATCGTCCGGCCAGTAGTGCTTGGGATAGCGCCCCTTGAGCTCCGCCTTCACCGCTGGGTAGCCGTTGGCCCAGAAGCTCGCGAGGTCGCGGGTCACCTGCACCGGCCGTCGCGCCGGCGAGAGCAAATGCAGCGTCAGCGGCACCCCGCCGTCGGCGATGCGCGGCGTGTCCAAAAGCCCGAACATCTCCTGCAGACGCACTGAGAGCGTGGCCTCGGCGGGATTGTCGTAGTCGACTTGTATGTGCGAGCCGCTCGGCACCTCGATGTGCGTCGGTGCAAGCCGGTCGAGCAGGCGCTGCCTCTCCCAGGGCAGCAAGGCCCGCAGGGCGGCGCCGAGATCGATGCGGGCCAAGTGATCCCTGCGCGACACGCCGGCCAGGAACGGCCCAAGCCAGTCCTCGAGCGACGCCAGCAGCGCCTCGTCCGACAGGTCCGGCCAGCTGTCGTCCAGGCGGCGCAGGAAAGCCACCCGCTGCCGCCACTTCGCGACGTCGTCGGTCCACGGCAGCGCCGCCAGGCCAAGCCTGCGAATGCCGTCGAGCATGGCGCCGCGAACCGTCTCGGGGTCGGGATTGGCGAGCGGCTTGTCGTCGAGGATAAGCGCCCCGAGCCGGCGCCGGCGGCGCGCCAGCACGGCGCCGTGCCGGTCGCTCCATTGCACGATCTCCTCGTCGACGATGCGCGCGGCATAAGCCTCTTCGATGTCCGCAGCGGCGATCGGCGCGGCGAGGAAAATCCGCGACTCCTGCGCCGTGCCGTCGAGGTCGGCCACGACCAGGAACTCTTCATTGCCCAGCGGATCGCCTTCCGGCAACGAGGCGCCACGTCCGCCCGACAGCAGGTAGCGTCCCGTGGTGCCCGAGCGGCGCCGGCCGATGCGATCCGGATAGGCGAGCGCTAAAAGTTCGCCGGTGCGGCCGACGTCGGGCGTCTCGTTCGAGCGCGCCGGCGTGAGCCGTCGCGCGGCTTCGAGGATGAGGCGCGGCGCGCTGTCGCGCCCGCCGGCGAGCGCGACGTCGACCCGGTGCCGCAAATCGACATCGCGCTGGCCGGGCGGCAGGCGCAGGAAATCGCGCTCGCTCAGGATTGCCGCCAAGAGCGCCGCCAGCCGCGGTTGGCCGAGCGCGCGGCCCTTCAGCACGAGATGGGCGAGCCGCGGATGCTGGCCGAGGCTCGCCATGGCGCGGCCATGCGGCGTGATGGCGCCTGTCTCGTCGATGGCGGCGAGGTCGGTCAGCAGGCTGCGCGCGCTGGCGAGCGCAGCGGCGGGCGGCGCGGTGAGCCAGGGCAGGTCGGCCTCGCGCGCGCCCCAGACCGCGAGCTCGAGCGCCAGGGGGCCTAAGTCCGCGTCGAGGATCTCGGGCGGCGTGAATGGCAGGAGCCCGCGCTGTGCCTCTTCGGTCCACAGCCGATAGCAGACGCCGGGCGCGAGCCGGCCGGCACGACCGCGCCGCTGCTCGGCCGAGGCTTGGCTCACGCGCATGGTCTCCAACCGGGTCATGCCCGAGCGCGGCGAGAAGCGCGGCAGGCGCATCAGGCCGGAATCGATGACCAGCCGCACGCCTTCGATGGTGAGGCTGGTCTCGGCGATCGAGGTGGCGAGGACGACCTTGCGGCGATCGCTCGGCGCGGGCGCAATCGCGCGATCCTGCTCGGCGGGCGACAGGTCACCGTACAGCGGCGCCACGTCGACTTCGCGCCCGAGGTCGCCAAGCCGCTCGGCGACGCGACGGATCTCGGCAATGCCCGGCAGGAAGGCGAGCGCGCTGCCGTGCTCCTCGGCGAGGGCACGGCGGATCACGCTCGTCACCGCGTCCTCGATGCGGCCAATCGGTTCGCGCTCCAGGTAGCGCGTCTCGACCGGGAACATGCGGCCGGCGCTTTCGACGATGGGTGCGCCGCCGAGGCGTTCCGCCACGGGTCCGGGATCGAGCGTCGCCGACATCGCGACCATGCGCAGGTCCTCGCGCAACGCGACTTGCGCCTCGCGCACCAGCGCGAACGAGAGGTCGGTCTCCAGGCCGCGCTCGTGCAGCTCGTCGAAGATCACGCAGCCCACGCCCTCGAGCGAAGGATCGTCCTGCAGGCGGCGCAGGAAGAGGCCGTCGGTCACGACCTCTATACGCGTGCGCGGGCCGACCTTGCTGTCGAGCCGCACGCGATAGCCCACCGTCTCGCCCACGCTCTCGCCCAAGGTGGCGGCCATGCGCCGCGCCGCCGCGCGCGCCGCGAGCCGCCGCGGCTCCTGCATGACGATCTTGCCGCCGGCGAGCCACGGCTCGTCGAGCAAGGCGAGCGGCACGCGCGTCGTCTTGCCCGCGCCCGGCGGCGCCACCAGCACGGCGGCGTTGTGCACGCGCAGCGCCTCCTTGAGCCGCGGCAGCGCTTCGTCGACGGGAAGGGTGCTCATGCGCGCGCTCCATAACTGCGGGCGCTGCCGGCTGCGATCAGCGGGAGGCGAGCGGATTGACTACGGATAGTGCCGGAAACCGCCCGAAATCTCGGTCTATGGACCACAGTTCGCGGACGCCGTGCTGCTGGCATAGCGCTGCGATACGCGCATCGTGAACCTTCGGACCACTCACGCGACCGCTGAGCAACAGTCTGCGCAGTGTCGTCAAGTAGTCCTGCGTCTCCGCCAACAACGTTAGGGTCGGTGACTGCAGCCAAGCGTCCAGTTGGTCCAGGGCGCGTTCGAGCGGGGTGGGAGGTGCGTAGATTTTCGGGTGCGTTACGATCGACAGAAACTCGTGGATGCAAGGCCAGGGGATTGCCCATGCCGCCACCCCTTCCGCCAGTTCGGCAATGCGTCCCGCGGCTTGTTGATGGAAAGGGGAGTCCTCGCGATGCGCGTAGACGAGGACATTGGTGTCGACAGCGATCAACTGCCGCGACCCTCGTACGCCAAGTCGCGGATCGTCTCCCACGACGCATCGCGCACATCGGCCTGCAGTCCCTTCCCCTTGAAGGAAGCACGACGCAGCTTGAACCGCGGAGTTTGCTTGGTTTCGGCGACGACGCGATGCAGGCCACGCTCCACCAGCGTCCTGAGCGTAACCCCTTCGCGGGCCGCCAATTTCTTGGCTTCCCGCAATAGCGTATCGGAAATGTCGATCGTGGTTTTCATCGATGACCAGAAGTATGGCGACGAGAATATGGGCGCCCATATGCCGGTGCGCAAGCGCTGGCGATCGCAGACGTTCTTCCGGTAAGATGAAGGAAAACGAGAGGAAGCGCCGTGCTTAAACTGACGTTCTGCCTGCGACGGCTGCCGCCGCTCGGCTTGGCGGAATTCCAGGACTATTGGTTGAACAAGCACGGACCGCTGGTGCGGCGGCTGCAGCCGGCGCTCGGCATGGTGCGCTATGTGCAGGTTCATCGGCGGTCGGACCCGTTGGGCGAGGGCATGCGGAAGGTGCGTGGCGCGCCTGAGCCGTATGATGGGGTCGCCGAGTTGTGGTGGGAGAGCGAGGCGAGCTTCCGCGCGTCCGGCAGGACGGCGGAGGGACGCGAAGCGAGTCGGCTGCTGCTCGAGGACGAGGCGAAGTTCATCGATCTTGCGCACTCGCCCTTGTGGCTCAATACCGAACACGTCGTTTACGACGAGGGGCAGTCGGCATGAAACGGCTGGTGCTTGTCGTTCTGCTGGGCGTCATCGGGCTCACCCAGGGAGCGGAGGCAGAAAATTATCCGACGCGGCCGATCCGCCTCGTCGTCGGCTACACGCCGGGCGGCGGCAACGACCTCATCGCGCGCATCGTGGCGGCCAAGCTGCAGGAGAAGCTCGGTCAGCCGGTGATCGTCGACAACAAGCCCGGCGCGCAGTCGATCGTGGCGGCCGAGCTGGTCGCGAAGGCGCCCGCCGATGGCTACACGCTGTTCATCGCGCCGAGCGGGCCGATGACCGTCAACCCCGCTGTCTACGCCACCTTGAGCTATTCGCCCGAGCGCGATTTCACGCCGATCTCGCTGCTCGCCGAGTTCCCGCTGCTGCTGGCGGTGGCTGCCGAGCAACCGGTGAAATCGGTGCGCGAGCTGGTCGACTACGGACGAACCCATCCCAAGCTTGCCAACTACGCGTCGAGCGCCGCGCCGTTGCAGCTCGCGGCCGAGCTCTTCAACCAGCGAACGGGCGCGAAATTCCAGCACATCCCCTACCGCGGCAGCGGCGACGTCGTGCAGGCCGTCGCGTCAGGCCAGGTGCTGATGACCATCGCCGATTCCGGCCCGATGTCGGGCCCGCTCAAATCAGGAAAGTTGCGTGCGCTCGCCCTCACCGCGGCAACGCGCAGCACCGGCTTTCCCGATGTCCCGACGTTTGCCGAAGCTGGCGTGCCCGACATGGAGATTTCCCTCTGGACCGGCATCGTGGCGCCGATGCACACGCCGGCCGAGATCGTCGATCGCCTGCAGCGCGCCATTCGCCAAGTCCTGGTCCAGGTCGACGTGCAGTCGGCGCTGGCCGCGATCGCCGTCACGGCGCGCAGCACCACGACCGATGAATATCGCGAGCTCATTGCGCGCGACACCGCGCGCTGGAAGGCGGTAGCGGCCGCCGCCAACATCAAGCTGGAGTGAAGCCTCATGGACAGCAGCATGGATGCCGGCAACGAGGCCCGCCATTCGGCGGCGCACTACTTTCTCGAGGGCCTGAACGAGATCGGCCTCGATTATCTGTTCTGCAACTTCGGCACCGACCACGCGCCGCTGATCGAGGCCATGGCCGCCTTCAAGCGCGAGAGCCGCAAGGCACCGCAGACCATCATCTGCCCGCACGAGATCACGGCGGTGCACATGGCGGCGGGCTACACGCTTGCCACCGGACGCGGGCAGGGCGTCATCGTGCATGTCGATGCCGGCACCGCGAACTCGGCGATGGCGCTGCACAACCTTTGCCGCGCCCGACTCCCGGTGCTGCTGATGGCGGGCCGCGCCCCTTACACCACGCGCGGCGAGCTTTTGGGCACGCGTGATACCTACGTGCATTTCGTGCAGGAGCCGTTCGACCAGACGAGCATCGTGCGGCCCTACATCAAGTGGGAATACAACCTGCCCTCCGGCGTGGTCGCCAAAGAGGCGCTGCGCCGCGCCCACACGGTGATGATGAGCGACCCCAAGGGGCCGGTGTACATGACCTTCCCGCGCGAGACGCTGACCGAGCTGTGGTCGGAAGGGCAGATCCGCGCCTACCCCGAGGACCGCTTCGGCCCGGCGGGCATCGGCGCCGTCGATTCGCACTCGGTCGGCGTCATTGCGGACCGACTGCTGGCGGCAGAGCGGCCGCTCCTCATCACCGCCTATGCCGGCCGCAATCACGCCGCGGTTGCGCTGCTCGACGAGCTGGCGCGCTTTGCCGGAATCCGCGTGGTCGAGTTCAGTCCGGTCCACCTCAACCTGCCGCACGATTCGCGGTGCCATGGCGGTTTCGTGCCGACCAGGGCGCTGGCCGAGGCCGACCTCGGGCTGCTGGTCGATGTCGACGTGCCGTGGATTCCCAAGGACATGCCGGACAATCCGTCGACCTGGTGGGCGCATGTCGACGTCGATGCCGACAAGCGCGGCTTCCCGATGTGGACCTTCCCGGCCAACCTGCGCCTGCAGGGCGACAGCTGCCGCTTCTTCGCCGACCTGCTGGCTGCGCTCAAGGCCAAGGCCGATGACGGCTTCAAGGCGCGGGCCGCGGCGCGGGTCGAGGCGATGGCCGAGGAGGGGATGGCGCGCCGCGAGCAGGCCGCCAGGCTCGCCGCCGATCCCGGTGTGGCGGGCGAGATCAACACCCATTTCCTGTGCGCAGAGCTGAACAAGGCGCTGGGTCCGTCGGACATCGTGATCAACGAAGCGATCCGCAACATTCCCGTGGTGCTTCAGCAGATGCCGCGCACCACGGCCGGCAGCCTGGTCGGCCTGGCCGGCGCGGGCCTGGGCTTCTCGCCCAGCGTCGCCCTCGGGCTGAAGCTCGCGATGCCGGACCGCGTCGTCATGCCGATCATGGGCGACGGCACGTTCTATTTCTCCAACCCGCAATCGGTCCTTGCGGTGTCGCAGAAATACGGCCTGCCGATCTTCGCCGTCGTGCTCGACAACTCGGGTTGGGCCGCGGTGAAGGAGGCGACCTTGCGCGTCTATCCGGCCGGCGAGGCCAAGGCGAGCAGCGACTTCGGCGCCGCCTTCGGACCGGCCATGGACTTCGCCAAGATCGCCGAGGCGGCCGGGGCGCATGGCGAGCTGGTGAGCGAGCCGGCTGACGTCGAAGGTGCCATTGCAAGGTGCCTGGAGGCGGTCCGCGGTGGTCGTTCTGCGGTCTTGCATGCTAAGGTTGTAAAGCTTTGACGCGGCATCGAGAGCAATAGGGTCGGTAGATTGACCTGCGATTGCGCAAAACTTACGATCTGATTCTCTTATCGGTTGTGGAGGCTGGCCGCCTTGTCTGAAACGACAAGCGAACCCGGAGGAGGTGAAAGCCGAGACGCGGCAATCGCGTCGAAGGCTGCTGTTCCTCGTCCGACTCTAGTAAGACACGCTGCTGCATGGCTGTCCCGAGTTCTGGATCCCCTCGGACTGCTTCAGCTTTCGACTCTCATCGCGTTCGCGATCGTCACCGTCACTAGTATCCTGCTGCTTCACCACGAGACGGAGGACTATTTTACTCCACTTTCGTCCTACCTTGCATCGATAAAGCTCGCCATTCCGCCTGCGGCGATCTTCCTCGGCACCTACGTCATTGCCTTTGTTACGGGGGTTGCCCTGGCTGACGTTCCGAGGACAGTCATCTCGTTCGCCAGAAACAGATTCTTTCAGTCCTGGCGAATGATGATAGCCACGCTGGTCATTTCCAGCGCCTTCGTCGTTTACTGTGCTTGGACCTTGCTAAGGTCGACCCCACCTGCCTACGAGAAGATGGCCAATCTGCTTCTTGGCGGAAGTTCGGACGATCTCACGATCGTGCGCGACAAGATCGCTTCAATCCGTGTGGCAGATCCTGAGTTCGCGGCTCGACTTACGAAAGTCGTCGAGGTCTTCGCGGAGCGCAACGCGGTGAATGCGGGCAAGAGGACTTTGTCCGGCGAACGGGCTCGAATACTTGTGCGTGCTCTCGAAGCGGATTCCGAAGGTGACTGGGGGAGGCATCCACTTCGTCTTCATGCGTTGGCCGAGGCTTATTCGATGTTTGGCCAGAGCGCCCAGCAGAATGCCGGTTTTGTTACCTTACCAGCGATGGAAGGCATTACGTCACCGTTTGCGAAGGCGATTGATCTATATAAACAGGTGAGTACTTCCACCAGTCCCTTAGCTACCGATGCGCTTCGGATGAGCGCCCTCATGAACAGTGGTAACGCGTACTACTACAAGCATGATTATGGGGGCGCGCTAGAAACATGGCGCACGGCCATATCGTTTAGTGGGCATCCGAACCTCAGTCCTTGGAGCAACGTGATCGCCGCACTCGTTCTGCTCGATCGGCCGCAAGAGGCGATCAAAGAAGGAGAAGCCGCGCGAGTATGGGCAGAGCAATCGGGCAAAGCTCTGATCGAGACCTATCCCTATGCGGGCGTCCTGGAAGCCATGGCATTCGCCAAGATGCAGCTCGGCGACTCTGACGGCGCACTCGCGGACATGGCCACTGCCAATGCTCTTCGTGACGACGCATTGACTCAGCAGAACTTTGCTCTGGCTCTTATCGTCTCCAAACGTTACGAGGACGCGCAGGAGGTCTTGCGCAAGATCGCGCCGCCGCTCGACGCGCAGGCTATTCCGGACAGCAAGATCGCGCGTTGCGTTTACCTTATCTGGGCGCTGGCGACGCCAAATGGCTCGCCATCTGTTCGAGCGGCCAATTTTGCCGCGTTCCTTGGGGAACATCGCTCGGCCCAGGAACTTTCGTCCACGACGTCGGAAGGGTTGCGGCAACTCATGCGTCAGGTCGCCGATACCCTGCCGAAGTCGGACTACCCATGCGGTAGCCTGGGAAAGATCAAGGCGATCACCTCGCTGCTGTCGGCTCCGTAGATCAGGGCGGCGGACTGCCGCGTTGATCTGGTTTAAGGAAGCCGCTCGAATCGTCGTTAAGCTGCTGGCCTCATCCTAAGGACCGACCCTCTATGCCCGATATCGCCGCCGTGCTGGCGCCCTCACCGTCGCAGACCATCGAGCATTTCGACGTCTTGATCGTCGGCGCCGGGATTTCCGGCGTCGGCGGCGCGTATCACCTGACGCACCAGTGCCCCGGCACCAGCTTCGTGGTGCTCGAGACGCAGGAGAGCTTCGGCGGGACCTGGATCACCCACAAGTATCCCGGCATCCGGTCGGACAGCGACCTCTTCACCTTCGGCTATCGCTTCAAGCCGTGGACCGGCAAGCCGATCGCCACTGCTCGGGAAATCCTCGACTACATGGGCGAGGTGATCGAGGAGAACGACCTCGCGCGCCACATCCGCTACCGCCATCGCATCGAGAGGGCGCGCTGGTCGAGCGCCGACAATCGCTGGACCATCGAAGGCGAGCGCACCGACACGGGCGCGCCGTTCCGCCTCACCGCGGGGTTCTTGTGGATGTGCCAGGGCTACTACCGGCATTCCGAGGGCTACACGCCTGAATGGGAGGGCATGGCCGACTTCAAGGGCCGCATCGTGCATCCCCAGGTCTGGCCCGAGGATCTCGACTACAAAGGCAAGCGGGTGATCGTGATCGGCTCCGGCGCGACAGCGGCCACGCTGGTGCCGGCGATCGCCGACGACTGCGAGCACGTCACGATGCTGCAGCGCTCGCCGACCTATTTCATCCCGGCGCGCAACGCCAACGACCTCGCCGACCAGCTGCGCCAGCTCGAAGTCGACGAGACTTGGATCCATGAGATCGTGCGGCGGCGCATCCTGCGCGATCAGTCGGAATTCACCCGCCGCTCCTTCGAAGAGCCGGAGAAGGTGAGGGAGGAGCTTTTAGGCGGCGTGCGCGCCTATCTCGGCCCGGACTACGACATCGCCACGCACTTCACGCCGAGCTACCGGCCATGGCGCCAGCGCATCGCCTTCGTGCCGGACGGCGACCTGTTCCGCGGTATCCGCAAGGGCAAGGCCTCGGTCGTCACCGACGAGATCGAGCGCTTCACCGAAAAGGGCATCAAGCTCAAGTCCGGCAAGGAGCTTTTAGCGGATATCATCGTCACGGCGACCGGTTTCCATCTCAACGTGCTGGGCGACATCGCCTTCGCGATCGACGACAAGCCGCTCGATTTCTCGCAGACCGTGACCTATCGCGGCATGATGTTCACCGGCGTGCCCAACATGGCCTGGGTGTTCGGCTATTTCCGCGCCAGCTGGACCCTGCGCGCCGACCTGGTGGCCGATTTCGTTTGCCGCCTGCTCGGCCACATGAAGGACAAGCAGGCGCGGCGGGTCGAGGTGGCGCTGCCGCCCGGCGACAAGGACATGAAGCTGCTGCCGTGGATCGACCCGGAGAACTTCAATCCGGGTTACGTCATGCGCGGCATGCACCTGCTGCCCAAGCGCGGCGAGAAACGCGAATGGCAGCACACGCAGGACTACTGGCGCGAGAAGAACGAGTTCCCGGCGATCGACCTCGACGACAGGGCGTTCGTGTACGGTTGAGCCACCGCACGTTGTCATCCCGAGCGTAGCGAGGGACCTTTCCCGTAGCCTAAGGGTCCCTCGCTTCGCTCGGGATGACAGCCTTGTCGTGGCTGCCGTTTTGCCTTCCTAAAGCGGGATCGCCACCAGAGTGTCGAAGCGGCGGCCGTCGCAGACGACGACGCGCTCCTCGAAGCGCAGGGCGCCGGCTGAGTCGGGCTTGACCTTGTCGCGGTAGCAGCCGGTCGCGAATACGTCCATGGCGCCGTCGCGCATGATGCGCACGATCAGGAACGGCGTCTCGACCTCGGCGGTGCCGTTGGCCTGGCCGAGCACCATCGGCAGGCCGACGATGTGGCGATAGCGCTGGCCCTCGTAGATGTTGACCTTGCGCAGGGAGGAGATGCGGTCCTCCAGCATGCCACGCGTGTCGGCGTATATGAGCCCGCCTTCCAGGCCGCGCGCCACGTTCTCCGCCGTCGTCACCTTGTAGAGGCAGGGGTCGAGGAACAGCTTGGGCCATTCCTCGAACTGCTCGTTGTCGATGACGCGGGCGTAGGTGGCGTTGAGCTCGACGAGGCGCGCGACGTCCATCGACCCGGCAACTCCAGCTAGTAGCCCATGTGGCGGCGGTAGGCCTTCCAGAAGCCGCGGACCGAGGCCTCGGTGGCGCGCGTCGCCTGGCTCTCGGCCGTGCTGCCGCCCATCTCGACGACCGACACCTTGTCGTCGGCCGCCGCCGTACCGCGCTGCACGAAGCCGCCGACGCAGCCATCCTCCATGGAGACGAAGCCGGCCGGACCGACCAGGTTCTGTTGCTTCAGGCGCCGGCGGTTCATCTCGGGCGTATCGTCGTCGAAGCCGAAATACGTCCAAACGAGATCCATCTTGTCGGGTCCGCGCGGCACCACCTGGCGCACCGCGAGGCAATTGTAGATCTGCTGCAGCACGAAGCTCGGGAACACCGAGAGGATCTGCAGCTGGATGTGGTCGCCGAACTCCTCGACCGAGTCGAGCACGCTGGGATCGGCGAGCGCGAAGCGGCCGTCCTGGTCGGTGCGGATCTGCTGGTCCTTGTAGGCGGTGGCGTTGGTGCCTTCGGGGATGGCGATGGTGTAGCTCGAATGGCTGCCGCCGTCGGGGCTGACCAGCACGCCGCCGCCCTGGGTCAGGCGCGTGATCCGGAAGGTGGTCAGGAAGGTGTGCAGCAGGCTGGCGTGGTAGGTGTCCTTGACGTTCTCGACGTAGAGCTTCCAGTTGTTCGGAAGCGGCTGCACGAAACGGCCCATGACGCGGATCGGGCGGTTGAGCACGCGCTTCAGACGGCCCAGAACGTCGCTGCCGATGTAGTCCTCGATCGGCGGCGTATCGGGTGACAGCGTCGCGAACACCAGACCGCCGAGCGTCGTAGTCCTGAGCTTGCGCGGGCTGAACTGGTCGCGGCTGAAATCCTTGGGCATGCCGCCCCTCATTACGCCATCAGGGCCATTGATGCCGTGCTCGAAGGCGATGCCGCGCAGGTTGCCGGCGAGGTCGTAGCTCCAGGCATGGTAGATGCACTTGAAGTTGTTCTGCACGTTGCCGCCGTCGTCGAAGGCAATCAGCGCCCCGCGATGCGCGCAGCGGTTCTCGAAGCAATTGATCTCCCCGTCTGGCCCGCGCACCACGATCACCGGCATGGCGCCGACATGGTTGGTGCGGTAGTCGCCCTTGTTGGGGATGTCGGCTTCCACGCAGACGAAGTTCCAGGTGGCGCCGCAGAACAGACGCTCCACCTCGCGCTGGTAGTTGGCCTCGTCGCGATAGACCCAATAGGGGACACGGGCCAGCGAATCGTCGGGCCAGACATGCTGCGGTGCCTGCGGACGCAACTCGCGGATCGTCTCGTCGTGTCGGATATCCATGGGATCCTCCCGTCACTCCAGCACTACATTGGCCGATCGGATGACCTCGCGCCAGCGTGCTTCCTCCGATTTGATGAAGGCAGCCGTCGCTGCACTCGATGTTCCTTCCCAGCTTCGCTGGGGAGGTGTGGCCGTCTTACGGCGACGGAGGGGTCATGAATCATGAGCTCGACCCCTCCGTCACGGTATGACCGCGACACCTCCCCAACTGCGTTGGGGAGGATTGCTTTGAGTGAGATGTTAGCCCATCTGGGGACAGCCGACATGCCGCCGTTCGAAGCCCTCGTCCGATCCGTCCAGCCGCAGACTCCTTTGCGCGCCGCCATCACCGCCGCCTGGCGGCTGCCTGAGCCGCAGTGTGTGCCGCCGCTCATCGAGCAGGCGAGGTTACCGGTTGCGCAAACCTCGAAGGCGCGCGCGCTGGCCCTGAAGCTTGTCGAGGCGCTGCGGGAAAAATCCCCGTCGGGTGGGGTCGAGGGGTTAATCCACGAATATTCGCTGTCGAGCCAGGAGGGCGTGGCGCTGATGTGCCTCGCCGAGGCGCTGCTGCGCATTCCCGACGACGAGACGCGTGATGCCCTGATCCGCGACAAGGTCGGCGCGCGCGATTGGCGCGCCCATCTCGGCCACAGCCCGTCGCTGTTCGTCAACGCCGCAACCTGGGGCCTGATGCTGACCGGACGGCTCACATCGACCAGCAGCGAGCACAGCCTCGCCGCCGCCCTGACGCGGCTGGTCGCCAAGGGTGGCGAGCCCTTGATCCGCAACGCCGTCAATCTCGCCATGCGTCTGATGGGCGAGCAGTTCGTGGCCGGCCAGACCATCGAGGAGGCGCTAGCCAACGGCCGCCGCCTCGAAGCGCTGGGCTTCCGCCATTCCTACGACATGCTGGGCGAAGCCGCGGTCACCGCCGCGCAAGCCGACGCCTATATGGCGGCCTACCGTCGCGCCATCCAGGCGATCGGCAAGGCCGCTCGCAGCCGTGGCATCTACGAAGGTCCGGGCATCTCCATAAAGCTCTCGGCACTGCATCCACGCTACTCGCGCCAGCAGCTCGAGCGCGTGCAACGCGAGCTCTACCCGCGGCTGAAGGAGCTCGCAGCGCTGGCCCGCCAGTACGACATCGGGCTGAACATCGATGCCGAGGAGGCCGACCGGCTGGAGATCTCGCTCGATCTGCTGGAGCGCCTGTGCTTCGAGCCCGAGCTTGCCGGCTGGAACGGCATCGGCTTCGTGGTGCAGGCCTATCAGAAGCGCGCCGTCCTGGTGATCGATTGGCTGATCGAGCTGGGCCGCCGCAGCCAGCGGCGCCTCATGGTGCGGCTCGTGAAGGGTGCCTACTGGGACAGCGAGATCAAGCGCGCCCAACTCGACGGGCTGGACGGCTTCCCGGTGTTCACCCGCCGCATCCACACCGACGTCTCCTACCTCGCCTGCGCCCGTAAGCTTTTGGCCGCACCGGATGCCTGCTTCCCGCAGTTCGCCACCCACAATGCCTTGACCCTCGCCACCCTCCACGCAATGGCCGGTCAGAATTTCTACGCCGGCCAGTACGAGTTCCAGTGCCTGCACGGCATGGGCGAGCCGTTGTACGAGGAGGTGGTCGAGCGGGAAAAGCTCAACCGGCCGTGCCGCATCTACGCGCCGGTCGGCACGCACGAGACCCTGCTTGCCTATTTGGTGCGCCGCCTGCTGGAGAACGGCGCCAACACCTCGTTCGTGAACCAGGTGGCCAACCCCGAGGTCACGCTCGACACGCTGCTGGCTGATCCAGTCGAGCGGGCAGGGGCACTGCAGCCGGTCGGGGCGCCGCATCCGCGCATCGCCCTGCCGCGCGATCTGTTCGGCGAGGCGCGCCGCAACTCGCGCGGCATCGATCTCGCCAACGAGCAGGTGCTGGCCTCGCTGGCAGAGAGCTTGCCAGCCTCGGTGAAAGGTTTCGTGGCCCTGCCGGTGCTGGCCGACAAGGTGCTGGAAGGGTCGTCACGGCCGGTCGTCAATCCGGCCGACAGACACGATACCGTCTGCGCCGTCTCCGATGCGACGCTGCAGGCCGTGGACGACGCCTGCCGGCTCGCGAAGCCCTGGCAGGAGGCGCCAGCGACGCGCGCCGAGACGTTGCGACGGGCCGCTGACTTGATGGAAGGAAGGCTCCCAACGCTGCTCGGGCCGATCGTCCGCGAGGCCGGCAAGACGCTTGGCAATGCGGTGGGCGAGGTGAGGGAGGCGGTGGATTTCCTGCGCTACTACGCCCTTTGCATAGAGGACTTCGACAACACGACGCATCGGTCGCTCGGGCTCGTCGCCTGCATCAGCCCGTGGAATTTCCCGCTGTCGATCTTCGTCGGCCAGGTCGCGGGTGCGCTCGCGGCGGGCAACGCGGTGATCGCCAAGCCGGCCGAGGAGACGCCGATGGTTGCCGCTCTGGCGGTCGGGCTGTTGCACGAGGCCGGGGTCCCACGCAAAGCGCTGCAGCTGCTGCCCGGCGACGGCGAGGTGGGTGCGCAGCTGGTCGCCGATCCCGGTATGGCCGGCGTGGTGTTCACCGGCTCGACCGAGGTTGCGCAATCGATCAATCGCCAGCTCGCCAAAAGGCTGCGGCCGGATGGCAAGCCGCCGGTGCTGATCGCCGAGACCGGCGGCGAGAACGCCATGATCGTCGACTCCTCGGCGCTGCCCGAGCAGTTGGTGCTCGACGCGTTGACCTCGGCTTTCGATTCGGCGGGCCAGCGCTGCTCGGCGCTGCGCGTCCTTTGCCTGCAGGACGACATCGCCGAGCGCGTGATGCCGATGCTCCAAGGCGCCATGGCCGAGCTCGCGGTGGGCAATCCGGACCAGCTCGCCACCGATGTCGGCCCGGTGATCAGCGAGGGCGCGCGCAAACGGCTGGCCGACTACATCGAGGGCATGCGCGCCAAGGGGCACGCGGTGCACCAGGCGCCGCTGCGGCCCGAGGCCGAGCACGGCACCTTCGTGCCGCCGACCCTGATCGAAATACGGTCCCTTGCCGACGTGCCGGGCGAGGTGTTCGGGCCGGTGCTGCACGTGCTGCGCTATCGGCGCGACGACATGGAGGCCGTGGTGCGGGCGGTGAATGCGACCGGCTTCGGCCTGACCTTCGGCGTGCACAGCCGCATCGACGAGACCATCGAGCGCGCCACCGCCGCCAGCGCGGCCGGCAACCACTACGTCAATCGCAACATGATCGGCGCCGTGGTGGGCGTGCAGCCGTTCGGCGGCCACGGTCTGTCCGGCACCGGACCCAAAGCCGGCGGCCCGCTCTATGTCCACCGGTTGCTGGCGGAAGGACCCGACGTCGCTGCGAACGCCGGGGAGCTCCCCGGCCC
>JAFAKN010000208.1 GCA_019235415.1 Alphaproteobacteria bacterium
CGAAGCGGTCGCGGTAGCGGTCGAGGATCGGCGTGTCGATGAAGGTGGGATGTACCGAGTTGCAGCGGATGTTGTAGCCCGACTTGGCGCAGTGCAGCGCCACCGACTTGCTCAAGAGCCGCACGCCGGCCTTGGCCGAGTTGTAGGCCGCCATGTTGGCGCCGGCGATGATGCCCGAGATCGACGAGATGTTGACGATCGAGCCGCCGAGCCGGCCGGTGTGCTTCTTGATCTCGGCGACGCCATGCTTGCAGCCGAGGAACACGCCGTCGAGGTCGATCGCGTGCACGCGCCGCCATTCCTCGAGCGTGATGTCCTCGACCGTCTTGCCGAGCCCGATGCCGGCCGAGTTGAGCAGCACGTGCAGGGCGCCGAACGTGTCGACGGTCTCGCCGATCGACGCCTTCCAGTTGTCCTCCGAGGTGACGTCGAGCTTCACGAAATGGCCCGCGGCGCCCAGCTTGTCGGCGACCGCCTTGCCGCGCTCGACGGCGATGTCGGCGACCACCACCTTGGCGCCTTCTCGGGCCATCAGCGCCGCGGCGTTGGCGCCCAGTCCCGACGCGCCGCCGGTGATCAGGGCTACTTTGCCCGCCAGACGTCCGGCCATTTCTTGTTCCTCCGCGTGGCACCGTCGCCCGCACGGGCGGCAACGGTCAAGCCGCGGGTTTCGCACCCGTGTCGAGGGTCTGACGGTAGCGGCTGAGCGTCAGCGCCGACACGACGATCAGCATGACCGCCAGGGCGGCCAGCTCGCGGGCGATGTCGTCGAACGAGGCGCCCTTCAGCATCAGGCCGCGCGTGATGCGGATGAAGTGCGTGGCCGGCAGCATTTCGCCCACGGCTTGCGCCCAGGACGGCATGCCGCGGAAGGGGAACATGAAACCCGTGAGCAGGGTCACCGGCAGCAGGACGACGACGGCCGAGTGCATCGCCTGAAGCTGGGTTTTCGACACGGTCGATATCATGAAGCCGATCGCGAGGTTGACGAGGATGAACAGGACGGCGGCCAGAGCGAACAGCGCCGCGCTGCCCCGGATGCCGATGCCGAACAGCAGCCAGGAAAGGAGCAGGATCACCATCGTCTGGATCGAGCCTACGAAAAAGTACGGGCAGATCTTGCCGATCATGACCTCCAGCGGCCGCGCCGGCGTCGCCAGCAGGTTCTCCATGGTGCCGAGCTCGTATTCGCGGGTGACGGCGAGCGCCGTCATCAACACCATGCTCACGGATAGAATGACGGCGAGCAGTCCCGGCACGGTGTCGAAACGCGCCTTGCCTTCCGGATTGTAGCGGCGATGGATGACGAGCTCGACGGCGTCGCTGTGGCCGCCGAGCGCCTTCAACGGACCGATGAGGTCGCGCCTCAGTGCCTGCTCGATCGCGGGCCCGGCGGCGGCCAGCGGGTTGGTGACGGTCATGGGATCGGTGGCGTCGGCGTCGATCAGCACCTGGGTGCGCTCGCCGCGCACCAGGCGCCGCGTGAAGTCAGAGGGCACCTTGACCACGAATTGCACCTCACCGCGCTGCAGAAGGGCGTTGGCCTCGGCTTCGGTCTGCGGCCTGTGCGTGAACTCCATGTAGCCGGTGTTGGCGAGGGCCGACAGCACGGTCCGGCTGATCGTGCTCTGGTCGGCGGCGACGACGGCGGTCGGCAGATGCCGCGGATCGGTATCGATGGCATAGCCGAACAACAGGAGCTGGATGACCGGCACGAGCAGCATCAGCATCAGGCTCGCCCGGTCATGCAGGATCGACAGCACCTCCTTGATGGTTACCGCCGTGACGCGACCGCGAAAGCCGCGCAACGCGCTTTCCTGCTGCCGGACTCTAGCCGTCCGCTGCATTGTCGCGCGCGTCACCCATGAGGTGAATGAAGACGTCCTCGAGCGTCGGCTGGACTTCGTGCCAGCGCAGGGCGGGATCGTGACGGAAGGGCGCGATCGCCTCCTCGAGCGCAATGGGGTCGGCGCTCGAGACATGCAGCGTCGCGCCGAAGGCGGCGGCGTTGATGCCCTGCACGCCGCGCAACGAGGTGGCGAGGTGGTCGAGGCCGCCACCCAGCGCGACGAAGGCATGCAGCCCGCTGCGGCTCACGATCTCGGCCGCCGCGCCGTGCGCCAGGAGCTCGCCATAGGCGAGGTAGGCGAGCTCGTGGCAGCGCTCGGCTTCGTCCATGTAGTGGGTCGACACCAGCACGGTCATGCCGTGCGCGGCCAAGTCGTGGATCTCGTCCCAGAAGGCGCGCCGCGCCCGCGGGTCGACCCCGGCCGTCGGCTCGTCGAGCAGCAGCAGCTTGGGCTCGTGCAGCAAGCAGGCCGCCAGCGCCAGCCGCTGCTTCCACCCGCCCGACAGCGAGCCGGTGCGCTGGCTCTGGCGGGTTGCCAGGTTCAACCGCTCGAGGGCGTCGTCGATCCTGCCGTGCAAGCGGTCCAGTCCGTAGATGCGACCGATGAACTCGAGGTTCTCGCGAATGGTGAGATCCTCGTACAGCCCGAAGCGCTGAGTCATGTAGCCGATCTGGCGCTTGATCGCTTCCCGCTCGCGCAGCAAGTCGTGCCCCAGGCAGGTACCGCCGCCGCCATCGGGCGTCAGCAGCCCGCAGATCATGCGCAGGCTTGTCGTCTTGCCCGAGCCGTTGGGGCCGACGAAGCCGCAGACGCGGCCCTGCTCAAGCGACAGGCTGAGATGATCGACGACGGTACGCGAGCCAAAACGCTTGACGAGGTCATGGACCTCGATCGCGAGGCTCACGGCTTGCGGTCCAGAGCGAAGCCTTCGACGGTGACGGGGAGACCGGGCGGCAACGAATATCTGGTGGCGACGGGCCGCGCCTCGATCATGAACACCAGTTGCGTCCGGGCAGTCTGCGAGTAGATGACCGGCGGCGCATATTCCGCGCGCGTCGAGCGGTAGGTGATCTTGGCCGTCAGGTCCGTCGGGCAACGGTCGCAGGTGAAGCGCACATGCTCGCCGGGCTGCGCCTTGGCCATGTCCTCCTCCGGCACGAAGAATCGCAGCTTGACGCGAAAATCGGGCAGCAGGGACACCACCGGGGATCCCGCCCCGACCCACTCGCCGACATTGAAGAACGTGTTCTCGATCAACGCATCTTCGGGCGCCACCGGCGCAAGCTCGGCCAGTCGATCCTGGGCGCGGGCGAGATTGGCCCGGCCTTGATCGACCAGTGCCGCGGCGGCGTCGATCTCGGCGCTGCGCGCGCCGAGATCGCCCGCATGTTCCTTGGCGACGAGCGCCGCCAGCCGGGCGCGCAGGCGCGACACCTGGCTCTCGGCTTGATCGTAGGCTTGCCGCGACGTGAAATTGCGCTGAAGCAGATCCTCCTGACGCTTGAGGTCCGCCTCGGCCATGGCAAGGCTTGCTTCGACCTCCTGGCGCTGCGCCCGGACCACCTCCTGTTCCTCCGACCGTTTGCCGGTGAGAAGATTGTCATGGCGGGCCTGGGCTTCGGCGAGGGCGGCCGTGGCGCGTGCCACCTCGGCTTCCGCCTGTACGGTGTCGATGGCGAACAGCTTCTCGCCCTTGGCGACGCGATCGCCGCGCCGCGGCGGCCGCGCCACCAGACGGCCGGCGACAGGGGGCGCGACCAGCGTCGTCTCGCCTTCGATGTATCCGAGATACTGATGCGCCGGATCGCCCGGGCCGAAGCCGAGCAGCAGAGCGCGCTCGCGAGGCCCGATGCCGACGGCGGCTGCACCGGCGACGGCGACTGAACCGATCAACAACGCAAGCCTCATGCTTTCCCCGAACGCAAAGCCCAGGAGGGGTGGCCACTCCTTCGCCCGGCCACTCCTTCGGCCGGCCACTCCTTCGGCCGGCTCGTGTCCGGCTTCGTTTATTGAACCTTTGATAGCAAACTCGTGTTAACGATCCGAGAATCAAAAGCGCATGTCTCGGCCTTCTTTCGCGTCGATTTTGAACGTACAGTGAGGTGTCAGCAGGAGGCCGCCATGGACACCGCTATCGTTTCCCGCACCCTCGATTCAAAGCCGATCACGCCGTCGCTGTTCGCCCACTTCGTGCTGCGTTCGTCCAACATGGCGAAGATGGTCGAGTGGTACTGCAGCGTGCTCAACATGCACGTCGTGCAGCGCAACGACTTCATCTGCTTCATGACCTACGACGACGAGCATCATCGGCTGGCGGTCGTGAACATCGAGGGATTGCACGAGCCCGACGCCAAGGCGTGGGGACTGGCGCATGTCGCCTACTCCTTCCGCAACATCGGCGAGCTCCTATCGACGTGGCGCCGGCTGAAGGACAAGGGCATCGAGCCCTACCGGCCGATTCACCACGGGCCGACGATCTCGATGTACTACCACGATCCCGACGGCAACTCGGTCGAGCTGCAGGTCGACCGCTACAAGACCAAGGCGGAGTGCGCCGCTTACTTCACCACCGATTCTTTCCGGCGCAACCCGATCGGCGTGGCATACGATCCCGCGGAGCTTGCCGCGAAGTACGAGGCCGGCATGCCCGAGGAAGAGCTGATGCAAATCCCCGACGGCCCCCCGGCGCCGCTCGGCTCGGCGAGGCGGTAGCTCTCATCGCTGGGAGCGCGCCACTCCAGTGGCGCCTCATGCGTCGTCGCAACAGGAAGAGCGCAACTGGAGTTGCGCGCTCCCAGCGTGACGCTCAACTCGTGAACAGCCAGACCAGCGCCACCCCGCCGAACGTGATCACGGCGATCATCACCGCCACGATCAGGAAGCGCTGCGGGCGGTAGATCCCCTTGTCGATAGTGTCGGCCACGTGGATGAAGTGGAACGCGGCGCCGATCATGATGGCCACACCGAGCGCAATGAGGCCTAGGCCGAGCCGCTCGACGTGACGGTTGGCGGCCTGCTGCACGTGCGACTCGAGGTGGAACTCGATCAGGAACAGGCTGAACCGGTTGATGGCGACGCCGAAGGACATCACCGCGATCGACGTGCGCACCCAGGCCAACACGGTGCGTTCGTTCGCCAGATGCTCCGTGACGTGTTGCGACTTGGGCAGCTCCACCGAAACCTCCTGCGCCGCGCAAAGAAAAGGCGCGATCGGTCGAGGATCGCGCCTTTGGTCGGCGAAGGCAAAAGCTTGCGGCCTGTCCAGCCTGTCAGCGAGCTGGCGCGCTCCCGGCGATGAGCGTCAGCGCAGCGGGACCGTGAAGTTGAACGACATCCCCGGCGCGCCATACGCATACGGCGTATAGGTCGGCTCCGGGTAGCCGTAGCCCACGGCCGGCGGCGCATACACGGCCGGCGGCGCGTAGTAGTATGGGCTGTAGTAGTACGGCCTGTAATAGGGCGCGTAGTAGTAGGGGCTGACGTACGGGCCTACCGCGATCCTCGGACCCCAATAGTGCCAATGACCCCAGCCCCAGCCATGCCACGGCCGGGCTTGCGCAGTACCGGCCAGCCCCGCCAGCAGCGCCGCAACGGCGCCGACGGTCGCCCAACGCGAGAGCCTTCGAGCAGCGGCTTGCATGTTCGCCTCCTTGCATTCCGTGCCGAAGAAACGCTCGGCAGCTCGGCGCTGTTCCGATTGGGAGACGAGGCGAGAATCGGGAGCTTTTGTGGAATCAGCGCGGCCGGCGGCGTCCTTCGTGCAGAGAGTTCGGACCAAGCAACGAAATAGGCATTGCCGGCAATTCTGCCTGACGCGAACCTGACAAAGAGAGGAGCTGCAACAGGAGGCGCCGCTGAGCGCCCTGCGGCGCTCAGCGGGAGATCGATGTCAGCGCGCCGGCAGCGTGACCTTGGCGTCCTTCAGGGCCTTTTCCAGGACCGGAATCCCGGCCGCGGTATTGCCCTTGTTGCACTGGTTGATGGCTTCCGGGACGGTGTTGTCCATGTTCTCCTTATTCGTCGTGCGATAGAGATCGGCGAGTTTCTGGCAGTAGGCCGCGTCCGACGATTGGGCAAAGGCGCCCACCACCGGCAGACCGATGCCGGCGATCAACAGCGTTGCGAGCAGTCTCATTGGTCTTCCTTTCTTCCGTGACGGGTGGACGATCGCAAACACACGTACCGGCAAGACCCACCTCCCCCTTGTCGGCCCGTCGACCGCTTAGCACGCGCGGCCGGTAGGCGCCTATGCAAATTCGGCCGGTGGAGGCCGCCGGTCGGCTAATCGGCGGCGTGTTCGCTGCGCCGCAGCGTAGCCGAGGGTACCTCGCCGAAGGCGGCGCGGTAGGCAGCCGCGAAGCGGCCAAGCTCGGAAAACCCGTAGGTCCTGGCGACCGTCCCGACGGTCAGCCCGTGGGCGTTGGCTTTGCTCAACGCGGCGCGCACCAGGTGCAGCCGTCGCAACCGCGCGTAGCGGAGCGGGCTCATGCCCACGAGCTGCGAGCAGCAGGACCGCAGCGTGCGCTCGGCGATGCCGAGCTCCGCGCAAAGCTCGGGCAACGCCACCGGTCGATTGTGCGCCACCAGAACCTGCTCGAAGCGAACGAGGACGTCGTTGTGCTGCCGCCGCGCACTTGCCAGTCCGTGGCTCGTGCTGTCGGCAAGGCAGGCGACGAGGGCGCGGGCCAAGCCTTGCTCCAAGGCGCGCGCAACCTCGGGATGCGCCGTCATGTCCGGTCTTGCTTCGGCAAGACGACAGGCCTGGTTGTGCAATCGCAGCAGGGTCGCCATATCGTCAAAGGCCGGTCGAACGATCTGCATCGTCGGTGGCATCGTAAGCTTGGCCCCAAGCAGAGCGCGGCTGTGGGCAGCCAGGTCTCCTGCAGCCAGGGAGATCATGCCCCAGCGAGAAGCCCCGAGTGTGCGCTGATGGAAATGCTCGCCGCTGCCGTGCAGCACCAGCTCGTCGCGCCGCAAGGCCCGGCCGTTCCAGAACGCCGGTGCCTTGCGGCTGAGCTGGAACGACAGGAACAGGATGTCGGGTGCGAGGGAAACCGAAGCGACGCGCGCGGTGCTTTCTTCGAGGCGAAAGACATTGAGGCGGCGCAAGGTGACCCGCGTGACGCGGGCGCGAAATCGGTCCGTGCCCGTCAGAACCAGATCGACCTGGGCGCCCGGCACCTCGGCTCGATAGTCATCCGGATCGGTAAATGTCGCGGTGCCGCACCCAATCATTGGCCGTCGCAGTAAAGCGACAGCAGTATGAGGCGCGCCCCCGAGCTAGCTATGCAAAATCGGAAGCGGATGTGACTTGGTGCGCTTTGCGCCTGGTTTTACATCCGGCTGGCGTTGCAAGGACGCCGACCGCGGCTCGCCGAACAACCGGCGGTATTCGACCGAGAACCGGCCCAGCTCGTAGAAACCGTGGTCCGTCGCGATCTCGGTGACGGTCTTCGCCTGCGGCTCGGCTCGCAAAAGGGCGCGCCGCGCCAGATGCATGCGCCGCAGCCACAGGTAGTGGATGGGTCCGATGCCGTAGTGCTCGTGGCAACAGGTGCGAAGCGTGCGTTCCGAGACGCCGATCGCCGTGCAGATCTCGGCAAGATGTCTTCGCCAGCTCGGCTTTTAACCGTCATGTGCGGCCGGGACCGGCGCGCCGAGCAGCATCGCTCTCATTCGGCCAGGCCCCAGCTCGCGACTGACGCGTCGGAAGGCAAAGAACGGCACCAGCGAGACGAACAGGATGACCGCGACGCAGAACAGGCCCTTGATCCCGCCGCCACCGATCGAAGGCATGGCGGCGGCGATCGATTCGCCATGGAACAGGCCCAGGATCTCGCGCTCCGCGATATGAAAGATGATGAACAGGCCACTCAGCAGCAGGGCCTCGGTGACGATCGGATAGATCAGCGGTCTGGAACGCAGCCGCGCGCCGAGATTGAGGTCCTCGGCGATGAGCATGACCTTGGCCAGGACCAGGGCGTTGATCAGGGCAAAGCCGTGCGGCCTGTAGTCGATGCCCTGGTGGCTCAGGATGACGGCTTCGTTCAGCACGAAAAGCCCGAGCAGCACCCAGAGATACACGAACATTACCAGGTAGCGCTTGATCTCGTGCGAGGCCCACGCCTCGACCTTGTGGACGCGGTCGCCTGTGGCGTGCTGTTCACCCGACATGCTACTCCCCTGACGCGACAGGCTCGCCCCTCTGCAGGTCGCGACAGGGTCTGTCCTGCTCCCATTCGTCGCTATGCAATTTCGGCACGAAAATGCCCGCTTACGAAGGCATTTTCGTTACATCTTGAGACCGGGAAATTGCGCTCGAAGGCAAGCCTCACACCATTGTGATGCCGCTGTATTGCCGGGCTAGTTGCTGCTCTGCAGCGTGCCGGAAATGCATAGCGATCAATTCTGCCCTCATGTCTAGTGGGCGAGCCCGAAAGAGCGGCGTCCACTGGCGGGGAACATTTCGATGCTAAAATTCTTCCCGAAGGTCGCATTGTTCGTGACGTTGGCAGCGCTCGGTTTCAGCCAGGCGGCCCACGCTCAAGCGCCGAGCAAGCCCAACATCGTCGTCATCATGGGTGACGATGTCGGCTGGTTCAATGTCGGTGCCTACCATCAGGGAATCATGGCTGGCCGCACGCCCAATCTCGACCGACTGGCGAACGAGGGCATGCGCTTCACCGATTACTATGCCGAGGCCAGCTGCACGGCCGGGCGCGCCAACTTCATCACCGGCGAGTTGCCGATGCGCACGGGGCTCACGACCGTCGGACAGGCAGGCTCGCCGCTCGGCATTCCGGACGAGGCCGTGACCATCGCGACCACGCTCAAGGCGATGGGCTACGCGACGGGCCAGTTCGGCAAGAACCACCTCGGCGATCTCAACAAGTTCCTGCCCACGGCGCACGGCTTCGACGAATTCTTCGGCTACCTCTATCACCTCGATGCCATGGAGGATCCGTCGCACCGCAACTATCCGCCGGCGTTGAAGGACCGCGTCGGGCCGCGCAACATGATCCACAGCTGGGCGACGGCGACGGACGATCAGACCGTGCAGCCGCGCTGGGGCAAGATCGGCAAGCAGCGCATCGAGGATGCCGGCGCGCTCTATCCCGAGCGCATGAAGACGGTCGACGACGAGATCCTCGACTTCGCGCTGAAGTTCATCGACAAGGCCAAGGCCGACAACAAGCCGTTCTTCGTGTGGCTCAATCCCACCCGCATGCACGTCGTGACGCATCTTTCCGACAAGTACGAGAACATGCGCACGCCCGAGAACGGCTGGTCGGAGGAGGAGGCCGGCATGGCCCAGCTCGACGACATCGTCGGCAGCGTCATGAAGAAGCTGACGGACTTGGGCGTCGGCGACAACACCATCGTCGTCTTCACCACCGACAACGGGGCCGAGAACTTCACCTGGCCGGACGGCGGCCAGACGCCGTTCGCCGGTGGCAAAGGCACCGGCCTGGAGGGTGGCTTCCGTGTGCCGGCGCTGCTGCGCTGGCCCGGCAAGGTGCCGGCGGGCAAGGTCGAGAACGGCATCTTCTCCGGCCTCGACTGGTTCCCGACGCTGGTCGCGGCGGCGGGCGACGCCGACGTCGTCGAGGAGCTCAAGAAGGGCAAGCAACTCGGCGATCGCAGCTATAAGGTGCATCTCGACGGCTACAACCAGATGGACCTGATCACCGGCAAGGGCCCATCGGCGCGAAACGAAATCTTCTACTTCACCGAAAGCACGCTCGCCGCGATTCGTCTGGGCGACTACAAGTATCGCTTCACCGACCAGCCGACCGGCTGGCTGGGCGGCACGGTCAAGGTCGACTGGCCGATCCTGAGCAACATCCGCCTCGATCCGTTCGAGCGCACTGGCTTGCCGTCCGGCGCCAACGGCTCGCTGGCCTACTACAACTACTTCGTCTATCAATTCTGGCGCTTCGTGTTCGCGCAGCAGGAAGTGGCCAAGCTCGCGCAGACAGCGATCGATTTCCCGCCGATGCAACAGGGCGCGAGCTTCAACCTGTCGGCGGTCAAGGCACAGATCGACCAGGCGGTCGCCTCTCACGCCGGCCGATAGCATCTTCGATGCTCGCTCGAGCAGTCATCGTCGGCGTTCTCGCCGGCTGTCTGCTGTTCGGCAGCGGTCCCGGCTTCGCCGACGAACCGACCGCGCCGGCGGCCTCGACCTCGACCAACCCGGCCGCCTCGGCTGCAATCGCCGATCCCGACGCCTGGCGGTTCCGCTTCGCCTCCTACGGCTGGGCGATGAACGTCGCGGGCAGCCTCATTGCGCGTGGCCAGACCACCGACGTCAACGCAAGCTTCATCCAGATCATCCAGAAGAGCGATTCGCTGGTCGGCTTCATGGGCTACTTTGAAGCCAACAAGGGCCGGGTCGGCCTCTATACCGACCTGGTGTGGGCGAAGCTCGGCTTCGACCATTCCACGGCTTCGTCCCGCAACCCGATCGCGGGCCTGCAGATCAGCACTTCGTCCAACACGGCCATCACCTACTCGCTGACCATCGTCGAGGCGGGCGGCCTCTACGAAATCGCCCATTGGCCGGGCTCGTCGGGCTCATTCACGGCGCTCGATGGACTGCTGGGCTTTCGCTATTGGAACAACAACGTCGACGTGAACTTCGACTTCAGCGGCACGGTCGACTTCACGCGCCTGAGCTCGGCGCTGGGTCGCGACGTCGAGTTCACTCGAACCGGCGCAATCGCCCGGTCCGGCAGCCTCGACTGGGTCGATCCCCTGGTGGGCCTGCGGCTGCGCCACCAGTTCGGACCCAACCAGGAAATGTGGGTGCGCGGGGACGTGGGTGGGTTCGATCTGCAAAACAACTTCGAATGGCAGGCGATCGGCGTCTATAGCTACGCTTGGCAATTCACCGGCTATCAAGTCGCGGCGGTGATCGGCTATCGCGCGCTCGGCGTCAACTACACCAACACCGGAAACAACAACGCCGTCGACGTGGTGCTGCACGGGCCCATCATCGGCGTCAGCGTCAGGTTCTGACGGAGCGGTGCAGCGATGTAGATGGCGATTCGCCGAACAGCTCGCGATATTCGACCGAAAAGCGGCCAAGCTCCCAGAAGCCGAAATGGGTTGCGATCTCGGTGACGCTGGCGCGCGCCGGATCGGCGCCGAGCAGGGCGCTGTACGCCAAATGCATGCGGCGCAGCCAGACATAATGGGTCGGACTCATGCCGAGCTGCTCGTGGCAGCAGGTCCTGAGCGTGCGCTCCGATACGCCGATTGCCACACAGATCGCCGGCAGCCGCACAGGCTGGAAACCGGTTGCCGCCAGAAAGCGTTCGAAGCGGGCGACCACCGCTGCGCGGTCGTGGCTGCACGGTCTACGCTTCGCACACAAACCGTCGGCAAGGCCGGCGTGCTCGCCAATCTCCGGACGCGTGGTCAGTTCGCTGCTCTCCGGCATCCTTCAGCCCCCGCCGGCGGAATGCCACTACAGGTGCATAGTTTGCGGCCAAGTCTTGTGAACGGCAAGCAACCGCGCCGCTCTTCCGTGCACATCACTCGAATGTCAGTCGCATATTGCAGCCCAAGGCCGATTCTGCATAGTCGCGCCGGACCGATGCCGGCTAGCCTTCGACTTTGCCTCGACGTTGCCGATCGCGAGGATCGATGGCTCGCGTGAATTGAAGAGTCCGCGACGGAAGGAACGTGAGCAAGAAACGCGTCACCGCTCGGTCCGTTCGAGACGAGCCGCTCCCGTCGGCTGGTTCGCCGGCTGCCTCGCGGCAAGCGCCGTCGGCTCTCCGGCGCGTGCTGCCGATCGTCGGCATGCTGACCTTTGCCTTCATTGTTGTCCTGGCGGGCTTGTACCTCGGCCTGCAGAAGGGCCTGTTCTCGTCGCTCGTCGAGGAAACGCAAGGTTCCAGCTTCGTCGACAACGCGACCTGCGTGCAGTGCCATCAGGCGGCCGCCAAGGCGTGGTCGCAATCGCATCATGCGCACGCCATGGCGAAAGCGACGCCTGCCACCGTGCTCGGCGACTTCTCCGGCAAGGACTTCGAGCACAAGGGCGTGCGCTCGCGCTTCTTCACGAAGGACGGCAAGTACGTCGTGCGCACCCAGGGCGCCGACGGCAAGCCGGCCGACTTCGAGATCGCCTACACGTTCGGCGTCGACCCCCTGCAGGAGTATCTGATCGAGCTGCCGGGTGGTCATCTCCAGCCGCTGACCATCGCCTGGGATGTCGCGCGCAAGCGGTGGTTCCAGCTGCAACCCGACGAGGACGCGCCGCCCGGCGACTGGCTGCACTGGACGGGTCGCGGCCAGAACGCCAACACCACCTGCATCGGCTGCCATACGACCGGCTTCGAGAAGCGCTACGACGCGGTCGCCGACAGTTTCGCCTCGCGCTGGTCGGAGATCGATGTGAGCTGCCAGTCGTGCCACGGCCCTGGCGCCTCGCACGTCGCCTGGGCGAACAGCGCAAGCGGCAAAGCGGCCGAGAAGACATCCGCCGGCAAGACGGGGCCACGCTACGGTCTTGCGGTGGACTACGCGCGCCTCGACCCGCAGTCCCGCATCGAGCCCTGCGCGATGTGCCATTCGCGGCGCAGCGAGCTCACCGGCACGTTCGACGCCGGGCGGCCGTTCATGGATCAGTTCCTGCCGGCCGACCTGCGCGCGGGCTACTACCATGCCGATGGCCAGCAGGACGACGAGGTCTACGTCTTCGGCTCGTTCCGCCAGTCCAAGATGTATCGGCTGGGCGTCACCTGCACCGACTGCCACGACGCCCACACGAGCAAGCTGAAGGCCGAAGGCAACGCCGTCTGCACGCAGTGCCATTCGCCGACCGGCGACCGGCGTTTCCCGACGGCGGCCAAGCTGTTCGACGATCCCTCGCACCATCATCACCCGATGGGCAGCAAGAGCGCCGAATGCACCAGCTGCCACATGCCGGCCAAGAACTACATGGTGGTGCACAGCCGCCCCGATCACGGCTTGCGCGTGCCACGCCCCGACCTGTCGGTGAAGATCGGCACGCCCAATGCCTGCACGGCCTGTCACACGGACAAGCCGGCAAGCTGGGCGGCGCAGGCGGTCGAGCGCTGGTATGGGCACGAGCGTTCGGCCGAACCGCACTTTGCCGAAGCCTTCGCGGCTGGGCGCGCCGGCCAGCCGGAGGCCCGGCCAATGCTCGCGCGGCTGGTCGCGGACGCGCAGGAGCCCGCCATCGTGCGCGCCACCGCCCTCGACCTGCTGCGGCCTTATGGCGAGGCGGCGTTCGTTCCCGCCATGCAGTCGCTCGGCGACGCCGATCCGGCGGTCCGCCGCGCGGCGGTGGCGGCGCTGGAGGGCGCGCGGCCCGGCACGCGCCTCGCCCAGCTCGCGCCGCTCCTGTCGGATCCGGTGCGCGCCGTGCGCATCGAGGCGGCGCGCGTGCTGTCGTCGGTCCTGGCAACCGAATTCGATGCCGCGCAGCGCGCGAAGTTCGAGGCCGCGCTGGCCGAGTTCGTCGCCGCGCAGCGCGTGTCGCTCGACACGCCGGGCGCTTGGCTGAACCTCGCTGTCGTCGCGGAAAACCAGGGCCGCAGGGACGAGGCCGAGCAGGAGTATCTGGGAGCCTTGAGACTCGATCCCGACTTCACGCCAGGCCGCCTCAACCTCGTCCGCTTCTACAGCGTCAACGACCGCCTGCGCGACGGCGAGCGCATCTTGCGCGACGGGCTTGCGCGCCTGCCGTTGCAAGGCGACCTCCACTATTCGCTTGGCCTGCTGCTCGCCGAGCAGAATCGTCTGAGCGAAGCGGTGACAGAATTGGCCGAGGCGGCCCGTCTGGTGGGCGATCGACCGCGCGTGCACTACAACCACGCGCTCGCCTTGCAGCGGCTCGGCCGACGGCCGGAAGCCGAAGTGGCGCTGCTCAAGGCGCAGTCGCTGGCGCCCACCGACCGCGACACGATCTACGCCTTGGCGGTGTTCTACGCCCAGGATCGTCGCTGGTTCCTCGCCGTGCCATGGGCGGAGAAGCTCGTGGCGCTCGATCCGACCGACCCCGGCGCGCAACAATTCCTTGGCCAATTGCGCGCGGCATCACAACGGGACGGCACACGCTGATTTTGACATACTGGCTGCCAGCCGAATTTGCATAGCGCGCCGATGCGTGCCTCGGGCAAGGCAGTGCACCGTCTGCGGCGGCCACCTCCGGCGGCAGATGTCACATTTTCGCAGCAAGGGGATCCCCGATGGCCAAGACCGGCAAGCCGAACATCCTCATCCTGTGGGGCGACGACATCGGTTGGTGGAACATCAGCTACAACAGCCGTGGCCAGATGGGCTATCGCACGCCCAACATCGACCGCATCGGCTACGAAGGGGCGACCTTCACCGACTATTACGGCCAGCAGAGCTGCACGGCGGGCCGCGCTGCCTTCATGACCGGCCAGAATCCCATCCGCACAGGCCTCACCAAGGTCGGTATGCCCGGCGCCGATGTCGGCCTGCGGGCCGACGATCCGACCATCGCTCAGCTGCTGAAGCCGCTCGGCTACGCCACCGGGCAGTTCGGCAAGAATCATTTCGGCGACAAGGACGAGTTCCTGCCGACGGCGCACGGGTTCGACGAGTTCTTCGGCAACCTCTATCACCTCAATGCCGAGGAGGAGCCCGAGGACGAGGACTACCCGAAGAACCCCGAGTTCAAGAAGCGCTTCGGCCCGCGGGGAGTCCTGCATTGCTGGGCGGACGGCAAGGGCGGCCAGAAGATCGAGGACACCGGGCCGCTCACCCGCAAGCGCATGGAGACCATCGACGAGGAGGTGACGCAACACGCCCTTGCCTTCATCGACAAGGTGCACCGGGAGGGCCAGCCGTTCTTCCTCTGGTACAACACCACCGCGATGCACTTTCGCACCCATCGGGCCGAGAAGCACAAGGGCAAGAGCGGCGGGCAGGGCTTCTACAACGACGTCATGGTGGCGCACGACGAGAAGATCGGCGTGATGCTGAGCAAGCTCGACGAGCTCGGCATCGCCGAGGACACGATCGTCATGTACTCGACCGACAACGGCCCGCACTACAACAGCTGGCCCGATGCCGGCATCACGCCGTTCCGCAGCGAGAAGAACACCAACTGGGAAGGCGGCTGGCGCGTGCCGATCTTCGTGCGCTGGCCGGGCAGGATCAAAGCCGGCACCGTCCTGAACGACATCGGCTCGCACCAGGACTGGTTGCCGACTCTTCTGGCCGCCGTGGGGGAGCCTGATATCGGCGCCAAGCTGCTCGAGGGCCACAAGGCGGGCGAGAAGACCTACAAGGTCCACCTCGACGGATACAACCTGCTGCCCTACCTCTCAGGCGAGGTCGACAAGGGGCCGCGCGAGTCCTTTTTCTATATCAGCGATGACGGCGAGATCCTCGCCTTGCGCATGGGCGACTGGAAGGTCGTGCTCATGGAGCAGCGGGCCAAGCAATTGATGTGCTGGTTCGAGCCCTTCGTGAAGCTGCGCGCCCCGAAAATCTTCAACCTGCGGCGCGATCCGTTCGAGCGAGCCGACGAAAATTCCAACACCTACTGGGACTGGGTGATCGCGCACGTCTATTTGATCTACGAAATGCAGGCGATCGTCGCCCAGCAGATCGAGGCCTACGCCAAGTTCCCGCCGCGCCAAAAGCCGGCCTCCTTCAACCTCGACGCCGTGCTGCGCCAGCTCGAGGAGACCGGCGGCAGCGCTTACCACTGATGTGAGCCACCGCCGGCGACGGCGGCTCGTGGCGGCCCCTATGTCCGCCCGTAGAGCTGACGCAGCTCGTCCTTCGCCGCCTGCAGGATGCGCTTGCGGCCCGCAGGCAAGTTTGCCCCGGCGCGGTTGATGTAGAACGTCAGCATCGACAGCGCCGAGCGATAGGGATTGGCCTTGCGCGCACCGCTGCGGTCGGCGGAGCGCTTCAGCGAGCGCGCGATGTCTTTCGCGCTGCGCTTCTTGAAGACGCCCTCCTCGAGGACGAGCGCGTGGCTCTCTCGGGTAACCCGCGCCGACCATTTGCGGTTCGCCGTGCGTCGCCCGGACGGGTTGGTGCCGGCTCGAGGTCGTTTCATCGTCTGCTCCCTTCGTCGTTCTCGGACAACGCGGAGCCGGCCGCAGCCCGACGGACATATGTCCGACGGGCTGCACCGTCTTTCGTTTGGCTAACGCCGTGGGCCGCCGATGCGGTCGCCGCGGCAGTTGTATTTGTAGCCGTACTCGTCAGTGATGCAGACTCCATTGGGGTTCGAGTCGTTGCCGCTCATCCCGCCGTAGGCCTGCTGGGTGCCGTAGCCGTACCGGCCGCTCGGTGCGGCATAGCCTGGCGCGGTGCCCTGTCCGTAAGACTGGGACATACCCGACGCGCTTTCGTTCTTGATCTCCTGCTTGAGCATGGTCGTGGACTGCGTCCCGCCCCCGGCGGTGGCGTTGGCATTAGGCGTTGTCGTACCAACATCGCGCAGGGGTGCGGAGCCGTTGGTGCCGTAAGGCGCATTGCTCGTCTGAGCCAGTGCCAGGGAGCCGCTCATAACCAACGCGCACGCGGCCAGTGTTGAAATCCTCAGCATGGGAATTCTCCTTCTTGCGATTTGCCCATCCTGGAACGACGCAATGCGGAACCCGTTGCGTAAGCAAGATGTCAGCTTGAAGGTGCTCGGGGCGCATGGACCCCGGGCCGCCTCCGCGCGCGTCCTCGGGCCGGATTATCTCTGCCTGCCGACGATGGTCGAGCGGGCCGGTCAGCGACGCGAATAGGACCCCAGTCGCCTGTCCTAGCAAAGCTAGGCGCCGACGGCGTCGCGTTGACCTCTGTCCTGTCGCAGAGCGCAGAGGCTACAATGTGCAGGCTGCTCGAGTGAACGAATCTTCGGGGGAAGCAATGCTGCCGACCGGTCTGGAGCGTTTGGGCCTCGCCTTCCCCTGGTTTCGCGCAACTGCTTTGTCGATCGTGCTGTCGGTCCTGCCTCTCGGCGTGGAGGCACAGTCCGTCCATCTTTACTGTCTACGCGTGCTCGGGCACGGGCAGGCGACGTGGAACTACATCCCGCCCGACATTACCAATCC
>JAFAKN010000064.1 GCA_019235415.1 Alphaproteobacteria bacterium
TCGGCAGGTACTTGAAATACGCCGTCTCGTCGGCCGGCAGGTCCTTGATGACGCCGGACGGGCCCTCCGAATCGATGTACAGGCCGAGATAGGCGTTGGCCGGCATCTTCGGCAGGTTGAAGGCGGCGTTGTCGGAGAGCCCTGGCGCGAAGTGCAGGTAGGAGCTGGAATAGACTTCCAGATAGCCGAACGGCGAGGCGCGCTCGTAGGTGCGCTTGTTGTCGGGAAACTTGCGGGCGTAGGCGACGCCCTTGTAGTCGGACACCGCGAGCTTGGGAATGCCGAGCAGCGACGGCGCCACGAAGTGCACGCCCGCCGCCAGCACCGCGACGGCGGCGATCGCCAGCATGCCGCCGCGGTCGGCGATGGCCGCGAACCACAGCACGCCGCCCGCGAGCCACAGGATGAGCGGCGCCATGATGAGGTCGTCGGGCCGCCAGACGTACATGGCGAGCAGCACCGAGAGCCCGCACAGGCCCGAGCCGACCAGGTCGGCGAAATAGACGCGGTTGAAGGTCTCCTTGGCCTTGAGGAAGACGCATCCGAGGTAGAGCGCGCCGGCCAGGAAGGGCAGGAAGTAGAGCACGAAGTTGGCGAACAGCCGCCACTTCTGCATCGGGTCGGAGACCAGGAAGATTGCGTTGAATGGCACCTGCTGGGCAGCGAGGTTGCAGACCACCATCAGCGGACCGAAGGCGAGCAGCGCCCCCTTGATGGCGCCCTGCCAGTGGCGCTCGAACCAGCTCTTGCCGACGCACATCACGGCCGAGGTGAGCCCGAAGCCGAACATGGCGAGGCTCACCACCAGCGAGCCGAAATGGGCCCAGCTGCCGACCGAGAACACGCGCATGATGCCGATCTGCAGCGCGATGATGCTGCCGGCCACCAGGCCGACCGACAGGTAGAACGAGATCGGCGGGCGATGGTCGAGGTCGACCGTTGCGGTCAAGGGGGACTCCTGCCGGTCGTGCTTGTTGTATTTTTGCGGACCGCGCCCGTCTCGCGCGCCTCATGAAGAGCGCGCGGGACGCGCGCGGTCCGCAAGATTACCTGTTGTGCGTGCCGACGACCTTGCCGTCTTCGAGCTTGGTGAAGGGCACGAAGGGCACGATCTTGCCGCCGTAGATGTCCTCACGGCTAGTCGTGATCGAACCGTCGGCGCCTTGCGTCTTGGAGACTTTCAGCACGCGCTGCGCGCCGGGCGGGCCGACCGGGATCACCATCACGCCGCCGGCCTTCAGCTGCTGCAGGAGCGGCGGCGGCACGTGGTCGATGCCGCAGGTCACGATGATCTTGTCGAACGGGGCGGCCTCTTCCCAGCCGTAGTAGCCGTCGGCCGACTTGGTGTTGACGTGCTGGAACTCGGTGTAGCCTTTGGCGATCAACTCGTCGTAGACGCCGCGCGTGCGCTGGGCGAGCGGCTGGATGATCTCGATCGTGTAGGCATTGTCGGTCAGGTTGGCGATGTAGGCCGACTGCACGCCCGAGCCGGTGCCGATCTCGAGCACCTTCTCGCCGCGCTTGACGTCGATCACGTTGGTCATGCGCGCCTGCAGGTGCGGGCCCGACATGGTGACGCCGTAGCCGATGTCCAAAAAGGCGTGCTCGTAAGCGCGCTTGTGGATGTTCGGGTTGACGGCGGCGAATTCCTCGCGCGGCGTGAGCAGGAACGCGCGAATCGTGGCGGCGCCCCAGATGTCCTTGTTCTTGAGCAGCGCCTGGAAGCGGTCCCAGCGCTGGCCGAGGAAGTAGGGATCCTCGCCGCGCGCCTTGCCCCAGGCGATGAAGTTGTCGCGGGTGTCGGTCGGCGGGTTGAGATCCCAGCTGTAGGGCTTGATGGTGGCGGCCGCGGCCGCCCTGACGGAAACAATACCGGCGGCTGCCAGCGCCGCGCTGCCGGAGACGAAACTGCGTCTCTTCAAAGTGATCCTCCTTGGCGCGGGCCCCTTATGAACGAGGGAGATTCGCGAGGCCACCGCACCATGAATTGATAAGGCAATTGTGGCGGATTTGCCAGTGTGCACAGGCATTGCGCGCCTCTTACGCAGGTAAAAAATGAGGAAAAGGGGGACCGCAGTTCATCTCGGGCTGCGTCGGCGCCGAGCCACGCCGCCGCGCCTCCTTGGCCGCGATCATGGCTCGCCATGCTGTAGGCGCTCGAGCCACGCCATCGGCCAGAGCAGGCTGGCAATCAACGCGCCCAAAGGGCCGTACGGCCAGAGGATGCGACGCGGCCGGTCGACGGATATTCCGGCAGCGGCGAACAGGTTGCCGAGGGTCCCGAGCATCGCCAAGCCAACCAGCGACCAAATGAGCGATGCGACCACGAAGCCTGCAACGGGCGCCACCCAGAATGCGGTCCATTGTCGCCGGTGCAAGAAGAAATAGACCGGGTAGCCAATCACGACCGTCGCAAGGAAAGCCACGGACAAGGGCAGGCCGAACAGCGCCCCGGCGAGGAAGGACGGCGGCCGCGCCCATCGGCTGAGCTCGATGAGCGAGATCAGCAAAGGGGCGGCCAGAAAGGCGATGGCGAACCGCAACGTGCTCATCGACTGCTTATGGTTAGCGCGGAAAGCGCCGGCCGTTCATTTCGGGCTTCCCCTGCGCTCGAGCCATGCCCAAATCCACAGGAGACTGGCAACGGCGGCTCCTAAGGGTCCATAGGGCCACAGGATGCCGCGCATCCATTCGATGTATTCGCGGTCATGGAGATAGGCCCCGCCGGAAAAGCCCAGCATGGCAACCTGCACGAAGAGCCAGATCAAAGTGGCGGCCACGAAGCCCGCGATCGGCGCGACCCAGAACGCTCTCCAACGCCGCCGGTGTACGAGAACGTAAGCGGGCAGGGCGAAAGCAAGCGTGCCGACCGTTGTGACGGGACAGTACACAGCAAAGATGAGGAACCCATAGAGGGGCGGATGAGGCTCCCATAGCCACCCATCGACCATCGGGATCGCGCAGACGGCGATCACGTATGCGATGGCGAACCTGAGAGTCTCCGTCATTTCCGGCCCTTACCGCACCCGTGCTCGGATGGTCGCGAAGTACGGCCGCCATGTCTGGTCGCTGAAAATCGAGCGCGCGATGCCCGGCGAGTTTGGCCCCTGATACGGCGAAAGGCCCTCGCCTTCCACGTGCACGATCGATCGGCCGTCGTCCCCCGGAGTCACGTAAATCGCGACGTAACCAGGTCTGAGCATATGACTGGGTTCGGTGACGTTCACGACCATGGGGTTGCCGTCCCTGTCCCGAGCAACATAGGACCTGACGGGGTTCAGTGGCCGCGCTGCGGGCGGCGGCCCGCCGAATGGCCCCCCGAATGGAACATCCGGTCCACGCAGAGCGTCCCAGATCGAGTCGGGCGTCGCCTCGTTCGGCGTTCCTTCCGCTGTGGCCGGTCGGCCATACAAGAAATTAGGAGTCGGTCTTTCGATGATCGCTTGCCTGAGCCTATCGGCGGGAATGGCGATCGGTTCCGACTGGAAGTGGTAGTAGTGGTAGTTGCGCTTGTCGGGATCGATCGATGGTGGAAAGCCGGCCGGTGCGGGCTCGGCGAACGACTGGCCCGCGGGCGTCATGCAGTTCGTCGAGCCGTTCGCTGACGTGCAGTTCACTGGCACGATACCTGAGGGGTCGACACCCGGGGGCGCGTAGCCGCCGGCCGGTACGGCAAAGCCCGGCGTGGTCTTGGCATTTGCAGCGTTGTAGTCCTGGACATTGAAGCCCGGCACGCGAACACCCGCGGGTTCGACGCCCGAGGGTGGGTAACCTCCGGGCGGTACGGCGAAGCCTGGCGTGGCGTCAGCATCTGCAGCGTTGGGGTCCTGGACGTTGAAGCCGGGCACACGAACGCTGCGGGGAAAGTTGAACACGGCTGTTCCTCTCATTGAGGCGACGTGGATGGGAGGACGGACGTTACAGGGGCGGCGGAATCATTGGCTGTCGAAACCCCCGGCCCGCGCAGGCGGAGCGCCCAGGATTTGTCCTGAGGAGGTTTCCGGGGTTAGCGCGGTTATGGCTTGTCGTTTTGCGCCGAGCCGCGGGTTCACCTCCCAGCGCTCCGCTGGACGGCCGCCCTGAGGGCCGCTCGCCCGCGGGCCAGGCCGAACGATGCCCGCGGCGCGCAGGCGCCCGAGCACAAGGTCCGCACGGGCGGCATTGACGCCGAAGCTCAGACCCTGGCGGCGGACCTGCTCCCGGGTGATCTCGGCGGCGCCGGTCGAGCGCAGCCAGCGGATGACGCGCCGCGCCTGGCCTTTCAGGTCGTCAGGCCCGGCGGCGTCGAACACCAATGCCGCATGCGGGCGGAAGTAGTCGCGCCACAGCGCGATGGCCGCCTGCACCGCCGGCAAGCCAATGGCGAACGGCGCCGCGGCAGCGTCCCCGGCTGCCCAGGCGAGCAGCTCGACCACGGCGGCGAGCTGCACGACAGCGCCTGGCCCCTTGCCCAGCCAGGCGCCCAGCAGCCCTTCGCCATCGCGGCAGTCGGGATGCAGGCCGGCGAGAAAATCGTCGAATGCCGCCAGCGCCGGCTGGTCGAACGTCAGCACCACGGGCTGCTCAGGCGGGCCGGGCAGCTTCAGCAAGCGACGCAGGCTGGCAACGGCACGCCCGTCGTCAGCCACGCGGCGCTCGAGCAGGCGGCAGTAGGGCGGCGGATCGGGCCAGGCATAGAGGAAACGGCTGGCCATGCCGTCGTTGGCGCCGGCCAGCGCCTTTTCCAGCCCATCCGACGACAGGGCGCCGAGAACACTGGCCGGAACGCACGGATGCGGCAGACGCGTCAGGCAGGGATAGCCCTCGTCGCGCCACGCCAGGACGGCGTGCGGGCGCATGTCGAGCGCCTCGTCCAGGACGGCCAAATCGGGCTCCGGCACGATCAGTCGGGGCTGGCGTTCGCACCCCTTTCGGTAAAGTTCCACTTCGAGTCCGGCCAACATGCGGAACATCGGGTCGATGGCCGGCGACTTGCCGCTGGACGCCGGGCCGATGAGGGCCAGCCGCAGAACCACCTCCTCGCGCCAGGCCGGCAGGACGCGGGCGACGACGCCGTGGCCGCTCAGGCCGGCCACGGCGGCCAGCGCCGACAGAGCGACGTAATCGGCGGGAGCGCCGGCAGATCGCGCCGTATCGGCAATCCACGCCTGCCAGGGCGCCGGCATCAGGTCGATCGGAAATGGCGGGGCGTCGCGCCGCCGCTCCTCGACCAGCGAGGGGTCCATATCGGGCCATGTCCCCGCTTCGACGGCGTTCTGCGGGCGACTGGGAATGACGTCGGGCTGCATGTCGAACCTCTTACGATCCCGACAACTTAAGATGTACTGCTTAATCTGTCAAGCATGACTTTTATCGCCCCGGCCGGGAGGCAGCGAAACGCGTCAGGTTTCGCGCTTGGACGAGCGCCGTCTGCTCATTGCGGCCGCCAGCCGGGCGGGCCGAACAGGTAGCCGACCGCCGCGCGCCACGAGCGGGCGCCCCGGAGATCGCGAGCGAGCGCGACCCATTCGTGGAAGGCGATCCACAGCGGGTTATGGGACTGCAGCGGCTTGGTGAGGCCGTAGCGGCAGGGCAGGTCGTCGCGCTCGGCGGCGAAGGTGCCGAACAGGCGGTCGAACACGATCAGCACGCCGCCATAGTTGGTGTCGATGTACTCGCGGTTCGACGCGTGATGGACGCGATGATGCGACGGCGTGTTGAGGACATATTCCAGCCAGCCGAGCCGCGGCGCCCATTCGGCGTGCAGCCAGAACTGATAGAGAAGATTGAGGCCGAGGGTGGCGAAGACCGCAGCCGGCGGGAAGCCCAGCCAGATCATCGGCACGTAGAACAGGCTGTTGCCGGCGATGCGGCCGGTCCAGCCGAAGCGGTAGGCAATGCCGAGATTGAACTCGTTGGGCGAATGATGCACAGCGTGCGTCGCCCAGAACCAGCGCACGCGGTGGGCGGCGCGGTGGTACCAGTAGTAGCAGAACTCCTGGCCGACGAAGAGGACCGCGAAGCTCGCCAACCCATTCAACGGAACGTCGCCCAAACGATGGTTCCAGGCCAGCGCGATGAGCGGAGCCGCCAGGCTGAGGGCCAGAAAGGCGCCGACCAGATACTCCCGGACCAGAAGGTCCGTCACCGAGGCCGCCCAGGACCGCCAGTTGTAGGCGCGCCGGTAGATGAAGGTGAGGAGCAGTCCCTCGAAGGTCGCGGCCGTGATCACCACGGCGGGCGACCAGGCGAAGATGGTGGACAGGGTCATGTGAACGCGCTCCGGCAGCAGAACGCGCACACCGTGCGGGCTGGCTTCCGCGCGGTCTCACCGTTTCCGGAGCGCGATTGGCCGAATCCTCGAATCGGCCATCAATTCGAGGTTTTGGCTTGCCTGCGGTAGGCGGTCGGGGTCATGCCGGTGTGGGCCTTGAAGGCACGGTTGAACGGGCCGATCGACTGGAAGCCGGCATCGAGCGCGATCGTCAGGATGGGGACGGCAGCCTGCCCTGGATCGGCGAGGGCCGCCTGCGCATCGGCCAGCCGGTATTCGTTGACGAAGCTGGTGAAATTGCGATGCCCCAGCCGCTGGTTGATCAGCTGCCGCAGCCGGTACTCTGGCATCTGCATGGCGGCAGCGAGCGAGGCGAGGCCGAAACCCTCCCCGCGATAGATCCGGTCGGTGCCCATCAGGCGGCGCAATTGCCCCAGCAACAGCTCGTCCTGGTCCTCGGGCGCCGGCGCGCCATCGGCCGAAGCGCCGGCGACCGACTTGCCTGTCTCGGCGGTTTCCGGATCGCCGAGCAGGGGTATCGCTCGCTGGGTAAGCAACGCGAAGGCGACGGCAAGCACCGCCAGCGCGGCGGCTTCCAGGGTGTGCGTCCTGGCATTCGCGGCGTGGCCTCGATCGACTGCACCGGCCAGGACCGTCCCCCCGGCATAAAGCAGGCCGAGCAGCATGAGCACGACGCGCAGCCGCCGCCGGCGTTCCACCAGGTCGTCTCGCAGCTCGGCCAGCACCCGCCAAAGCGCCAAGCCGATGAACAGCAGGGCCACGCCTCGCGCCGTGAGCTCGGTCCATGCTCCCAGGACATATCCGCCAAACAGCACGATGACCGGCAGGACGCACCAGGCAAGGCCATCGCGCCACGACGGACGAAACTGGTCGACGAACACGGCGCCGGTCCAAATCCACAGCAGGGCGGATGTGCCGGAGGCGATTATCCTGAGCGGCCAAAGCCAGGGGGACGGGCCACCGGCCGTGGCAGAGAGCGCCGTGTCCGCGGCGATGCTGAGCGCCAGCAGCCCGGCGATGGGGCCCGAACGGGCGCGCCAGCGGTCGCGCACCAGGATGACACCGGTGACCAGGAAGATCGCGGCCGTCCCAATCCGCAGGACGAGGTCGAGAGTCACCATGGCTGACATCGACGGCGCATCGGCCACTAAAATTTGTAGTCCCAGCCGATCCATTCGGTGAGGCTGCGACCCATCACGTCCTCGAGGTCGCGCCCCTCAAGCCACCGCAGTTCCTCGGTGAACAAGGTCACGCACTGGCGATAGCTGCAGGCCAGCCGAGTGAAGTCCGTTCCCCAGAACAGCCGCTTGGGCCCGAAGGCGTCGAAGAGGCGATGCAGGACGTCGTGAAGGTTCCGGTAGGGATAGGGCTCGCTCGAGAAGGCCGGCGCGCCGGTGGCTTTCACCGCCACGTTGGGCAGCTTGGCAAGCGCCAGCAGCTCGTCGAGATGCACCAGCGCCGCGTCGTCCGTGTGGAACAGGTTCAACCCACAATGGTCGACGATCAGCTTCAGGCTCGGATGGGCCTCGGCGATCGAGCGGAACTTGCCGAGGAACAGGCCGGCCTGCAGGGAAACCGGCAGGCCTTCCTTTTCGGCAGCGGCCCAGATCCAGTCGAGCTTGCCTTCCGCCAGCAGCCTCGGCTGGTCGTGGTAGAGCAGCGCCCAGCGCAGCCCCATCATGCCGGGTTGGCGCCGCCAGCCGGGGATCAGCCGTGCGTTGGCCGGATCTTCCGGCGGGAACTGGCCCATGATCGCCAATCGGTCGGGATATTTCTCCGCCGCCTCGATCGCCAACGCGTTGGCGTCCGGATCCCAGCTCGCCGGCGGATGGATCAGCCCGCCATCGACGCCCGCCTCGTCCATTTCTCCGAGCAGCTCCTCGGCGGTGAAGCGCGGCACTTGGCGATGCCCGCCGCCGGGCGGAATAACGGTCTGCGACCAGATGTGGACCTGGGCATCGATGATCTTCATGCCGTGCTCTCGCTCGCTTCAAGGCCGACACTATCGACCATCCCGGCGGCCGAGCCTACGTCGGTCGCTATTTTGGGCGCGAGGCGCCGCTGCCCGTCCTGCGCCGCTTCAGGCTTCGGCGCGGCGTCACCTCGATCAGCGCACGCCTGGTCACGGAGACGCGGTAGCCGGTGCCGGGCTTCAAGGTCGCGGGGTCGACATGCAGGACCTTGTGCCGGCGAAGATTGCAGCCGTCCTTCTCGGCATGGGCCAAGGCGACGCGCTCGAGTTCCTCGCGCGGCGGCAGCTCGGCGCCGGGTGCGGCCGCGAAGAAGTGCGTGTGCGACAGCCGGCCGGTGCGCTGGTGATAGAGGAAGACCGCGGCCTGCGGCTGCAGCCGCCGGCCATTGCCGCTCGAGGCAACCCGTTCGGCGGATGGCGTCGAGGAAGGCCCGGATCGGGAGCGACGGACGGCCATCGGCTTCTCCTAAAAGTAGAAGATGTTGCCCTGGGCGTAGGCCTCGGCGGCGGTGGCCGACAGGCCGAACGTCACCGAGAGGGTCTGGTCGTAGAAGTAGGAGTTGACCGCGAAGTCGTGGAACTCCAGGGGCGGGCCGAAGGGCGGTGTGACGTCGCGGATCCAAGCGCCAGCCCCCCAGCTGTCCACCGACACGAGATAGTTCAAGGCCACCGTGGCATACACCGGCCGCCCGTTCAGGTTACCGCCGCTGGTGTAGATCGTGTAGTAGGCCGTGACCGGCGAGCCCGAGTTGGGCGAGAAGGCATACAGCCAGACGGTGTCCATGTCCTGGATCATGGGTCCCTCCGCCCCGAGAGCGTGCCGGCACTCTACCCACCAGTGCATCCAGGTCTGTGCCTTCCGCCACTTCCGGGTTCGTCAGATGTGCATTTCTGCAACTTGAGAGACACTATAGATTCGCGATACGACTCCATTCTGTAGTCAAACCGAAACGGACAGCGCGCAAGGTGCACTCAAGGGGTACATCGCCGCGTGGAGGAGGGGGCTGTGATGTCCGTTCTGTCCTACTTGCTGCCCGTGGGATTCCTGCGCGGCACGCTCGGCTCTGGCTCGCTGCGCGCCAATCTGCGGCGCGGGCTGCTGAGCGTCGTCGCGCTCGCGGCGATGGCTTTCGCGGCGGACCGCGGCTGGGACTACTGGAAGGTGGGTCGCTTTCAGCAATCGACCGACAACGCTTACCTGCGCGCCGATTTCACAACCGTGGCGCCGCGCCTTTCGGGCTACATCGCCGAGGTCCTTGTGCACGACAACGAGCCGGTGATGACCGGCCAGGTCCTCGCCCGGCTCGACGACCGCGACTACAAGGCGGCCCTCGACGAGGCGACGGCCGACGTCGCGATGGCCAACGCCACCCTGAGCAACCTCGATGCCCAGATCGCGCAGCAGCAGTCGGTGATCGACGAGCAGCGGGCCGAGATCGCCGCCGGCAAGGCGACGTTGGACTATGCCAAGTCCGAGCATCAGCGCTACGGCGACCTCAAGCGGTCGGGCTACGGCAGCACCCAGCGGGCGCAACAGGCCGAGGCGGCCATGCTCGAGCGCGAGGCCCAGCTGCACAAGGCGCGCGCCGCGATGGCCAGCGCTGAGCGGCAAATGGACGTGCTGGAAACCGAGCGCCAGCGGGCGGTGGCCCAGCGCGACCGAGCCCTTGCCACCCGCCGGCAAGCCGAGCTCAACGTCAGCTATACGGAGATCCCGGCCCCGGTCGGCGGCACGATCGGCGCCCGCTCGCTCCGCGTCGGCCAGTACGTGCAGGCCGGCACGCCGCTGATGGCGGTGGTGCCGCTCGACACGATCTACGTGGTTGCCAACTACAAGGAGACGCAGCTCGCCACCGTGCACCCCGGCCAGCTCGCCGTGATCGAGATCGACACCTACCCCGGCGTGCTGCTGAAGGGCCATGTCGAGAGCGTGGCGCCGGCCAGCGGCAAGGAGTTCTCGCTGCTGCCGGCCGACAACGCCACCGGCAACTTCACCCGCATCGTGCAGCGCGTACCGATCAGGATCGAGCTGGATGACGACAGCCTGATGGGCCAGCTGCGCCCCGGCATGTCGGCCCGCACCGTCATCGACACGAAGTAGTGTCTTCGCGTCGTCCTCTCGTTTCCTCTCCCCCGCCAGGGGGAGAGGCTAGGAGAGGGGGCTTCGAAAGCGCTTGCAACCCCCTCTCCCAACCTCTCCCCCTAGCGGGCAGGGCAATCGCATATGGCCAATTCCCCGTCATCCCGAGCGGAGCCGCCCGAAGGGCGGCGTAGTCGAGGGACCTGTTTTGTTGATGCAGCAACAAAACAGGTCCCTCCGCTTCGCCTTGCTGCGCAAGGCTCCGGTCGGGATGACG
>JAFAKN010000128.1 GCA_019235415.1 Alphaproteobacteria bacterium
ATCCCGTCGATCGGCATCATGGACGCGGCGATGATCTGCGAATCGGCCGGCATCCTGAAGTACGGCGACAAGGGCAACATGACCAAGGCCGAGATCGACAAGACCGTCGACTTCCTGATCAAGACCAAGAAGGACGGTCAGTTCCGCGCCTTCTGGAAGACCTTCGACGAGTCGGTGAACCTGATGGCTTCGGGCGAGGTCGTGATCCAGTCGATGTGGTCGCCGGCGGTGTCGGCGGTGCGCGGCAAGGGCATCCCGTGCACCTACCAGCCGCTCAAGGAAGGTTATCGCGCCTGGGGCGGCGGCCTGTCCCTCGCCAAGCATCTGCAGGGTGCGCAGCTCGACGCGGCGTACGACTACATCAACTGGTACCTGTCGGGCTGGGTCGGCGCCTTCCTCAACCGCCAGGGCTACTACTCGGCCGTTCTGGAGACCGCCAAGGCCAACATGACGCCCGACGAGTGGGGCTTCTGGATGGAAGGCAAGCCGGCCCAGGGCGACATCAAGAATCCGCAAGGGCAGGTCGTCGAGAAAGCCGGCGCGGTGCGCGACGGCGGCTCGTTCTACGAGCGCATGGGCGCCGTCGCCTGCTGGAACGCGGTCATGGACGAGGATCGCTACATGGTCCAGAAGTGGAACCAGTTCATCGCGGCTTGATGTGGCTTTCCTCCCCAGCGCAGCTGGGGAGGTGTCCGCGAAGCGGACGGAGGGGTCAAGAATCGGACTCATGACTCATGACCCCTCCGTCGGCGTAAGACGCCGACACCTCCCCTTCGCGGGCTCCGCGAAGGGGAGGAGGTTTGATCCATGAAACGCGTCCACTCCTGGGTGACCTATTTGCAGGTGGCGCCGCTGGCGCTGGTGTTCCTGCTGTTTCTGGTCGTGCCGATCGCCACCATCGTGGTGGTGAGCTTCTTCGACTACAACACCACCCAAATCATCCCGGCGTTCCTGATCCAGAACTACGAGGAGCTGCTGTTCTCGCCGGTCACCTGGCAGACCTACCTGCAGACCGTCGAGTTCGCGGCCATTACCTGGATACTGACGCTCCTGATCGGCTTCGCCGTCGCCTACTTCCTCGCCTTCCACGTCCGCTCGACGACCTGGCAGATGGTGCTGTTCCTGGTCTGCACCATCCCGTTCTGGACTTCCAACGTGATCCGCATGATCTCGTGGATCCCGTTCCTCGGCCGCAACGGCATCGCCAACTCGACGCTGATCAGTCTCGGCCTGATCAAGGAGCCGCTCGAGTTCCTGCTGTTCTCCGACTTCGCCGTCGTGCTGGCCTACGTGCACCTCTACACGCTGTTCATGGTGGTGCCGATCTTCAACTCCATGATGCGCATCGACCGCAGCCTGCTCGAAGCCGCGCTCGACGCCGGCGCCAGCGGCTGGCAGACGCTCCGCTTCGTGATCGTGCCGCTGTGCAAGCCGGGCATCGCCATCGGCTCGATCTTCGTCGTCACCATCGTGATGGGCGACTTCGTCACCGTGCGCCTGATGAGCGGCGGGCAGAGCGCCTCGGTCGGGCTCATGATGCTGAACGCCATGTCGCTGCTGCAGTATCCGGCGGCGGCGGCCAACGCCGTCGTCCTGCTGCTGCTGGTGCTGTTCACCGTCGCGGCCATGATGCGGCTGGTCGACATCCGCAAGGAGCTTTAAGCGGTGACCCGGCGTCGCGGACCTGCCTTCTGGTGCCTGGCGGCCTTCTTCGCGCTCTTCGTGCTGTTCCTGTACGGGCCGACCTTGACCATCCTGATCCTGTCGTTCCAGGGTCCGTCGGGCGGGCTCACTTTCCCGATGAACGGCGTGTCGCTGCACTGGTTCGGGAACCTGTTCGAGAAGCAGATGGTCGGCGACTTCTTCGGCTCGTTCGAGCGCTCGATGATCCTGGGCGTCGCCACGATGGTCGTGACGGTGATCGCCTCGTTCTCGGCCGGCCTCGCCTTCCGCAACCGCTTCGTCGGCTCCGGCGTGATCTTCTATCTGGCGATCGCGAGCCTCATCGTGCCCTCGATCCTGATCAGCCTCGGCATCGGCCTGCTCTATCGCGTCATGGGTTGGGATCCCGCCTGGTACAGCTCGGCGTTCGGCGCGCACCTCACCTGGACCCTGCCGTTCGGGCTGCTGATCATGTTCGCCGTGTTCAACCGCTTCGACCGCCGCTTCGAGGAGGCCGCCCGCGACCTCGGCGCCAGCGCCTGGCAGACGGTGCGCTTCGTGATCGTGCCGATCCTGCTGCCCAGCCTGATCGGCGTCGGCCTGTTCGGCTTCACGCTCTCCTACGACGAGTTCGCGCGCAGCCTGTACACGGCGGGCACCTTCAACACCCTGCCGCTCGAGATCTACGGAATGACCACCAACGTCACGACGCCGGTGCTCTATGCGCTGGGCACCGTGACGACGGCCGTCTCGTTCCTGGTGATCGGGATGGCGGTGGCGTCGTTCACCATCGTGCGCCGGCGCCGGTTGCGGCACGGCAGCGACGCGGGCAAGGCGGCATGAGCGCCCGGCGCGCCCGGGTGCTGCGCCTTGCCACGGCAGGACCGCAGGATAGCGCACCGCTTGCCTCAGCCATTGCCAAGGGCGAGGTCGACCCCGCCACGATCGTGGCGATCGTCGGCAAGACCGAGGGCAACGGCTGCGTCAACGACTTCACCCGCGGCTACGCCACGCTCGCCTTGAAGCTGCTGCTGGCCGAAAGCCTGAAATGCCCGCCGAGCGAGATCGACAAGCGGGTCGCCATCGTGATGTCGGGCGGCACCGAAGGCGGGCTCTCGCCGCACATCCTGGTGTTCTGTCGTGAGGCCGCCCCCTTGGCCGCCCCTTCGGCCGCCGCGGGCAAGCGCCTGGCGCTCGGGGTTGGCCTGACGAGGTCGTTCTCGCCGGAGGAGATCGGCCGGCAGGCACAGATCGATGAAACGAGAGGCGCAGTGACGCAGGCGATGGCCGACGCCGGCATCGCATCGCCGTCGGACGTGCACTTCGTGCAGATAAAATGCCCGCTGCTCACCAAGGAGCGCATCGAGAATGCAACCCAGCGTGGCAGGACGGTCGCGACGGAAGACGCCTATCACTCGATGGCGCTGTCGCGCGGCGCCTCGGCACTGGGCGTCGCCGCCGCCCTGGGCGAGGTGCCCGTCGAGAAGGCGACCGAGGCGGCGGTGTGCCGCGACTGGTCGCTTTACTCGGGCGTCGCCAGCACCTCGGCCGGCGTGGAGCTGCTGCGCAACGAGATCGTGGTGCTGGGCAACGCCGAGGGCTGGGCGGGCGATCTGGTCATCGACCACGACGTCATGACGGACGCCATCGACGCCGCCGCGGCGCGGCGTGCGATCGAACGTCTGGACGGTGAATTCGTCGCGCTGCTGGCCAAGGCCGAGGCGTCGCCCAGCGGCGAGATCCGCGGCCGCCGCCACACGATGCTGGACGACAGCGACATCCATTCGACGCGGCATGCGAGGGCGCTGGTCGGCGGCGTGCTGGCCGGCGTGGTGGGCGACACCATGCTCTACGTGTCGGGCGGTGCCGAGCACCAGGGCCCGGCCGGAGGAGGGCCAGTGGCGGTCATCGGGCGAGTGCGCGTCGGGGGCTGAGCTGGGGGGCATGGTCGTCATGGACCATACTTAAGTTATATTCAAATGAAAGTAAAGTACTTACCTTAGAGATACGACAATTTTGTCATCCCGAGCGTAGCGAGGGACCTTTCCTGTAGCCTTAAGGATCCCTCGCTTCGCTCGGGATGACAGGCGCTTCGCTCGGGATGACAGAGGCGGCGGTCTTGATGTCAGAACGCCCTGCGGCGCCGTCGGAGCGCCGCGCGTCAATGCGGCGCTCCGATCGGCGCAGCGGGGGTTACGCGGCGCGCATCAGGCCGAGCTGCTGCAGGGCCGTCACGCCGTCGTCGAGGCCGATCTCCTCGGCGACCTTGCCGTCCTGCACTCGCAGCACGGTGACGCCGCCGAAACGCATCTTGCGCCCCGATCGCGCGGGCAGGCCGCCGCCCACGAGAAAGTCATTGAACGCCGGGCCGGTGTGCGTGCCGCCGCCCTCCCAGCGGCCGACGACGTAATCGCCCTCGGCGATGAGGTCGGCGGTGCCGCCGAACTCGAGATCGGGGAAGGCGGCGCGGAAGTCCGTTATGAACCGCTTGATGTCGTCGCGGCCGCGCCGCGGCGCATGCAGCGAGTACTGCAGCAGCATGTCGGGTGCGGCGAGCTCGTCGATGACGCCGAGATTGCAGGGATTGCCCCAGAACCCCGTGAACCAGCGTCCGACGATCGCCTTGTTCTCCTCTTCCTTGGACATAGCGAACTCCTCAAGGTTGTCGTTGCAAGCAACGCCAACCTAAAGGCCAGTACCGGCGTGCCGTTATCCGCGTGCCGCCTCGAATTAGTGCAGGCACTGTCTTCCCAATGGCCGATTTGTGGCGGGCGCGGTCTAGCGCGGTTCCCATTGCATTCTCGCAGCTGTAAACAAGAGCCGTGTCGATCGCATGAGCATGAGCCGATGGCCGATGCGGATCTGAATCTCGTCTTGGAAATGCTGCGCCGTCAGCAAGACGACCTGCGCGAATTGAAGGACGGACAGCGCGAGCTGATTCGCCGTGTCGGCTCCATGGAGCAGCACATGGCGACCATGCTCGGCAGCATCGCAGGCGAATCCGTCCGCGTGGATCGATTGACCGAGCGTGACGAGCGCAACGAGCGGCGCCTCGATCTGCACGACGCGCCGTAAGTCGAAGTCGGCACACGGCCTCGATCGACGGAGTGCCTGCGTCTACCGATGCTGCTCGAGGGAATAATCAAGCGCCATTGAGGGGGTGTGCTGGTTCAACCTACTATGTGTTGTCGGATCCACGCTAAGCGATGACCACATACGGTGGCTGTCGCGATGCAGCGCCCGAAAAATCGCCGCTGCCAGCAGTGCTGTCAGAGCAGGATCACTGGTCGCCGTTGACTCCGGTCAGGAAGTTCTTCGAGTAGGAATTCATGATCTGCTGCCAGGTCATCTTCGTGCCGTGGGCCGACCAGTTGAAAACAGGGATCATGGTCTTGATCATGAAATCCGTCATCGAGCCAAACGAGCCCGTAACGCCGTTGGTGATGATGTCCGCGTTCCTCGTGCCGTCAGGATCGGCTTTCGAGGCTTTCGCCTCGAAGTAGGACCGGTTGTAATAATTGTAGCTAGAGCAACCGAAGAACCCGTAGATCTGGTACTGGTCCTGGTTCATCTTGATCGGCGAGCCGATCTGATCGCCCATGTACTTGAGATCCAGCAATCCAACGCGGGAATGTCCGGCATATAGGAACATCGAACCGCGCTCCGCGGCTTCCTTCGCCATGCAGAAGAAGGCGTTGCCCTCGTCGCCTATGTCGGTCACGCCCCAAAACAGGCGGACGATGATCCTGCGCCCGCCATCCTTGCGCGTGAACTCCTCGACATAGCCCGGCGACGCGGCCAGAGGCTTGGTCGTCCCACATTCGCGCGCGCGCTCGTCGACGGGTACGGCGCGCACCGAGAAGCCCTGGCTCAGCAGGAACTTGCGCGTGTCGAGGTAGTTCGCGGCGTTGTAGTCGGTGTTTTTGTCGGGAGCGACCTTGCCGTTTTCGTCGTGGTCGGCGCCGAACGTCAAGACGATGCGGATTTCACCGTTGCTGTTGCTCAGGCGCTCGTAGGCGGGCGTGGTATTGGTGGTGTTGGGGTGCTTTTTAACGATCGTGGCGTCGGCGGTGAAATAGTCGACGCCTTCGACCAGCTTGCACCCTTTGCCGAGCGGATCCCAAAAATAGGCCATGCGATATCGGCTGCCCCAGCTGAAGCAATCGTCGCTCGAGCGGTCCCAGATGGCGTCCAGGTTGAGCGGCAAGCGAACCTTCGCGACACCTTGGATCCCGTTGTCGAGCACGAACGTGCCGTCATATCGGTAGCGCACATAGAGCTTGGCGGTCTTGCTGTCGCGATACTTTTCGAGAACGTGGACTTCTCCGTTGCTCTTGGCCGCGGCCTTGTGGGGCGCGGCTTGCAGAGGGCCGGCGAGATACAAGAGTTGCCGGCTGATGAATGAGGGCATGATCAGGAAGTCGGGCGTATCGTCGGCGATTTCGACCATGCCGGTGAAAGCGACGTCCGCTTCGTACGAATCTTTCGAGTAATAGGCGGAGGCCGGAGCACAGGTGAGGAGCAAAAGGGAGCTGGTGAGGGCAGCGGCCAGCAGGCATCTGAGCATGATCTAGAATCTTCTCCCCCGCAGCGATAGCGATCGCGAGCTTTACCACCTACTTCGGCTATTGTGTGGCGGTAGCCGATCGGGAATTCCGACGCTACGGTTTGGCCATGCAGCTCAAGAGCCACGGCCGTTACGATTATTCGCCGCTCCGGGATCGCCCCGACTATTGCTGGCCGGACCGCAAACGGCTTGCGGTCTACTTCGCGCTCAACCTCGAGCATTTCTCCTTCGGCGAGGGGCTCGGGGCCGAGCTGGCGCCCGGTGGACCGCAGCCCGACGTGCTGAACTTCGCCTGGCGCGATTGGGGCAACCGGGTCGGCGCCTGGTACCTGCTCGACGCCTTCGATGCGCTCGGCTTGCCGATGGCCGCCCTCATCAACAGCGCGATGTACGACTACGCCCCGCAGCTGGTGGCTGCCTTTCACGCGCGCGGCGACGAGATCGTGGGTCACGGCCGCACGAACGCCGAGCGGCAGGGGACGCTCGACGAGAAGGCGGAAGCCGTCCTGATCGCCGAGGCGACACGGCGCATCGCCGAAGCCGAAGGCCGTGCGCCGGAAGGTTGGCTCGGTCCGTGGATCTCGCAAAGCGTGCTGACGCCCGACCTGCTGGCCGAGGCCGGCTACCGCTACCTGCTCGACTGGTGCATGGACGACCAGCCGATCTGGTTCCGCTGCCGCGGTGGGCGGCGCATCCTGGCCGTGCCCTATCCGCAGGAGGCCAACGACATCCCCGCCATCGTCGCGCGCAAGATGGGTGCCGCCGAGTTCGCCGACCTCATCGTCGACCAGTTCGACGAGATGCTCGAGCTCAGTGCGGCGCGGCCGCTGGTGATGGGCGTGGCACTCCATCCCTACCTGGTCGGCCAGCCGCATCGCCTGCGCCATCTCAAGCGCGCTTTGCGGCACATCGCGCGGAAGCGCGAGCGCGTCTGGCTCACCACGCCGGGGGCGATCGCCCGTCATTGCATCGCGCTGCCCGCGGGTGACGACTGACCTCTCCACGCGCCACAGACTACGTGCGCAGCAGCCGTAGCCTCGGCGGCCAGCGCGGCGCTCGCCGCTCACCGTAGAGATAGGCGGGCTGCTCGCCGCGCTGGTAAAGGGTGGCGGCAGCGCCGGTGAGAAAGAACACCGCCCAGCAGGTCGGCCCGACATAGGCGCCCGACGCCTGGCCCAGGATCGCCCAGCTGATCCACACGAAGGCGATGCTCGGTACGTGCAGGGCGCGCAGCCACATCGACAGCGCGACGAACAGGATCAGGCCCCACACCAGGCCGAGATAGACCCAGTGCAGCCAGAAGTAGTTGATCAGCAGCTCGGTGGCCGGGCTCACCACTTCCCAGTGCGCTGAGTAGGCAGGCGACTGTACGTAGAGGTTGGTCACCCGCTCCTCGATGAACGGCTCGCCGGTGAGGCCTGCACCGGCGAACGGGAAGTGCTTGACGATATCGACGCCGGCCATTCCCGGCCCCAGCACACGATAGAAGAAGCTGGGGTCGTTGCCCGAAAGAATGTCCTTCAAGCGCTCCGGGAACAGCATCTCGGCCAGGACGGCGAACGCAGCCAGCGCAGCCAGCGACACGCAGCCGACCAGCAGCAGGCGGCCGACGTCGAGGCGCCCCCGTCTGCGGCTGGCAAGGCAGAGCATGTAGGGCAGGAGCAGCACCAGCATGAGCAGCAGGGTCGGGCCGGGCATGGCGAACAGGCCGAGCGCCACCAGGCCGACGTAGAGCACCAGCTTCCATCGCCAGCGGCTGATCACCATCCACAGGAAGCAGAGCAGCGCGTAGCAGAAGGTGACGCTCGACGGCTCGGAGGCGAAGAACTTCGGTCGGACCCGGCGGTAGAGAAGGACGTCGCGCAGGTCGTTCTCGTACACGCCGTGGCTGTAGATCGCCTTGCGCACCGCATCGCTGATCGGCCGCAGGCCGCCATACGCCTCGAGCAGGCAACCGACCACAATGACCAGAGCGAAGACGAGGAAAAGCGTGCCGATCTGGCTGCGCCGCGCCTGGGTTACGGTGAGGAACAGGGCGTAGCCGATGGTGAGCGAGTAGGTGAGCTGGATCAGGCCGTTGGTGCGCCGGTTGAGATAGGTGATGTCGTCGGCGCTGAGCATCGATGTGAGGTAGAGCGCGACGACGAGCAGGAACCAGGCGAGCGGCTTGACCGAAATGCGATTGCGCCGTCGCCACAGGAGGACCAGGCCTGCGATTCCGGAAGGCGCCGACGGGAACGGCACCTTGGCCGAGATCTGGATGGTGAAGTTGGTGTAGAGGCCGATGAGGAAGAGGCAGACCAGCGCGCAGTCCAGCCAGTCGAGTCCGCGCTCCGTGACGGCAGGCCTCGCCGCTTGCCATTGCCGCTGTGGCGCGAGATTGAGCGGTCCTGGTCTGCGCGGCAGCGTCAACGTGGACATGGCGAATCCCTCCCCAATGTCAGCCGCTTCTTTTTATTGGACCGCGGACCTTGCCCGGGTGACCGTATCAGTCGACGTCCTCTCCCCTATCGGGGCAG
>JAFAKN010000197.1 GCA_019235415.1 Alphaproteobacteria bacterium
GGCGGCCGACGGCGTGCAGATCTACGCCTGCGAAGGCACTGCCAAGGGCTTCGAATGGGTCTTCAAGGCACCGGAGGCCAACCTGTTCGACCAGCAGGGGCTGCAGGTCGGCACCCACTTCGCGGGACCGACCTGGAAGAACAAGGAGGGGTCAGTGGTCGGCGAGGTCGCGGGCCGCGCCGATGCGCCGGCAAGCGGCGCCATTCCCTGGCTGCTGCTGCGCGCCAAGAGCCATGAAGGATCAGGCGTGCTGTCGACCGTCGCCTTCGTGCGGCGCGCCGACACCAAGGGCGGCGCGGCGCCGACCGCCGGCTGCGATGTTGCTCACAAAGGCGCCGAGGCGCGCGTGCGCTACTCCGCGCTCTATCAGTTCTACGGTGCCGCCAAGTAGCAAATGTCCGAGTCGCTGAAAGTCGCGCTGGCGCAGCTCAACCCCAAGGTCGGCGACGTCGCCGGCAACCTCGCCAAGGTGCGAGCGGCGCGCGAGGAGGCCAAGCAGCAGGGCGCCGATCTGATGCTGACGGCCGAGCTGGTGCTGGCCGGCTACTTTCCCGAGGACCTGGTGCTGAAGCCGGCCTTCCAGCGCCAGTGCCACGACGCGGTCGAAGCCTTGCGCGCCGACACGCTGGACGGCGGGCCGGCCCTGTTCGTGGCGACGCCGTGGCGCGAGGGCGACAAGCTCTACAACGCCATCGTGGCGCTCGACAAAGGCGAGATCATCGGCAAGCGCTATAAGGTCGACCTGCCCAACTACGGCGTGTTCGACGACAAGCGCGTCTTCGTGCCCGGGCCCATGCCGGGGCCGCTGATCTTCAAGGGCGTGCGCATCGGCGTGCCGATCTGCGAGGACGTGTGGACGCCTGACGTCGTGGAATGCGTGTCCGAGACCGGCGGCGAGATCCTGCTGGTGCCCAACGCCTCGCCCTATGAAGCGGGCAAGACCGACATCCGCGTGCAGCTCGGGGTCAAGCGCGTGATCGAAAGCGGCCTGCCCTTCGCCTACCTCAACCAGGTCGGTGGCCAGGACGAGGTGGTCTACGACGGCGGCTCGTTCGTGCTCGGCGCCGACCGCCAGCTCAAGGCCAAGCTGGCCTCGTTCCGCGAGGAGGTGGCGACGGTCGAGTTCCGCCGCCAGGTTGGCGGCTGGGAATGCCTGCCGGGACCGATCGCGCCCGAGCTCGCCGAGCTCGACTCGATCTACCAGGCGATGATGCTCGGCCTGCGCGACTACGTGAACAAGACCGGGTTTCCCTCGGTGGTGATCGGCCTCTCGGGCGGCGTCGATTCGGCGCTGACGGCCGCCGTCGCGGCCGATGCGCTCGGCCCCGAACGCGTGCACACGCTGATGCTGCCGTCGCCCTATACCAGCAGCCATTCGCTGCAGGACGCCAAGGCCTGCGCCGAGGCGATCGGCGTGCGCTACGACATCGTCGGCATCGAGCCCGCCATGGCGGCGTTCCGCAAGATGCTGGTGCCGTTGTTCGGCAACGCGCCCGAGGACGTCACGGAGGAGAACATCCAGAGCCGCGCGCGAGGGCTTACGCTGATGGCGGTGTCCAACAAGCTCGGCGGCATGCTGGTGACGACCGGCAACAAGTCGGAGATGGCGGTCGGCTATGCGACGCTCTACGGCGACATGTGCGGCGGCTACAACGTCCTGAAGGACGTCTACAAGACCACCGTGTTCGAGCTCTGCCGCTGGCGCAACGCGCATCTCCCGGAGGGCGCGCGCGGCCGGCCGGGCAAGGTGATCCCCGAGCGCATCATCACCAAACCGCCGTCGGCCGAGCTCAAGCCCGACCAGAAGGACGAGGATTCGCTGCCGCCCTATTCGGTGCTCGACGCCATCCTGAAGGACCTGATCGAAGGCGACCTGTCGGCCGAGGAGATCGCCGCGCGCGGACACGACCTCGAGACGGTGAAGCGCGTCTGGCGCCTGCTGGAGCGCGCCGAGTACAAGCGCCGCCAGGCGCCGCCCGGCGTGAAGATCACCTCGCGCCTGATCAGCCGCGAGCGGCGCTATCCGATCGTGAACGCCTTTCGCGGGTGATTGCGGAGCAACCTCGCTCTCTTGCGCCGCGTTCTAGGGGCCCGTGCCCTTCTCCGGTCTCTTCAAGCGCCTCGGCCCCGGCATCATCACCGGCGCGGCCGACGACGATCCCAGCGGCATCGCCACCTATTCGCAGGCCGGCGCGCAGGCGGGATATGGCCTGCTGTGGACGGTGGTCCTGACCTGGCCGATGATGGTCGCCGTCCAGTCGGTCAGTGCGCGCATTGGGCGGGTCACCGGCCGGGGGCTCG
>JAFAKN010000327.1 GCA_019235415.1 Alphaproteobacteria bacterium
GTCAAGGCGCCGGGCTTCGGTGATCGCCGCAAGGCGATGCTCGAGGACATGGCGATCCTGACCGGCGGTCAGCTGATCAGCGAGGACCTCGGCATCAAGCTCGAGAACGTCACGCTGGACATGCTCGGCAAGGCCAAGAAGGTCATCGTCGAGAAGGAGAACACCACGATCGTCGACGGCGCCGGCAAGAAGGCCGACATCGAGGGCCGTTGCGGCCAGATCCGGGCGCAGATCGAGGAGACCACCTCGGACTACGACCGCGAGAAGCTGCAGGAGCGCTTGGCCAAGCTCGCGGGCGGTGTCGCCATCATCAAGGTGGGCGGCGCGACCGAGGTCGAGGTCAAGGAGAAGAAGGACCGCGTCGACGACGCCATGCACGCCACCAAGGCGGCGGTGGAGGAGGGCATCGTGGCCGGCGGTGGCGCAGCACTGCTCTATTCGATCCGCGCGCTCGACAAGCTGCGCACGGCCAACGCCGACCAGAAGGTCGGCGTCGAGATCGTGCGCCGAGCTCTGGCAGCGCCGGTGCGCCAGATCGCGGAGAATGCCGGATTTGATGGTGCGGTGGTGGCGGCGAAGATGCTCGACCAGAAGGACACCAACTACGGCTTCGATGCCCAGAAGGATGAGTACGCGGACCTGGTGAAGACCGGCATCATCGACCCGGTGAAGGTCGTGCGCACCGCGCTGCAAGACGCTTCATCCGTGGCCGGCCTGCTGGTGATGACCGAAGCGATGGTTGCCGAAAAACCGGAAAAGACGCCTCCAGCGATGCCGCCGGGCGGTGGTATGGGCGGTAGCATGGATTTCTAAGTACAGCCGCTCTGGAAACTACAGGAGGTACATCTCGCTCCGTCAGCGAGCTTTTTACGGGAACCCTCCCTCATTCGGAGGCGCACCGCTACGGGATCGGATAGCCCTTCCATAACCATTCGAGCGCCGACGGCAGGGTTTGCGCGACGGTCGGCCGGTCGACGTGCTTGGCATTGCGCGCGAATACAAACTGATAGTGATATCCCTTGTCGGCCATCACCTTGGCCATGAGCTCGGCCGCCAGGACCCGGTCGTGCATGCCGTCAGCCATGACCGGATTGGGATAGAAAAGATCCTGGTCGCCGACCTCGAACCAGAACCGGATCGGCTTGGTGGCCGCGCTTGGGATCAGTGGCGAGCCCCGAGGGCGAGATCACGTTGCCGGTCTTGACGTTAAGGTTGGGGCCGGCCGGTCCCGTCCACGGACTGTGATATTCCCAGGCGCCGCCGCGTAGCGAGGGATCATACGGCCATTGCTGGTTCACCATGGTCGGCGAATAGGCCAGCACTCGTCGATAGAGCTCGGGATGGAACCACGCCATGGTAAAGGCCGCAGCGCCGCTCGAGCTCAAGCCCAAGGTCGCCCGCCCGTCGGGGTTCCTGGTCAGCTTGACGCCCGCCTTCTGCTCGACCAGGGGCAACACCTCGCGCTCGACGAACTCGGTGTAGACGCCGGACACCGCGTCGTATTCGCGCCCGCGCTGGCTACCCTGCGCGTCCTGTCCGCCATTGCCGATCTGGATGGCGATAATCGGCGGGATACGGCGCTGCTCGATCAGATTGTCGAGGATCGCCGAGAGGTCCTTATAGGCCGTCGAGCCGCCGTCGCCGAGGACAAGGAACGGCATCTCGGCACCGCGCACGTAATTCGCCGGGACATAGACCTGAACCTGGCGCGTCCAGGTACCGGGATGGCTGGTAGTGACGATCATGTTCGACTTGTCGCCGGGCGCCGTCTGAGTGCGCATGATCGATCCATTGCCGCAGCCCGGTGGCGAGTCGTCGCGAATGAGCCCGGGGTTGTAAATCGTGCTTTCGTTCGAGGACATCTCGAACGTCACGGTCGCGCCGCGTGGCACGCCATCCTTGACTACGGTCTCGGGTGCAGGATTGTGCGTCGGGCCGATGATGAAGTTGCCCTCGGCGCCGGCCGGCGGCAGGGTGCCGTCGGGCAGATCCGTCGCCTTCACATAATGCGGGCTCTTGGGGTCGCGGGTCGGCGGCTGGGTCCCGAAATCGAGGCCGTCGTGTCGATGAAGAAGGGCGCCGCCTTGTCGCTCGAATTGGCGGCAGACGGGACGACAAAGTTCTGGGTTACGCACGCCGGCTGTGCGATGGCGGCGGGCAGGAGCCATGACGTCGACAGCAACGTCCCTGCGAGGACCGCCCATGTGGTGTTCATTGTCCTCTCCCCCGGGGAAGCGAGCATCATTTGCTCGTCTTTCAAAGAACAGTGTCCGTCGGCCAGCACAGGGTCAAGCGACACCCGTTCTCCACCGCCATTCACCATGTACGGTGCGAGCCCGCCACCGGCTCGGCGGCGGTCGGGTTCTCGGCCAAGTCGCTGGTCCCTGGCAACGCACAGCTCCACTTGCGCTACGACAAGCATGTCAGGCATGGGCAGCGACAACCATCGATGAGCGTCGGCGTTGCGGTCCTCGTGATAGGGATCGCTCTGCATCCGCCTGATGCGTTCAGGCAAACCAGATCGTCCGAGGTCCTCCGTATCGGTCTGTATCAGTCCGTTCCAATCCAGCATCAGGATTGGGGCCGAAAATGGGGCCGCCTTCTATGTCGAGGGCAATCCTCCAGACAAAACAGCCACTTAGGTCTTCGGTCTGGCGGACCCGGCGAGATTCGAACTCACGACCTCTGCCTTCGGAGGGTAGCGCTCCTTCAGTCCCGTTGCAGAATCGAGCGCCCTCGATGGGTAGGTACATCCCGAGGGGGGTTGCTGAGTTCAGTTGGTTTGGAAGACTACCAGCAGTTAGACAAAGTGCCGCTTGGCCTACCCAAGTTAGACCCCACATCGACACCTACCGTATTGATTTTGCGGGCCTGGTGCTCCACCTGAAAATCGCAGCGTCGGTGGTTCGATTCCGCCCCTGGGCACCAACCTAAAATGCATTCCCGCTTGAACTAAAGCCACTTCGCCTTGCGAGAATCTCGGTGCCCCACCAGACTTAGACACTAAATCGCGCGAGTCTCGCGCCTGCTGTTGGTTCACCCCGAACAGATCCCGCTCGCCCCGTTGCCGGACCTTCCAACGCCCCATGGTCCCATCTCTGGAGCGGTCATCATCCAAAACGTCCTTCAAAACCCGCAGAATTTCTGGCAGATGAAAATTACATTGTCGCCCTTGTTAATCGGGTGATCCAATTGCTGTACTGTTGCGTAGCCGCGCGCGCAAGACACGACCCGAGCTAAGCAATTTGTTAGCTCGGCATTCTCCACCCCACCTATATCCTCTATTATATATAATCCTCCTGGTTTTAGTCGCGCGAATGACTCCAAAAAAAAGCAGATGTTTGCTGCTGCCTCGTGAAGGCCGTCGTCGATAATTATGTCAAATAACAAGTCTCCAACCGCATTCCAGAGAGATCTAATCGCACTTGGATTTCTCTGGTCGGTCCAGAAGGTCCGAATCCGCTCCTCCTGAAAGAGGATGTCACGATCTATATCCGCGCCGACGATCTCTGCTTTGGGAAAATATTGCTTCCACCCTCGCAACGAAGCGCCCGGTATGAAATTTGGCCCCATACTTGATGGTGCTCCAGGTCTATTGGTACCCAAGCCGAGTTCAAAAATAAAAAGGGGCTCTTTGCGAAATCGACTGAGCAACCAATCGTAAAGCACAGTGTAGTTATGAAAAGGCTCAGCCTTGTCGCTGCCGCAAGCAGTCATTATTTCACATAAATCCGTGTTGTAATCTAGTCGATTTTTTATTATATATGCCAGTTCATGCTCCAGATTGATGTGAGCCAGTGGTGTTGCCTGCATCGACGTCTCCAGGTCGTATCGAATATGTTTAGTCGTTCGAAACTTCGTTACATTGAAAGCCACTTTGGAGGTTCCGTCGGATCATTGGCCCGGTCGAAGACGAGGCCGACGTTTATCGCGAAAGAAGTGACGAGTGTCCCATCGCTCGGAAGCGTCGCGGTGCCGCGATAGGCCTCGTGGTCGAGAAAGCCCGAGTATTGCAGCTGGGTATGGTCAATCGCCATTTGTGATGTCCCTGAATTGGCAGCCGCCTTAGTGATGGACGTGGCCACTTTGCCCCAAGAAGCCTCACTCCCCAGCAAACAGTAGCGGGAGCAGACACGGGTGTCGAAGGCCGGATCTCGCCGCGCTTCACGGCCTCGATCATCTCAGGGACAGCATTGTCCCGCACGACGGCGGCGCGCCGGACGCTACAGCGGCTGACTTGGAACTTTGGACGCGGCACTCCCTATCCCCCGAAATGGGGCACAACCCGCGTCTCTTTATTGTAACGGCACCGCGGTACGTTGGTCATTGGGGCGCAACGGTTCCTCCACCGCCACGGCTTGGCCGCGCCACCTGCCAAGCCGCCTGCCCGAAAGCGCAAGAATCTCCAAAGTGGCAACTTCTGAACGGATCAACCCGGACACAGCGACCGACAGTCGCGCGCGCCGGGCTGCATCAACGCCGGCACATGCGACGCCTGGCTTCCCCCTCCTCAAGCTTGGAAAGCACCTATGAATGGCTTCTTGAACGAACTGAAAGTGCAGCGGTGGGACGATCATCGCTACTATCATCACAGCCGCGTCAACCAGTCACTGCACTTCTTCAGCGCGACGAGCTTCCTCTGCGCCTACGTGGTGGCGTTCTCGGATCCCGCGATGGCGGCGCTGATCGGATGGCTGGTCGCCATGACCAGCCGCCAAGTCGGCCATCTCATCTTCGAGCCGCGGGGCTACGATCAGGTCAACCAAGCCACGGACGACTACAAGGAAGAGATCAAGGTCGGTTACAACATCAAGCGCAAGCTGGTGCTGCTCGCCGTCTGGGCCGCCTCGCCGCTCCTTCTGGTGCTCGATCCGTCGCTGCTCGGGATCTTTCCCCCTCATGCCAATACGGCCGAACTGGTCCGCCATGTCGGCCAGCTCTGGCTGGCGGTGGGCCTCGCCGGCATCGCCTTCCGGGCGATCCAGCTGTTCGTCCTGAAGGACGTGCGGACCGGTCTCGTATGGGTCACCAAGATCGCTACCGATCCCTTCCACGACATCAAGCTCTATCACCGTGCGCCGCTTCATTTCTTGACCGGCGGGCAGGCGGCGGACGCGATCGTCCATCCGAACCCCGAAGCCCTCTGCGAGGAGGAGATCGTCGAGGAGATTCCGGCCGAGGCCTCAAAGTCGAGCGTCTAGGGGGCGGCTGCCGACAAGGTCGGCCGGCCGCCTCCCGGGCAGCCATCCGGGCAGCAACGAGCCGAGGCCATGGGCCAGCATCTCGCGCAGCATGCGTCGCTTGATGGTCCGGTCGGAGCCGAGCGCACCGGTCTCCCACCAACCGTCGCGGCGCATGGCCTCCGCCGCGGCGAGAAAGCGCTCTGCGACGGCCTCGAAGTCGGCATCGCTGAAATTCAGACTGAAGACCAGCCGGCCGGTGCCGATCCAGCTCACGGCCAACCCCTCAGCCTTCAGGTAATATTGAAGCATCCAGTTGTAGCGCGAAGACGCCGTGTGACAGACCGTCCAGATCGACGACAGGTGCGCGATCTGCAGCGGCAGCTCGCGCTCGGCCAGCCTTCGATTGAGCGTGGCCGTCCGCCTTGCCCAGGTGGCATCGAGGTCGCGGTAGAGGTCCTGCATCTCCGGCCCGTCGAGATGGAGCAGGAATTCGTTCATCGCCGCCATGACATAGGGATGGGAATTGAAAGTCCCCCGCGCGAAGCAGATGTCGGCGGGGCGGTCGTCGCGAAAGCGCTTCATGAAGCGATGGTGGCCGCAGACGACGCCGACGGGCAGGCCGCCGCCGACCGTCTTTCCGTAGGTCACGATATCGGCCTCGACGCCGAAATATTCCTGGGCGCCGCGCCGCGCCAGGCGGAAGCCGACGAAGACCTCGTCGAAGATCAGGACGATGCCACGCTCGGTGCAGACCGCGCGGAGCTGCTTCAGCCACGCCGCGTAGGCCGCGCGATCGACGCTGGCGTCCGGCCGGCTGTGCACCAGGGTGCTGTCGGCCGGTGCGCCGATGTTGGGATGCAGGGCCTGCACCGGGTTGACCAGCACGCAGGCGATGTCGCGGCGGCTGCGCAGCACGGCCAAGGTGGCGTCGGACATCTCGGCCAGCGTGTAGGTGTCGTGGGCGGGTACCGGATTGCCGACGCCGGGTTGAACGTCGCCCCACCAGCCGTGGTAGGTGCCGCAGAACCGCACGAGATGGGAACGCCTGGTGTGATAGCGGGCCAGCCGAACGGCCTGCATGACCGCTTCCGTCCCCGACATGTGGAACGAAACCTCGGCCTTGCCGGAAAGGCGCGCCAGGCGGGCGACGTTGTCGGCCACCAGCGAGGGGTAGGAGCCCAGCACCGGGCCGAGCGCGTTCACGCGCCGGGCGCCGCGCTCGATGCAGCCCTTGTAGAAATCGTAACCCAGAAGGTTCACGCCGTACGATCCGGTGAGATCGTAGAAGGCATTGCCGTCGAGATCCGTGAGCTGGACGCCGTTCGACGAGGCGAGGAACGAGCCCGTCGGCAAATGGGCCTTCACGTAGGGACTGAACGGGAAGGGTACACGGTAGCTTTCGGTGAACTGCAGGTCGGAGATGTGTGGCGCGGCTTCGGCCGTCTGGCTGATCGTCCGCGCGCTCGCCTTCCGCAGGAGGTGCGACAAACTCTCGAAGGCGGCCCGGCGGCGATCCGCGATGTCGGGGCCGGCGTCGTCGGCGCGAAAAAACTGGCTGTCGTCGAAGGCATAGCGGGGCACCAGCGCGGCGATGCGACGGGACAGGCGCGAATGGCCGGCCAGCGAACGATGCTTGGCGCCCGACAAAGCGAGCCTGGCCCGCAGCTTCACCCCCACCATGACGATCAACAGGCCCGCGAGGACGAGCGCGGCGAGCGACCAGGGGTCTGGTGTCACAGGCATTTGATCTCCCTGGCCTCCTCGGCCGCGACATGAGCCTGCGTTCGGAGCTCACGAGGATCCTCCATCAGGAGGACATCAACTTTCTGCTGACCAACCGCATACCCCGGCGGCTCGTCACGCGGTTTGTCGGTTGGTTCAGCAAGATCGAGAATCCCGTCTTGGCGCGGGCGTCGATCGCGGTCTGGCGCCTGTTTGCCGATCTCGACCTCAGCGATGCCAAGCTCCAATCCTTCAGAAGCCTGCATGCCTGCTTCACGCGCGAGCTGAAACCGGGCGCCCGCCCCGTCGATGTCGATCCGCGGGTGCTGGTCAGCCCGTGCGATGCCATCGTCGGCGCCTGCGGGGCGGTTCGCGGCACCGAGCTTCTTCAGGCCAAGGGCTTCCCGTACACGCTGCAAGATCTGCTCGTCGATCCGGCATTGATCGAGGCCTACCGCGACGGCCTGTACGTGACCCTGCGGCTCACGTCGAGCATGTACCACCGGTTTCATGCGCCCTATGACGGCGCGGTCGAGCACGTGACCTACATTTCGGGCGATACCTGGAACGTCAATCCGATCGCGCTGAAACGCGTGGCCAAGCTGTTTTGCAAGAACGAGCGGGCCGTGATCCGGACCAGGCTCGCCGGAACCGGTCACGTCGTGACCCTGGTGCCGATCGCGGCCATTCTCGTCGCCGGCATTCGCCTGCATTTCCTCGATATCACGATGAACATGAACTATCGCGGCGCCGCCGAGATGGACTGCGACGCCACCGTCCGGAAGGGCGATGAGCTCGGCTGGTTCGAGCATGGCTCGACGATCATCGTGTTTGCGCCACCGCGATTTCGCCTTTGCGAGGATATTCGCGAAGGCACTCTTGTCCGGTTCGGTCGAGCGCTCATGCACCTTCCCTGACGATGCCTCGGCATACGAATCTGTTGTGTCAGTGTGATGACATACGTTGCGGTGCCGTTACACCGCTGATCGATGCGTGTATCCGAGGGCTGTCAGGCGCTCGACGGCGGCCCGGTACCCGGCTTCGGTCGCTTTTTCGTGTCCGCGCCAGTCGAGCAGGCCGACGTGCTGCATGTTGGGAGTGATCAGGATATCGCATTTCTTGGAGTACGAACCGAACTTCGAATCGCTGCCGATTGTTGCGACGCGTTTGAGCAGCTTGAGGAGCGGCGGCGGCCGGACGCCGGCGACAAGTGCTTCGTCCGATCTGACGTCCACCCCGATGACGCGCTCGACGCCCAATCCCCGCATCACATCGACCGGCAAGCTATCGAGCACGCCGCCGTCGACATGCACGACACCGTCGTTCACGATGGGCGGAAACATTCCGGGCATGGCAGCGGAAGCCCTCACCCAGTGCGACAGCCTGCCCGATGTATGGACGCTGAGGGTCCCCTCCGTGAGATTGGTCGACACACAGTAATACTTGATCGGGGTTTCCTCGATCCTGGCGTCGCCGAACCATTGGTCGAACAACCGTCGCAGTTTCTTGCCGGAAGACAGCGCGGAGCGGGATATGCCGATATCGCTCAGATATGGACGGCGGAGAAATCCCTCGACGCAGTCAGCGAGCATCGCATCGATGTCCCACTCGAGCGCAACGCCGGCCCCGATCAAGGCGCCCATGCTTGCGCCCCCGATCGCGTCGATGCCGATCCCGTGCTCCTTCAGTGCGCGCAGCACCCCGAGATGCGCAAAGCCTTTCGCGCCACCTCCCGACAAGACGAGCCCCGTGGCCCGCCGGGTGATCAGGCGGGCGGCGCGCGCCCCGTCCGCCGGCGTGCGCATATGGTAGTGCGCCCGCGGCTTGACGAGCTCGAGCCAGGCCGCCGTCTTCGCCCCCGAAATCGGCCGGTCCCACAGCAGGACCAGATCGCAGGCGATATCCGCGGGCAGCACGTGGTGCTCCTGCCCCAGCGCAGCGAACGGCCGCACGTCGGATTCGCCGCCCGCCAACAAGACGACCTGATCCGCTTGCCGAAGGCAAAAGCGCGTCCAAGCATTCAGCTTCGGGTCTGCGAGATACACGATGGGATTGTGTTTTTGCTCGTGCTCGAAGAACCAGTGAGCCGTATTCCCTCCCGAGTCGCGTTTCGACAATATCAGAGGATTGCTCCCCGGCACGCCGGCCAGGCACGCCGCGAACTTCCTGGCGTCGATGCTCGGGTCATGCGGAACGATGCAAAAGGTCTTCGGGTTGAGGGGCAGAAGGCCACGCTCCTGAGCATTGCGCAGCCGATAGACCACTGTGCTGCACAACTCGGTAAGCACCATCGGATGGGCGAAGACGAGGTCTGGAAGGTCGTCCCTTGCGATTCTGACAAGCTCGCTGCTGCGCAGTGCGCGTATCGTTGCGGTCCGCGGATCGGTGGTGAGGAATCCCATCTCGCCGATCGTTTCACTCACTCCAATGCGGCCCAGCAGCTTCTCCTGCCCGTCCGCTTCCATCCGGTAAGCGCCCAACAGGCCGGAGGCGACGACATAGACCGAGTCGGACTCGGTACCCTGCTCGAACAGGCAGCCGCCGCCAGGAATTGAAAGCCACGAGGAAACAGCGGCCAGCGCCCTGAGCTCCTCGGCGGCGAGCCTGCGAAATGATTGCGAGAGAACGGAGACGATGCGCGTCAGGATCTCGTCCTCGGCGCCAGCGGCGCGCTCTACTTCGGTCGGCGTGTCGGCGCGCGTGCGCGGCGCAAGCGAGAGTTCCGGACGCGGCACTCTGCTCGCATCGAGCTGCTGCTCCGTGATGTCCGTGAGGACGACGACCTTCCCGCCGTCCGTTGTCGCTCGTTCGCTGATGTCGATCCAACGGTCGGCAACACGCCGCCGTTCGCGGCGCTCGACCCTACGCTGTCCCATGCGGGCGTCGGACCGAACATCGCCGTCTTCTCCCGCAAAGCGAAGAACAGCTTCGCGGGGCGGGCCAGGCAAGGTACCGACGCCGGCGGCAGCAACCATCTCCTTGTACCGGCCGTTGCAGATCACCAGACGATCCTGCGCGTCGTAGAGGGCAAGCCCTTCGGAGATGGTCTCGATCGTGTCTTGGAGCCAGGCGTGGGCCTGCGCAGTCGCGGCCTCGGTGCGTCGCAACAGTTGCTCGAGACGATCGCGCTCCATGAAGCGGTCGCGCAATGCCGCAAGCGCTCGGGTCATCGCGCCGACTTCGTCCGCGCTGGATGCTGGAAGGATGACGTCGAGCTTGCCGCTCGCTAGGTCCGCCGCGCTGCGCTCGACGAGTCTCAATGAGCCAGTGATCGACCAAACGATGAATGCGATCAAGACCGAGGAGGCCAACAGCGCAACACTGCCCGCGATGATCGAGGTGCGGATCGCGGTGTAGGAGTCGATCGCCTGGGCGCTGTTGACGACCTGGTAGGTGAAGAAGCCAGTCGCGGCGATCTGGATCGCGAGCAGCAGGAACGCGAGCCAAAACAGTCGAGCGCGAATCGACAATCTCGACATCCGATTCCCCCAAAGGGCATGACGCGATACCGACACCGGAGAACGGCCTCTCAGGATAGAGAGTGTAGCCATGAAAATGCGCGTAACGCGCCGTGCTTATATGAATATCTGACGACCCGTCTGCACTTATCTGGAGCCAGTCCTCTGCTGGCCGGCGGCGCTGGAGCACGTGCAGCTTGATGGGGTTGCCGGCCGTATGCCAGCATGCCGTGAGCCAGCATGATCGTTAGCCAGCATGATGTGAGACAGTCTCGGGAGTGTCGCATGTGCCGCAACATCCGCAATCTCTACAATTTCAAGCCGCCCGCGACCGAGGAGGAGATCCACGCCTCGTCGCTGCAATTCGTGCGCAAGCTCAGCGGCTTCAACCGGCCGTCCAAAGCCAACGAGGAGGTCTTCAACCGGGCCGTCGACGCAGTCGCCCAGGCGGCGCGCGAGCTGATCGAGCAGCTGGTCACCACCGCGCCGCCGCGCGACCGCGACGTCGAGGCCGAGAAGGCGCGTGCCCGCTCGGCAATGCGCTTCGCCCGCCCGGCCTGAGAGCGCCGTCGCCTTCTATTTGAGTCCGGCGCGGCGGAAGCCTTCGAGATAGTGGCGCATGTCGGGCGCAAGCTTGATCGGCATTTGGCTCGCTATCCAGGCGACCGAGACATCGGGCTGGGCGCGCTGCAGGGCGCCGAGCGCGGCCGCGGCGCTGTCGGCGTCCCCGGCCATGCCGGCCGCCGCCGTCAGCACGCGGTGGGCGCCGGTGAAATCGGCGCGCAGGCGAAGGGACTCGCGCGCGAGCTCGACCGCTTTGTCGTAGCGGCGCCCGACGAACTGGGCGTACGAGGCGGCGCCGTAATAGAGCGCCGACAGCGGATCGCGCGGGCTGAAGCGCAGCGCGCGGCCGACGGCGTCTTCGGCCTCGCGCCACCGCCCGCTGTAGGCCAGGGCCACGCAGTAGTAGCACTGCGCCAAGGAGAAGTTCGGATTGAGCCGCAGCGCGGTCTCGAATTCGGCCAGCGAATCGTCGAACCGCCGCGCGAGGAGATGCGCGCAGCCCAACGCGTGGTGTGCCCAGGCATCGTCGCCGTCGGCCCGGATCGCCAGCTGGGCGGCGCGTTCGGCGACGGGCGCGACGGATTTGTCCTCCCATCCCATGTGGACGCCGAAGATATGGCTGGTCGCGGCGAGGCCCAGCGCATGGCCGTAGCCGGCGTCGATCGCGATGGCCTTCTGCAGCAGCTCCTGGGCGATGCGGTTGTCGGCCCGGGTCACGCGCCAGAAGTGCGACAGCGCGCGCATCACCAGGTCCCAGGCGTCGAGGCTTTCCGGCGCCTTGCGCTCGGCGCGGAAGTTTTCCGCGGCATAGATCTGCGGCTCGATCGCCGCCACGATCGCCTCGGTGATCTCGTCCTGCACGGCGAACGCGTCGGCAAGCTCGCGGTCGTATCGCTCGGCCCAGATGTGGCTGCCGGTGCGCACGTCGTTCAGCTGGGCGGTGATGCGTACCCGGTCGTCCAGCCGGCGCACGCTGCCTTCCAGCACATAGTTGACGCCGAGCTCCGCGCCGATCCTCTTGATGTGCACCGCCTTGCCCTTGTAGGTGAACGACGAGTTGCGGGCGCTCACGGAGAACCAGCGCAGCTTCGACAGCGCCGTGATGACATCCTCGCTGAGACCGTCGGCGAAATGCGCCTGCGCCGGGTCGCTGCACATGTTGTCGAACGGCAGCACGGCAATCGCCGGTCGCTCGGGCGACGGCAGCCGGTCGGGCGCTGAGCCACGAGTCTCGCTCGGCTCGTCGGCAAGGTTACAATCGGCTCTCGCAGCCAACATGTGCACGTTGCCCACGAACCGCAGGCCGCGGCGCGCGATGGTGCGGATCAGCCGCTGGCCCTGGCCGCTGTCGCCCAGCGCCTTGCGCGCCGCGTAGACCCGGCTGGTCAGCGTCGCTTCGGAGATGATGCGGCCACCCCACACCGAGGCGATCAAATCGTCCTTGGTGACGACTCGATCGCGATTCTTGACCAGGCATATCAGCAGGTCGAGGACCTGCGGCTCGACGGCGATCGGCTCGATGCCTCGACGCAGCTCACGCAACTCGGTGTCCAGGGTATGGCCCGCAAACTGAAATTGCACCTTGTCGTCCCCGAGTGTCGAACACGTTGACGCGATTTCGACCGGGAACGGCGGCGGAATTGGGCCCGGCTGTCGCGACCGGGTTAGCGCAAGGAACAGTGGCGGAGTGTGAGTTCTGCCACACGCAGAAAAATCACAGGACTTCTCACAGAAAATTCAATGCCGTCTGCAGGTCGGGTTCAAGTCTGCCATGCGGTCCGCAGGTACCAATCCCATGACGTGCCGGCGCTGTTCGCTGCGCCGAGAATCGAAGGAGGCGCATAGAAGGAAGACAGGCCATGGCATCGACCTTCCTGTCGACCGGCGAAGGCGTAGGCGGCGTGACGCCGCCTTTGGTTGCGAACCCGAGCAAGCTTCCCACCCTCGCTCGGACGCATTACGCCTGACGTCGCGCGGAGAGCCCTGGAGAGGCCGGTGGGCCCCCACCCCCAATCCTCCCCCCACCGACCGATCCAGGGCTCGAAGCGCCGTCGAGTATGATGATCCTCATCGAGCCCCACCTCCGTCATCCCGACGGAAGTGACCGGTCTTCTGGGTCTTTGATTACGCCGCGAGGCGCTGTAATTCCGGCGTGACCGGTGGCGGCGGACGCGCCGCCGCATCTCCATCGGCAAGTTTGCCTGCCGCCCGGCATGGATCGTGCTGAGTGCCTGCCCGACCCCGGTGCACGGCCCAGAGCGCGGCCCAGTGCTCGACCCAGTGCACGACCAAGATCGGACCCCATGACGGCGAGTGCCCTGCCGACGACAGACATGCCGACCCGCTTCGCGCCGCCAAGGTTGCTGGTCGGCGTTGCGATGCTTTTGCCGGCACTGGGCTTCCTGCTGGCGTTCCTCGTCCTGCCGTCGGTCATCCTGCTGAGCTACAGCGTGCTCAGCCAGCCGCAGAGCGGCGATATCGGCCTGCCGTTCACGGCCTCGAGCTACCAGCGGCTGATCTCGAGCCCGGCCTATCGCCATGTCGCGATGACGACGCTGCGGGTGGCGCTTTTCACCTCCCTCTTCACCTCGCTGCTCGCCTATCCGCTGGCCATGGCGATCGCCTATGGCAGGCCTCTGTTCAGCCGGATCACGATGAGCCTCGTCGTGCTGCCTCTGGTCGTGAGCGTCGTGGTGCGCACCTACGGCTGGCAGTTGGTGCTCGGCAACAGCGGCACCGGCGTGCTGAACTGGCTGCTCCATGTGCTCGGCGCAGGAACGGCGCCCGTGCAGGTCATGTTCACCGAATGGGCGATCGTCATCGCCTCGGTCCACGTCTTTCTGCCGCTGATGGTGCTGCCGCTCGCGGCATCGCTGGCCCGCATAGAACCCTCGCTCAACGAGGCGGCGCGCGTGCTGGGTGCGCCGGCCTGGCGCGCCTTCGTGCGCATCACGCTGCCGCTCAGCGTGCCCGGCCTGATCGCCGGCCTGACCATCGTGTTCTCCCTGACCGCGGCCTCCTACGTAACGCCGCAGATGGTCGGCGGCAGCCGTGGCCTGATGCTGGGCGTCCTGCTCGAGCAGCAGATCAACACCTCGTTCGACTGGCCGATGGGCGCTGCGATCGCGGCCGTGATGGTTGGCATCGCCCTGGGTGCCACCGCCGGCGTCGAATGGCTGGTCGGCCGCCGCGCCGCCGCGCGGTTGCGTCGTTCGGGAGCTCGGTGATGGGGCGCTTGTCCGGGGGCGGCGGCCTTTTGACCTATGTGATGGCGACGGCGGGCTTGGTGTTCATCCTGGCGCCATTGGTCGTGGTGGTGGCCCTTTCCTTCTCGCAAGCCAACATTGCCACTTTCCCGCCCTCCGGCTTCACCACCTCATGGTATGAGGCCGTGTTGGCGGACGATGAATTCCGCCAGGCCTTCCTCACCAGCGTCGTGCTGGCGTTCGCCGCCACGGTGGCGTCCTTCGCGCTCGGGCTGCCGGCGGCCTACGCCCTCGACCGCTGGCAAGTGCCCGGTGCGCGTGCGGTCGAGACCGTGCTGCTGTCGCCGTTCATCCTGCCGATCCTGATCACCGGTCTCGCGCTGTTGCAGTTCATGGCCATGCTCAGGATGCGCGACGCCTCGACGAATCTCTTCATCGGCCACGTCTTGATCACCTTGCCCTATCTCGTTCGCACGGTGACCGCGAGCCTCAAGCAGGTCGACCGCTCGCTCGAAGAAGCGGCGCGGACGCTCGGGGCGTCGCCGTGGCGGGTGTTCCGACGCATAACCGCCCCGCAGATCGCACCGGGAATCGCCGCCGGTTGCCTGTTCGCCTTCATGGTGTCGTTCGACGACTTCCCGATCTCGTTCTGGCTGTCGACCGCCGAGCGCATGCCGCTGCCGATCTACCTGCAGAACAGCATGAGCAAGGTCTTCGATCCGTCGATCGCCACGATGTCGACCTTCACCATCGTCACTGGAGTCCTGGCCGTGATCGGCCTCGAGAAGCTCGTCGGCCTCCGACGGGCGATGAACGTCTGAAACGCACAAGGCAGTCCTGAAGGAGCATCCGCATGACCGATACCGAGAAGACGCGCCGCCTGACCCGCCGCCGAAATCTGCTTGCCGCCGCCGGCGTGGCGAGCCCGATGTTCTTCGTCCGCAATGGCTGGGCAGCCGGCAAGTCGGTCTATATCGGGACCTACACCGGCGTGCAGGGCGAATACATCCGCAAGTTCGTGACGCCGAAGTTCCAGGCCGACTTCGACTGCAAGGTGTTCCAGACCGAGAACGTGACCTTGGGCAACATCGCCATCCTGCGCACGCAGAAGGCGGCCCCGAACTATTCGGTCATGTTGATGGACGATGTCGGCGTGCCGATCGCCAAGGCCGAGAGCCTGATCGCCCAGCTGCCGCCCGACAAGATCCCGAACCTCGCCAAGGTCTTCCCCAACTTCATGTACAACGACGGCTATGGCGCGGCCTTCGCCGTCTCCACCGTCTCGCCCTGGTACAACAAGAGCATCAAGCCGATCGAAAGCTTCGCCGACCTGTGGGGCGAGCGTTTCCGTGGCCGCTTCATGATGATCACGCCCAAGCAGACCCAGTCGCTGCACCTGCTGACGGTGGCGGCGTCCATGGTCACCGGCAAGCCGATCCTCGAGGCGCAGTACGAGCTCGACAAGGGCTGGACCAAGATGGCCGAGCTGAAGCCCAACGTGCAGACGATCTACGACAACATCAACACCGCGGTCCTCGCCGTCTCGCAGGGCCAGGCCGATGCCGCCGGACCCGACTTCTCCAAGCAGCTCCTGCCGGTGATCGCCAAGGGTGCGCCGCTGGTGCAGAGCCAGCCGGCGGAAGGATCGTTCGCCGGCGTCAATTGCGTCACCTTGGTCAAGAACGCTCCGGAGCCCGATCTCGGCGCTGCGCTGATCGATCGCATCCTGTCGCCGCAAGTCCAGAAGGGCATGGCCGAGTACACCATCGCCGCCCCGGCGGTGAGCGGCATCGAGCTCGAGAAGGCGACCGCGGCGATCGTGCCCTATCCCGAATCGCGCATGCGCGAGATGAAGCTCTACGTTCTGGATTGGGAGCGCCTCAATCCGCAGCGCGGCGCCATCCTCGACAAGTTCAACCAGGTCTTCGGGAGCTGACGCCCAGTGACGGCAAAGGCGACGGCGGCCAAGGTGACGTCAAGAGCTGCCGATCTCGCCGTCTCGGGTCTCACCAAGGTGTTCGGCACGACCATCGCAGTGGACGGCATCACCTTGCGCATCGCGTCCGGCGAGCTGGTGGCGCTGCTCGGGCCCAGCGGCTGCGGCAAGACCACGACGCTCCGCATGATCGCGGGCCTGGTCGAGCCGACCGAAGGCGACGTGCTGATCGGCGGGTTGCGGGTCACCCGCACCCCGGTGCACCGGCGCAACATCGGCATGCTGTTCCAGAACTACGCCCTGTTCCCGCACCTGTCGGTCGCCGAGAACGTGGCCTTCGGGCTCGAGATGCGCGGCGTGAGCAAGGCGGCCATTCGCCCCAAGGTCGCGGCGGCGCTGGCCCTCGTCCAGCTCGGCAGCTTCGCCGACCGCCTGCCCGCGGCGTTGTCCGGCGGCCAACAGCAACGCGTCGCGCTGGCGCGTGCCATCGTCATCGAGCCGGCGCTGCTGCTGCTCGACGAGCCGTTGGGCGCGCTCGACCGCAACTTGCGGGAAAGTATGCAGGTCGAGATCCGGCAGATCCAGAAACGGCTCGGCATCACGGCGGTCCTCGTGACGCATGATCAGGAAGAGGCGCTGACCATGGCCGACCGCGTGGTGATCATGAACGGCGGCCGGCTCGAGCAGGTGGGGACGCCCGAAGAGATTTACAGCCGGCCGCGCACGCGCTTCGTCGCAAGCTTCATCGGCGCCTCGAATTTCTTGCACGGCAGGGTGATCGGTCACGACGGCAGCGGACTGCGCATCGCCTTGACCGGCGGCGGCGAGGCCTGCATGTCGCATTCCGACGGCGAGACGAAGGAGGTGCTGATCTCGGTACGGCCGGAAGCCGTCAGCCTCGCAGCGCTCGAGGAGCGAGCGCAACATGGCGGCAGCGGCTTGCCCGCGACGGTGCAGCAGGTCGTCTATCGCGGCCAGGCCACGCACGTGCACATGACGCTCGACGACGGCGCGCCGCTGCTCGCCTTCCTGCCCAACCGGCAGGGCGAGAAGGCAAAAGAAGATTTCTCGCCGGGCAATCGGGTATGGGCCTCATGGCCATCATCGAGCAATTGGCCAGTGGCCGACGGCTAGCTTAAAATTCATTCGTCACCCCGACCGAAGCCGAGCGAACCGAGGCGCCACGAGGCCAACCTCGCCGAGCTGGTCGCCTGATGCGTACGACGATGGAGGGACGACGATGACGGCAAGGATCGGGAGGCGCGCGATATTGGCCGGACTGTGCGCTAGCGGGATGACGGCCGGCCGAGCGGCATCGGGGCAGGGGCAGAGGCAGGGGCTGGAGAATGACGCCTTCCAGGCGTGGCTCTTCGCGTTGCCGCTGATCGAGATGGCGGCCGCCCGCGCCAGGCTCAGCCAGCGCGCACCCAACAGTCAGGACATCCCCAACAACGTGCTGGTGCATGCCCCCGGTCTCGCCGGCGTCCAGTCGCGCTCGATCACCACGCCCAACCGCGACACGCTCTATTCGAGCGCCTTCGTCGATCTGACGCGGGGACCCGTCACGCTCGGCTTGCCCGACTCGGGCGCCCGCTACCTCTCGGTCGCGGTGCTCGACATGTACACCAATGCCGCCATCGTGGTCGGCACGCGCACCACGGGCGGCCGCGCCGGCACCTATCGCTTGATCGGGCCGCACGAGGGGCCGCGGGACGGTCACGACCTTACCCTGCCGACGCCGCACGGCTGGCTGCTGGTGCGCGTGCTGGCCGACGGCGACGACGATCTGGCTGCGGCGCAGAAGGTCCAGAAGGCGGTCGCGCTCTCCGGGCCGATGACCTGGTCGACCGGCAGCTCTGCGACCCGCGCCGCGCCGTGGCCGCAGTATTTCCAATCGGCCCTGCGTCTGCTGCAAAGCGATCCGCCGACCTACAAGGCGGGCTACGACGCGTTCGATCGGCTGCGCCGCGCGGGCAGCGGCGGCAATTTCGAGCGCGCGGGCTACAGCGCCGAGCAGGCGCAGGCGATCGATCGCGGCGTCGCCGGCGCGCTTCAGCTGGTGCAATCTCCGCCCGGCCGGCCGGTCGGCGGTTGGGGCTATCCGCCAAGCAATCTCGGCCTCTATGGCGATGACTTCGCCTTGCGCGCGGTGGTTGCCGTGACCGGGCTCGGCGCCCTGCCGGTCGCGGAAGCGATGTACATGCGGCCGGCCGGCGACGATGGCAACGGTCTCTTCCGCGGCGACGGCTTCTATCGGCTGCATCTTGCCAAGCCGGTGCCGGCGCGCGCCTTCTGGTCGCTCACCCTGTACGAGGCCACGGCCGACGGGCAGTTCTACTTCACGCCCAACGCGCTCGGCCGCTACGCCATCGGCGATCGCACCCGCGGCCTGGTGCGCAACGCCGATGGCAGCCTCGATCTCTGGATCGGCCGCTCCGATCCTGGCGATGCGCATCGCGCCAACTGGCTGCCGGCGCCGGCGCGCGGCCCGTTCTCGCTGACCTTGCGCGCCTATCTGCCCGAGCCCGACCTGCTCGAGGGCCGCTATCGCCTGCCGCCCGTCGAGCAGGTGAGGTCATGATTGAGTTCACTACTCCGCCTTGATGTTCGCCGCCTTGATCAGCGGCCACCATTTGTCGATGTCGGCGCGATGGCGGGCGCCGAGCGCCTGGGGCGTCTGCTGCTCGAGGGGCGGGATGTCCTGGCCGAGCTCGTCGATACGCCGCGCGACGGTGGCGTCGGCCAGGCTCTCGACCAGCGCCGCGTTGAGTCGCGCGACCGCCGCCGGCGGCGTGCCCTTGCGCACGAACAGGCCGGTCCAGAACGGCATCTCGAAGCCGGCATAGCCTTGCTCGGCGAAGGTCGGCACGTCGGGCGCGGCCTTCCAGCGGCCGGCGCTCAGCACGCCCAGCGGCTTCATCTTGCCGGCTCGCACATGCGGCATCAGGCTGGCGCCTTCGAGCGAGCTGAGATCGATGCGGCCGGCCAGGATGTCCTGGATGGCCGGCGCCCCGCCGCGATAGGGGATGAGCTGCAAGGGCACGCCGGTGCGGTTGGTGAACTCCACGGTCCAGATGTGCGCCGGGCTGCCGACGCCCACCGTTGCGAAGGTGGCGGGCTCTCGATGCGCTTTCAGCCAGTCGACCAGCCCGGCCATGTCTTTAACCGGAATGTCGGCCCGCGCCACCAGCATCAGGGTCGAGATCGAGATCAGCCCGACGGGCTCGAAGTCGCCCAGCACGTCGTAGGGGATGCTGTAGACCGCGGGGCCGAATACGTGGCTGTTGAGCTGGCCCACGCACAGCGTGTAGCCGTCGGCCGCCGCGCGCGCGACCTTGGCGGTGCCCACCGTGCCGCCGGCGCCCGAGGCGTTGTCGATCACCACCGATTGACCGAGCGACCGCGCCATCCGCTCGCCGACCAGGCGGCCCAGCACGTCGGTCGGCCCGCCGGGCGGGAAGGGGACCACCAGCGTCACCGGGTGCGCGGGATAGGTCTCCGCCATGCCGGGCTTGGGCGACAACGCGAGCAGCGCGACGCAGAGCGCAACAAGAAGAAGGCTTCGGGCCATAGGTGCTCCATCGGTGGTACGCGGAACACACGCCGGGACTGAGGGAAGACTACGGTCTGACGGCGCGATACGGAAGCGACGACAGGCCCGCTGTCCTTCCGACGGCAGCATCTGTCATCCCGAGCGTAGCGAGGGATCCCTAAGGCCACAGGAAAGATCCCTCGCTACGCTCGGGATGACAGGGAGGTGTGCTCGGGATGACAGATGCTACTCGCGCTCACTCCAAGACGAGGGCGTGCTTGGCGTTGTCGATCGACCACGACTTGAAGTGACGCAGGAAGCTCTGGCCGAGCAGCATGTCGGCATCTTCGCCCTGGGCGACGCTGCCCAGGACGTTCGAGGCGATCTTGTCGCCGACCTGGATCGAGCGCAGGCGAAAGGTCTGGCTCGGCACCGTGCGGCCGTCGGCGAGCCGGTAGTGCTGGACAGGCCCCAGGTCGGCCTTGGTTATCGTTCCGCCGTTGACCAGCACGCGCAGGAAGCTCTGCGACAGCGACACGTCGGAGGCGCCGCTGTCGAGCACGAACTCGCCGCGGTAGCTGCCGTTGACGATCGCGAACAGGCGATAGACGCCGCCGTTGCGGGAGAGCGGAATCAACGTCTTCTCCGCTTCGTTCGAATGGGTGTGGAACGCCGCCAGCGACCGGGCGCCGGCCTGAGCATATTGGCCCCAGGTCATTTTCCGCTGCACCAGTCGCGCGAACGCCTCGTCGATGTCGGCATAGAGCTGCGTGTAGGCCGCCACGCTGGCGGGATGGGGGGACGCCGCCTGCAACACGAGCGATCGACACTGGCCAAGCCGGACATGGAACCCCATGAGATGGGCGACTTCCTGATCCGTGGGAACATTCGTGTTGGCAAGCAGCTCGGCGGACGCGGCCGAGCCGTCGGTCGGCGGCAGCTTGCTCTGGATCGCCCGGTAGTCCTCGCTGTCCTTTGCCGCTTTGATGCAGGCGAGCGCGTCGTCCCACAAGGTCCGCGCCATGGCACTGCTCGACGACGTCGCATACGCCAAAAGCAGCGCAAGCGCGATCGCTGGTGACTTCTTCATATGGCTCCGGCGCCCCGCCTGTGCATCGCTCTTCGTGATGCGCGGGCTGTAGGTTACCGGAGAAAGAGGGCCGCGTCTGTGCGCTACGCTACAAACTCGCCCTCCTCCGTCATCCCGAGCGAAGCGAAGCGGAGCCGAGGGACCTTTCATGCGACGAAAGAGAGGTCCCTCGACTGCGCGCCTGCGGCGCTCCGCTCGGGATCACGGAAGGGCGAGAATGGAGCCGTCACTTCGGCACCACAGCCGTCGCCTGGATCTCGACCTTGGCGCGGTCCTCGACCAGGGCCACGACCTGCAC
>JAFAKN010000615.1 GCA_019235415.1 Alphaproteobacteria bacterium
CAACGGGCTCGGCTGGGGCTTCGACGGCATGGACGACGTGATCTTCGCGCTGGTCTCGCCCCTGGTCATCAAGGACTTCTCGCTCAGCGTGCCGGAATACCGGTCAGGCCTGCAGATCTCGCTGCTGATTGGCATCACTGGCCTTTACATCTGGCCGTGGCTCTCCGACCGCTACGGCCGACGCACGCTGCTCGCCGTCAACATTGCGCTGTTCTCGCTGCTGATGCCGGTCGTCGCGCTGTCGCCCACCTTCGCGGTGTTCATCGCGGGCCGATCGGCGTTGATCTTCGCCTTGAACGGCGAATGGTCGCTCGGCTCGATGCTCGTGGCAGAAACCTGGCCGGCGCGATTGCGCGGGCGGGTGATCAGCATCAACCGGGCGACATGGTGCTTCGGCGCATCGCTCGCCGGGGCGATCACGGGGATTGTCGCCGGGACCTGGGGCTGGCGCACCGCGGTCATGGTACCGGGCGTCATTGCGCTGGTCGCCATTTACGTCCGCGCGACGTGCCCCGAATCGCCCTATTGGGTGCGCGCGCAGGACCGCAAGACGCGCGTGGGCACCGCTTTGGCCAAGGGAGAGCCGGTAAGCGAGACCGATCGCGCCTGGTTCTTCAAGGCCGACAGGGTCGGCATCCGCCAGGTCTTCATGCCCGACGTGCTGCCCTCGCTCGGCGTGGCGCTGTTCGTCTCCTGCTGCAGTTGTTGCATCTACGGCACCGTCGGCGCCTGGATGCCGCTCTATCTCTCCACCGAGAAGGGCTGGTCGACCGCCGAGTACAGCACCTTCTACATATTCTGGGGCCTCGTCGGCTTCTTCGGGCTGTGGACCGCCGGATGGCTGGCCGACCGCGTCGGCCGGCGGGCCGGGTTCATCGTCACGCTGCTGCAGGGCGCGGTGTTCATGACCGCCTGGATCTTCGCCAAGAGTGACTTGCTGCTGTGGATCTTCGGACTGGCCTGGAGCTTCGGCTTCCTTGGCTTCTGGGGCCCGAGCACCGTCCTCACGGCCGAGATCTTCCCGACGCGCATCCGCGGCGTGGCCAACGGCGTCGTCTGGGCGATCGGCTTCTTCGTCGGTTTCGTGCTGTGGCCGTTCGCAACGGTCGCCCTGCAGCAGGCGACCGGCTCGTTCATGCTGGCCTTCCTCTGCATCCCCGCCTTCATGCTGGCAATGGCGCTCGGCGTCTGGCTGTTGGTCCCCGAGCACGCCGGCAAGGAGCTGAACGCGATCAGCGTTTGAAGCAACCGCGGGTTATCCGTCATCCCGACCGGAGCCGAGCGAAGCGAGGCGTAGTGGAGGGACCTGTCTTGATGTCACGAGGACCATGAAAGGTCCCTCCACTACGCTTCGCTCCGGTCGGGATGACGAATAAAGATCGTCGTCTGTTGGCAGGCGTCAGCCGTAGCGGACCTCGAGGTCGATGTCGCCGAGGCGAAGCCGGTCGCCAGGGTGCAAGGCTTGCGCCGTACCGGCCGCCACGGCGCCGCCATTGACGGCCGTGCCGTTGGTCGAACCCAGATCCTCGATCTGCAGCACGTTGTCGGCGAACCGCAGCCGTGCGTGGCGGCGCGACACCGTGGGATGCGCCACGACCACGTCGCTGTGGTCCATGTCGCGGCCGACCACCAGTCCTTCGCGGCTCTTCAGCAACTTCTCCATCGCGACGCTGAAGGCCACTCGGCGACCGGCCGGATCGGTGCCCACGAACCGCAGCTTGCCCTGCGGCAGCACCGACGTGGTGGTCTCGAGCGACGGCTGCCGGGAGCGCACATGGAAGATGTGCAAGGCACGGCTGACGTGCTTGGCGCGGTGCTCGCCGCCGTCGATGAACGCATATTCCTTCGGCAGGTCGACGATGTCGCGCACCGCGCGCGACACGGCGATGCCGCCGGGATCGGCCATTACCTGGATACGCTCGGCGAGGTTCACGCCGTCGCCGAACAGGTCGTGGTTCGCCTCGTCGACGATGACCTCGCCCATGTGCACGCCGATGCGGAACAAGAGCCTCTGCTCTTCCAGCAGAGGCTCGTTGAACTCGGCCATGCGTTCCTGGATGTCGATGGCGGTGGCGATTGCGGCCATGGCCGAGGCGAACTCCACCAGCATCGAATCGCCCGAGCCGTGCACCAGCCGGCCGCCGCCACCCTCGATCGCCGGCCGCCAGACATCGCCCCGCGCGGAATTCAGGTGCTCGAAGGTCAGGTCCTCGGCGTCCTCCGTCAGGCGCACGAACCCGGCCAGGTCGGCATGCAGGATCGCGGACAGGCGGCGCGGACGGGTCGGCATTGCCCTAGTCTGCCTCGGCAAGGCGAAGACTGCACGATCGCACGCGATCGGAAAGTTCAATGGCTACAATGGGTTGGCTCCCAAGCATCGGCTCGGTTCCTCTCCCCAGGCGCTATGTCACCTGCTGCTCTTAGCCAATTCCTTTCGAGTGGCAAGCGCGAAGTACCCTGACTGGTTTGCCAACTCATGCAGTCGCAGCGCTTTCCTGTACGTTTCCGCTCACTCCTTCGGCCACAACGCGATACAATCCGCCAATCCACAATTCAGCATGATATCGGGGTCATGCCGACACCCCCTCCCTTGTCGGCGCGTACCAGCCCGCCCCGGCGTCTCATATTGATCCATCCCTTCTGGGACCGTCGAGCCGGGGCGGGTTTCTTTCCGGTCTTTGCATCAGTTGCGGATAGCACCCTGTGGACGGCGGGCGCGTGCAATTTGCCAGGCCCAAATCATGGGAAGGCCCTGCGTGCCCACCCTGGCGCCAAGTCTGTGCAGTTCGATGCCCATCCAGATCGCGGCGGCCCTTTTGAGTTCGTCGCTCAGCCGCCACCTTGCGGCATGAGCCCTGCTGAGGGCAGTCTCGCGCCAAGACGAACAGGCGAGGCAGGTGGTTCGATCGCCCAAGGCAAAACGGTGCTTCGGATCACAGTGCACAAGGAGAAGGTCGTGGAGAGCAAGACCTTGTTGAGCGAGATCGGAGTTGCGCTTTGGGGCTCCGACTGGCAGCAGCAACTTGATCGCACTCTAGGGCAACGACCGGGTACCTTCGCCGACTGGGAGAGCGGTCGCGCCCAGGTACCGGCTGCGGTCTGGAAGGAGTTGCGCGAGGCAGTCCGCCAGCGTGCTCTCGAACTTGCTGACCTCGATCCTCGTATCGTTGCGTCGTATGACGCTGCCTATCAGCGCGAACTGAAAAAGCGGCCTTAGCGGTCGCCACCTAACGCGGCACGTTCCCCGGTCCAAATCGGCTGAACAGAAAAGCTGTGAAAAGCGGTTCTTTGGCCGCCACGATCCCGGTAGAACGGCGCCATGGCGTCCGCTGACACGTCCGCCTCCGCGCCGTCCGCGCGTCGCAGCCTCGCGGTCAAGCTGTTCGCCGTGCTGCTGCTGCTGAGCGGCGGCGCCGTCCTGGTGACGAGCGTGATGGGTTACCTGCAGGCGCGCGACGCGCTGGAAGACTCGATCTACAATGCGCTGACGATCGCACGCAAAGGCAAGGCGCGCCAAGTCGAGGCCTACTTCCACAATATTCGCAACGACCTGGTCCAGCTCGCCGCCTCGAAGATGGTGCTGGAAGCGTCGCGGGCATTCCGCTCGGGCTTCGACGAGCTCGACAAGCAGGACGTCTCGACGGACCTCCGCAGCAAGCTCGCCGCCTGGTACGAGGCGCAGTTCATGCCGCAAACGCGCCGGCTGCTGGCCAAGGATGTGAGCGTCGATGAATTCCTGCCGAGCAGCGCCGCGGGAATCTACCTGCAATACTACTACATCGCCGCCAACCCGCATCCCGAGGGCATGCGTGACCTGCTGGACGATGCCGGCGACGGCAGCGCCTGGAGCCGCGAGCATGCGATCTACCATCCCCTCCTGCGTGCTGCCTCGAGCGGCTATGGTTTCGAGGATCTCATGCTGGTCGACCCGCACTCGGGCCACATGATCTACTCGGTCGAGAAGGACGCCGACTTCGCCACGTCGGTCCGCACCGGCCCCTACCGCTCCTCCAAGGTCTCCACCGCCGTCGCGCGCTGCTCGGCCGCCACCGACCGGACGACCGTCTGCTTCGAGGACTTCGCGCCCTACCTGCCGTCGAATGGCGACCCCGAGGCCTTCATGGCGGTGCCGGTGTTCGACCAGGGCGTCATCATTGCCGTGCTGATCGCGCAGCTCCACAACGAAGACATCGACGCTGTCGTGAACAGCGACCGGCAGTGGCGGCAGGAGGGCTACGGCATCAGCGGCGAGGCTTACCTTGTCGGCGCCGATCATCTCCTGCGCTCCGCGCCGCGCGCCTTCTTCGAGAACCGCGACCAGTATTTCGCGGAGCTGAAGGCAGGCGGCGAATCGCAGGCCGACATCGATGCCATCGAGCGCTACGGCACGCCCATTCTGCACCAGCGCATCGACACCCAGGCCGTCCAAAGCGCGCTCGCCGGCGTCGAGGGCACCGGCGAGATCATCGGCCATCGCGGCGCGCCCGTTCTCGCCTCCTGGGGCCCGCTGGCGGTGCTCGGCACGCGCTGGGCGCTGGTCGCCAAGATCGACTCGGCGGAAGCCTTCGCGCCGGTCGACCGGCTGCGCCGCGAGCTGCTGATCGCGTCGGGCGTCGCGCTCGTCCTGGTGATCGCCACCGGCGCCTGGCTGTCGCGTTCGCTTCTCGGGCCCTTGCGTGAGCTCACGGCCGGCGTCACCCGCTTCGCCGCCGGCGACTATGGCGCCCAGGTCGCCGTGCGCACCCGCGACGAGATCGGCGCTCTGTGCGCGGCCTTCAACGGCATGGTCGGCCAGCTGCGCGACAAGAACGCCGTGATCGAGAACAAGAACCGCGAGAACGAGGCGCTGCTCCTGAACGTGCTGCCGGCGCCGATCGCCAACCGCCTGCGTGGCGGCGAGCAGAGCATTGCCGACGGCTTCGCCGAGGTCACCGTGGCCTTTGCCGACATCGTGGGCTTCACGGCGATGTCGTCGGACATGCCGCCGGCCGAGGTGGTGACCCTGCTGAACGGCTTGTTCAGCCGGTTCGACCAGGCCGCGCACGAGCTCGACATCGAGAAGATCAAGACAGTGGGTGACGCCTACATGGCGGTGTGCGGCCTGCCGGTACAGGTGCCCGACCACGCGGCGCGCATGATGCGCATGGCGATCCGCATGGTCCACATCACGCGCGAGCATGCCATGGAGCACCGGGTCGCCATGAAGCTGCGGGTCGGCGTCAACAGCGGCCCCGTCGTTGCGGGCGTGATCGGCAAGAGCAAGTACATCTATGACCTGTGGGGCGACACGGTGAACCTGGCGAGCCGCATGGAATCGGGTGGAATTCCCGACACCATCCAGGTGACGCGCCCGGTCTACGAGAAACTCAAGGACGAGTTCGCGTTCGAGCCGCGCGGCGTCATCGAGGTCAAGGGCAAGGGCCAGGTCGAAGCCTGGCTGCTGAGGCTTTGACGTCTTTTCCAACGAGGTCAACGCCCATCAATTTTGGGGAAGATCGGGAAACTGTGTTGAGTCTGCCTCGGCGAGGCACACTCTGTCCCTCCCCTCGCGCTTGGCCCGGTAGAGCGCCGAGTCGGCCCGCCGGAGCGCCTGCGGCAGATCCTCCGACGGCTGCACGAGGGCGACGCCGGCGCTGACCGTGAACGGTGGATGCGGTCCAGCCTGCACGCCGGCGGCGGCAGCGCGGACTTTCTCGGCAAGCTCGTATGCGCCGTCCGCCCCTTCGCCTGCCAGGAGGACCGCGAATTCCTCGCCGCCGATGCGGCCCAGCAAGGATCCGACGGGCGCTCCGTCGCCCAGGATGCGGGCGAAGCTTCGGATCACTTCGTCGCCGCTGGCATGCCCATGCGTGTCGTTGAGCGCCTTGAAGTGGTCCAGGTCGAAGAGGATGACCGACACCGGCCGTCCGAGCCGCCGCGCCGCCGCCAGCAGCCGCAGCGCCCGCCCATCGAAGCCGCGGCGGTTGGCGAGGCCCGACAGGGCGTCTGTCTCCGATGCCATCTGCGATTCCGCGACGATGCGCCGGAAGACGATGAGCAGAATGACCAGGCCGGCCACCACCACCAGCAGGCCGCCCATCGTCTGCGAGATCAGCGCGTACGTGCTGGCGGTGTAGTCGCGCGCCGTGCGACCCGAGCCTACGGCCACCGCCACGAACGGCTTGACCAGGAACTGCAGGCTGATGAGCGCGAACACCGCGGCCAGCACCCTCTCCATGGTCTTGCGCCCGCCGACCTTCAACGCCATCCGGGCACAGAACGCCGACAGCACGGCGAACGGGGCCTGGTAGGCAAGCTCGTAGGGCAGCCAGTTGCGCTGGCCATCCCAGATCGCCGCCCGCACCATGAGCGCGCCGGCAAGCAACAGGACGATCGAACGCCACGGCACGGGCTGGCGATAGAAAGCCGCAAGGCCGGCTGCCAGCGTGAGGATGCTGGCGGCGAGGCTGGCGTAGCTCGTCGCCATGAACAGCCAGGGCCATGCGCTCAGCGGCAGCAGGAACTCGCTGAGCGGGCTCAGCATGCCGATGAGGTAGCTGGCGCTGAACCAGAGGGCGCGGCGCTGCGAGGCGTAGGTAAGCGCCAGCACGGCGAAGCTCACCGCGAACAGCGCCGCCACGACCGTCGTCACGATGACCGAGAACGCTGCCGCATGCATCCTGACTTTCCGCGTCGCAGCGCAACTTGCTCGCGCCTTTCCCGATGCGGCCCCGCCCCGGCAGAAAAGCCGGGCGGACGTGGTCCGTCAATATGGACGGCCGGCCGCTACACGACCGCGACGGCAGATGCCGCGGCGGCGACGCTGGGGAACGTCACCTCCTCACCCTCGGGCAGGACGGGCAAGCCGCGTTCGAGGTCGCGCTGCACGCGGTCACGCAGGTTGCCGAACACCAGGCGGATGCCCTGCTGCGCGAGATCGCGCGCGAGCTCAACCAGGAGATCGCAGGCCATCAAGTCAACGTCGTGGATGGCGCTGCCATCGACGACGACGGCGTGCACCGGCGGCGAAGCGGTGCCGACCAGGGCTTCGATGCGATCGCGGAAGACATTGCAATTGGCGAAGAAGAGCGGCGCCGAGAAGCGATAGACCAGCAGCCCGGGCTGCGGGACGGCCTCGGGACGGTGGACAGGATCGTGCCAGCCGCCGTCGGGCGTGCGGCCGAGCACGGCATCGGGGGGAAAGGCCAGCGCCCGCAGCAGCAGAACGAGAGAGAACACCACGCCCAGCAGGATGCCCTCCATCAGTCCGAGGGCCAGCACGCCCGCAAGCGTCACCAGGGCGGCAGCGAGGCTGATGCCACGGAAGCGCCACAGCCGGCCGAACTCGGCGAAGTCGCAGAGACCCCAAGCGGAAGCGATCAGGATGCCGCCCAGCACCGCCGACGGCAGGAAACGAAGCACGGGGGCGAACCAAAGCATCACCGCGACGACGACCAGGGCGGCGACGACCGATGTCACCTGCGTGCGGCTGCCGACCGCCTCGGCGACGGCGGTGCGCGAATCGCTGGCGCTGATCGGCAGGCCTTGGCTCACTCCGGCGAGGAGATTGCCCATGCCGATCGCCAACAGCTCCTGGTTGGCGTCGATGCGGTAGCCGTTGCGTGCGGCGAAGGCGCGCGCGGTGATTATGGTGTCCGAGAACGAAAGAAGTGTCGCCACCAACGCCACAGGCAGGAGCTCCTCGACATCGCCGAGCGAGAGCACCGGGAGCCAGACATCGGGCAGTCCGGTCGGGATGGAGCCAACGACCGCAACGCCGTGCTTGTCCAGGTCGAACAAGATCACGGCCAGCAGCGCAGCGACGAGCGCGACCACCGCACCGGGCACGCGCGGCAGGAAGCGGCGGCAGAAGAGGATGATCGCGAAGCTCGACCCGCCGATGGCCAACGCCAGCGGATTGGTGTCAGGCAGCCGCTGCACAATGGTCGCGAACTGCTCGAGCGTCGTCTCGCCGGAAGGACGGATGCCCAGGACCTTGGGCAGCTGCGCGGCGAGGATCACCAAGGCGAGCCCGTGCATGAAACCGACGATCACCGGCTTGGACAGGAAGTTGGCGACGAAGCCCAGCCGCAACAGGCAGCCCAGCAGGCAGAGCACGCCGACCATGACCCCGAGCCCGGCCGCCAGCAGCGCCAGCCGCCCGGCGTCGCCCGCCGCGAGCGGCGCCACGGCGAGCGCAACGACGGCGGCCATGGCGGTATCCGGGCCGACCACGAGTTGGCGCGAGCTGCCGAACAGTGCATAGGCGAGCAGCGGCAGCATGCTGCCGTAGAGTCCGGCCAAAGGCAGCCCGGCCAGCTCGCCATAGGCCAGACCAACCGGCACCATGACCGCGCCGAGCGTGACACCCGCCGCGACATCATGGGGCAGGAACGACGCCTTGTAGGCCTTGAGCGTCGCCAGGCCAGGCAACCATCGCGCGATCTTCATCCGCCTCTCTCCCCGGAGGCGAGACGGTATCACATCGCGGGGAACGTCAGAGCCGGCCTTTCCTTCTGGCCACGGCCTCCGCCAGCAGGCAGAGGATCTCCCACATCATGGTGACGCCGACCAGCGCGGTGTTGCCGCTCATGTCGAACGGCGGCGAGACCTCGACCACGTCGCCGCCGACCAGGTTCAGGCCGCGCAGGCCGCGCAGCATGCGTTGCGCCTCGTGCGGCGTGTAGCCGCCGATCTCCGGCGTGCCGGTGCCGGGCGCATAGGCTGGGTCGAGGCCGTCGACGTCGAAGCTGATGTAGGTCGGCCCGTCGCCGACGACGCGGCGGGCCTCGGCGATCACCTTCTCGACGCCGAGAGCGAAATACTCCTCGATGGTGATCACCCGCATGCCCTGGTCGAGCGCCCACTGATTGTCGTCGCGCTTGTAGAGCGAGCCGCGAATGCCGATCTGCACCACCCGCTTGGGATCGAGCAGCCCCTCTTCGACGGCGCGGCGGAATGGCGTGCCGTGGGTGTACTTGTAGCCGCCGAAATAGGTGTCCCAGGTGTCGGAATGCGCGTCGAAATGCACCATGCCGAGCGGCGCCTGGTCTTTCGCGATGCCGCGCATGATGGGCAGCGTGACGAGATGGTCGCCGCCGGCCGACAGCGGCACGGCGCCGGCGGCATGCAGGCGGGCAAAGAACGTCTCGATGCGCTCGAGGGAGTCGTCGACGCTCGCCGGGTTGACCGGCGCATCGCCGAGGTCACCGCACTTGGCGAGCTCGTAGGGGGCGACGCGGGTGACGTGGTGCACGCGGCGCATCATGGTCGACAGGTCGCGCATCTGGCGGGGGCCGTGGCGGGCGCCGGGACGGTTGGTCGTGCCGCCGTCCCACGGCACGCCCACCATCCCGATGTCGACCTCGGACGGATCGCGAAACAACGGCAGGCGCATGAAGGTGGCCACGTCGCCGAAGCGCGGCACCACCGTGCCGGAAACCGGCTGCGGGAACTTCTGGAAGTCGGAACTGTCGTTCATTTTTCGTCATCCCGAGCGGAGCGAAGCGAAGTCGAGGGATCTTACCCGCTGCAGACAAGGTCTCTCCGCTTCGCCGCGCTGGGCGCGGCTCCGGTCGAGACGACGGGCATTGATGTGACTTCCATATAGGCACTCATTGCGGCTGCAAAAGAGCCTTGCGGGCTGCGACGAATTCTTCCACCGCGGCCACGAAGCGGTCGCCTTCGGCCTCGCCGATCATGACGTTCAGCGCCACGAAGCCGCGACGGGCGATCCAGATGCCGGCCGCCATCATGTCGAAGAAGAACAGCTCCTTGGCGTCCTGATTGCCCGAGGCAATGTCGGCGGCGGTGCGGATTGGGCGCGCCGTGGCGTGCGCCGTCATCATCGAGCCGATGCCGGAGAACTGGAAGGCGACGCCCGCCTTGGCGCAGATCGCGTTGACCCGCGCCCGGATGCGCTCGCCGCGCTCGTTCAGCTCCTTCGCGGCGGCCGGCGTGTAAACCTCGCCGTAGCCCGCGGCGCCGGCCGCCATGGTGAGC
>JAFAKN010000589.1 GCA_019235415.1 Alphaproteobacteria bacterium
CAAGCCGTGATGGTCGGCGTTCAGCACGTCCTCGGCGTACTTGAGGTCCTTGATGATCTTGGTCGGCTTGCGCCAGGGGATCGACAGCAGCCAGTCGAGGTAGTTGCGCACCACCGTCGCTTCGGCCGACATCGGGCTCATGGTGCGGAGCTTCTTCAGCTCGGCGTTGGCCTTCTCGCGCGCTTCCTTCGAAAGCCGCGTCTTCTTGATGCGCTTCTCCAGCTCGGAGATCTCGTCGCGACCGTCCTCGGTCTCGCCAAGCTCCTTCTGGATCGCCTTCATCTGCTCGTTGAGATAGTACTCGCGCTGCGTCTTCTCCATCTGACGCTTGACGCGGTTGCGGATCTTCTTCTCGACCTGCAGCACGCCGATCTCGCCTTCCATCAGGCCGAGGATGCGCTCCAGCCGCTTGCTGACCGAGTCGAGCTCGAGGAGCTGCTGCTTCTCGGCGACCTTCAGCGCGAGGTGCGCCGAGATGGTGTCGGCGAGCTTGGCCGGGTCCTCGATCTTGTTGATCGAGACCACGACCTCGGGCGGCACCTTCTTGTTGAGCTTGACGTAGTTCTCGAACTCCGAGACCACGGTGCGTGCGGCGGCCTGCAGCTCGGCCGTCTCGCCGGTGCTCTCCGGCATATCGACGGCGTTGGCCTCGAAGAAGTCGGCGCGGCCCGTGTAGCCCACGACCTTCACGCGTCGGCCGCCCTCGACCAGCACCTTCACGGTGTCGTCGGGCAGCTTCAGGAGCTGCAGCACGGTGCCGAGCGTGCCAATGGAATAAATGTCGTCCGGACCGGGATCGTCCTGGCTGGCGTTCTTCTGGGCGATCAGCAGAATCTGCTTATCGTCCTTCATCACCTCTTCGAGGGCCTTCACGCTCTTTTCGCGGCCGACGAAGAGGGGAACGATCATGCCGGGGAACACGACGATGTCGCGCAATGGCAGGACGGGATAGATGGTGCCGTGTGGGACGGGGTCTTGGGGAGTGGGGGCGTTCATTGGGGTGCCTCGCTATACGCTGTTAGAGCTACCCGCACCCTGGCCGTGACCCCCGAAGAGCAGTCCACAGCCTGACAGGCACGCGCACTCGTTAGCAGAAATTGGCTTGAACGAAGCCATGTTCAAGCCCAGTCGGCAGGATGCCGGCGACGTGTGTCCCCGGCGCAGCAAAACTCAGGCCGGAGTGGCAATGCCTTCCTTGCGCTCTCCGTGCACATAAAGCGGCTGGGCACGGCCTTCGATGACTTCGCGGTTGATGACCACTTCCTCGACGCCGTCGAGCGACGGCAGATCGTACATCGTGTCGAGCAGCACGGTCTCCATGATGGAGCGCAGGCCGCGCGCACCCGTTTTGCGCAGGATCGCCTTCTGCGCGACGGCGCGCAGCGCATCCTCGGAGAATTTGAGCTTCACGCTCTCCATGTCGAACAGGCGCTGGTATTGCTTCAGCAACGCGTTCTTGGGGCGCGTCAGAATCTCGATCAGGGCGCCCTCGTCGAGATCTTCCAAGGTCGCCACCACAGGGAGGCGACCGACGAATTCGGGGATCAGCCCGTACTTCAACAGGTCCTCGGGCTCGAGGTCGCGCAGCACCTCGCCGGTGCGCCGATCTTCGGGACCGCGCACCTCCGCGCCGAAGCCGATCGACGTGCCCTGCCGGCGCATCGAGATGATCTTGTCGAGGCCGGAGAAAGCGCCGCCGCAGATGAACAGGATGTTGGTCGTGTCGACCTGCAGGAACTCCTGCTGCGGGTGCTTGCGCCCGCCCTGTGGCGGCACCGAGGCGACCGTGCCTTCCATGATCTTGAGCAGGGCCTGCTGCACGCCCTCGCCCGACACGTCGCGGGTGATCGATGGGTTGTCGGACTTGCGGCTGATCTTGTCGACCTCGTCGATGTAGACGATGCCGCGCTGTGCCCGTTCGACGTTGTAGTCGGCCGACTGCAGCAGCTTCAGGATGATGTTCTCGACGTCCTCGCCGACATAGCCCGCCTCGGTGAGCGTCGTGGCGTCGGCCATGGTAAATGGCACGTCGAGCATGCGGGCGAGCGTCTGGGCGAGTAGCGTCTTGCCGCACCCGGTCGGGCCGATCAGCAGGATGTTCGACTTGGCAATCTCGACGTCGTTGGCTTTGCCGCCATGACTGAGGCGCTTGTAGTGATTGTGCACCGCAACAGCGAGGATGCGCTTGGCTTGGTCCTGGCCGATCACATAGTCGTCGAGGATCTGGCGGATTTCCTTGGGCGAGGGCACGCCGTCCTTGGACTTGACGAGGGTGGTCTTGCTCTCTTCGCGGATGATATCCATGCACAGCTCGACGCATTCATCGCAGATGAACACGGTCGGCCCGGCGATGAGCTTCCTCACCTCATGCTGGCTCTTGCCGCAGAAGCTGCAATATAGAGTGTTGCGGGAATCGCCCCCGGACTTGGCGGCTGGCATCTTTGTCACACACCTCCGCTTGGGCGGCTCGCAAGAACCGTGCGAGCCCGCAGCCAAGACTATGTTAAACGTCCCTCCCGGACCGCGACAACCGCAAAATATGGTGTATAGCTGCGCGCGCCGAGAACAATTACTGGCAAATGCCCCTTACGAAGCAGCGGCCTGGATGGTCGGAGTCGGGCGCTTTTCGAGCACATCATCGATCAGTCCGAACTCTTTCGCTTCGGGTGGCGAGAAGAACTTATCCCGTTCCATGGCCCGCTCGATCTCCTCGATCGTGCGACCCGTGTGATTAACGTACATCTGGTTCAGCCGTGCCCGAGTCGAGAGGATCTCCTTGGCATGAATCTCGATGTCCGTCGCCTGACCCTGCGCACCACCAGAGGGCTGATGGACCATGATGCGGGCATTCGGCAGAGAGAACCGCTTGCCTTTCGTGCCTGCCATGAGCAGGAGCGAGCCGGCCGAAGCGGCCTGGCCGAATACCAGGGTCGAGATCTGCGGGCGGATGTACTGCATGGTGTCGTAGACCGCCATGCCCGAGGTCACGACGCCGCCCGGCGAATTGATATAGAAGGAGATGTCCTTGGTTGGGTTCTCGGACTCCAGAAATAGCAGCTGCGCGCACAGCAGGCCGGCTACATTGTCCTCAATGGGCCCATTGAGGAAAACGATGCGCTCTTTCAGGAGCCTCGACCAGATGTCGTAGCCCCGCTCGCCGCGCGCCGATTGCTCGACGACCATCGGCACATAGTAGTTGTTGTAGATCTCGAAAGGATCGCGGTCGCGACGCATGGTCGGTCCCCTAAAATGACTATCTTTACAAAGTGGCAGCGGCAACGGTTCGGTTCAAGACCGCATCACGGGGATTGCGGGTCCTGTTTCAATTAGTCGCCGGCTCGGCGGGCTTTGCCTCGCCGTCCTCGGCCTCTTCTTCCGCTTCGCGGGCGGCTTTCAGCAGTTCCTCGGGCGTAACCGGTTTCTCGGTGACCTTCGCGAGCTCGAGGATGAAGTCGACCGTCTTCTCTTCGAAGATCGGCGCGCGCAGCTGCTCCTTCAATTCGGCATTCTTGCCGTAGAATTCCAGCACCTGGCGTTCCTGGCCCGGGTAGCGCATCGCTTCGCGCATCACCGCCTGATTGAGCTCCTCGGGCGTCACCTCGATGGCGTTGGAGCGCCCGACGTCGGCCAGCAAGAGGCCGAGGCGCACGCGGCGCTCGGCAATGTCGCGATAGTCCTTGCGCATCTTCTCTTCGTCTTCGTCGAACTTCTCACCGCGCTTCTTGGCGTCCTCGATGCGCTGCCAGATGGCGTTGAACTCGCCCTCGACCAGCCCTTCCGGCACGGCGAACTTGTGCGCCTCGGCGAGCTTGTCGAGGAGCTTACGCTTGATCAGCGAGCGCGAGATGCCGGCATAGTCCCGCTCGATCCGCTCGGTGACCGCCTTGCGCATCGCCTCGAGGTTCTCGAAGTTGCTCTTCTTGGCGAGCTCATCGTCGATCGGCCGGTCGACGTGCTCGCGGATCTCCTTGATGGTGCACTTGAAGAGCGCTTCCTTGCCGGCCAGCTCGGCGTTGCCGTAATCGGCCGGGAAGGTGACCTTGACGTCCACCGTCTGGTCGAGCTCGGCGCCCACCAGCTGGTCCTCGAAGCCGGGAATGAACGATCCCGAACCCAACTCAAGGACGTAGTCCTGCGCCGCACCGCCAGGAAATTCCGCGCCGTCGACGGAGCCCACGAAATCGATCCTGATCGAGTCGCCCTTCTGCGCCGGCCGCGGCGGATCCACCGGCTTCTGCTCGCGGTTGGCCTTGGCGATGCGCTGCATCGCCTCTTCGATCGCCGACTCGGGCACCACGGCTTTCAGCCGCTCCAGCTCGATTTCGGAAAAGTCGAGCCTGCCGATCTCCGGTAGCACCTCGATCGCGACCTCGAACTCGACGTCCTTGCCCTCCTCCATCTGCTTGAGGTCGACCTGCGGGCGAAGCGCCGGACGCAATCCGCGATCTTCGATCGCCTTGGCGGTCCCTGAGTTCACCGCCTGCTCGACCGCTTCGCCGAACAGTGCCTGGCCGTATTGCCGCTTGAGCAGCGTCACCGGCACCTTGCCGGGGCGGAAGCCCGGCATTTGGGCGGTGCGGGCCATCTCGACCAGGCGCTCGTCGATCTTGGCCGTCACGTCGCCGGCCGGCACGACGATCTTGAACTGCCGCTTCAGGCCTTCGGTCGAGAGTTCTGTGACTTCCATGATCTCACTTCCAGATTTGAATGGTGCGGGCGGAGGGACTTGAACCCCCACGCCTTGCGGCACGAGAACCTAAATCTCGCGTGTCTACCAATTTCACCACGCCCGCCCGGCCCCTTCAGAATCAAGGCCTGCGCGCCGCACCGCAAGGGCCGAAGGGCGGCCTCTTAGCCCGCGCGCGAGAGGCGGTCAATTGACGCGGATTGCCGCTTGCAGCGCGCCGGGAAGTCCGCCGATCAGATCCTCGGCAACGAGGCCCGGTTGACCGAACCGCAGGGCACTCTCGCCGTGCAGCCAGGCTGCCGCAGCACCGGCGGCGAGCGGCGCGATGCCCTGCGCGATCAGCCCGCCGGCGATGCCCGCAAGCACGTCGCCCGAGCCCGCCGTCGCCAGCGCGGGCGACGCATGGACGTTGATCACGGCCCGGCCGTCCGGCGCGGCGACCACGGTATCGGGCCCTTTGAGCAGCACCGTGGCACCGCTCAGCCGCGCCGCAGCCCGCGTCCGCTCGAGCTTGCCCGCGACCGTCGCCAGATCGGGAAACAAGCGGCGGAACTCGCCCTCGTGTGGCGTCAGCAGGGTCGGCGACCTGATGGCCTGGAAGAGTCCTGCCGGTGCCGAGGCGAACACCGTGATGGCGTCGGCGTCGAGCACGACGGCGCGCCGCGCGCCAAGCGCCGCCAGCACTGCCTGGCGGGTCCGCTCGTCGATCCCCGAGCCCGGTCCGACCAGCACCGCGTTTCGTCGCTGGTCCTCCAGGAGCGCCGCAAAGGCTGCGGCATCGTCACTCTCCGTCACCAGATTGCCGGGATCTGCCGTCTGATAGATCGGCATGGCCGAGCGTGGCGTCGTGATGGTGACGAGCCCTGCTCCCGCCCGTCGCGCGGCCAGCGCCGCCATGCGCGCGGCACCGGTTGCCGTGGCGCCGCCCAGGATCGTGAGATGGCCGCGGGCGTACTTGTAGTCGTCTACCGCTTCGCGCAGCAGATGGCGCCGCCACAGCCGTGGCTCGTTCAGCCAAGCCCGCGCGCCGATCCGGTCGAGAACCCGGTTTGGCGTGCCGATGTCGGCGACGCTCAGCACGCCGCAGCGCTCGAGGCCGGCGACGGAGTAGTGGCCGGGCTTGGCCCTGAAAAACGTCACGGTGCGTTCCGCGAACGGAGCGCGGCCGAGGACCTCGCCGCTGTCGCCGTGCAGGCCGCTCGGGACGTCGACGGCGACCACGGCGAGGCGCTCGCTGTTGATGCGATCAATGACCTCGCCGGCGATGCCGTCGATCGCCCGGCTCAAGCCGGCGCCGAACAAGGCGTCGACCACCAGGGGCCGATTATCGAGCAAGGTCGTGGACAGCGCCTCGATGGGTCCCTGCCACCCCGCTGCCGCCCAGGCCGCGTCGCCTGCGAGCTTGCCCCGCGTTCCGAGGAGGCCGACACGCAGCGGCCAACCGGCAGCCTGCAGATGGCGTGCGGCGACGAAGCCATCGCCGCCATTGTTGCCCGGGCCGCACAACACGGCGACCGGACACCGGCGATGACTGCGCATGACGGCCATTGCGACCGCCCGGCCGGCTGCTTCCATCAAGGTCGGCCCGGAGACGCCGGCGGCAACTGCCAAGGCGTCGGCCTTGGCCATCTCGGCACAGCTCAGCAGGACGGAAGCGTCCTCGGGCAGGAGATCACGCAATCAGGCGTCCCGCTCGACCGACTGGAGACGCCAACGGGGAGGCCATTGGGGCGGCCGACCGGACTTGAACCGGCGACATCCAGAATCACAATCTGGCGCTCTAACCAACTGAGCTACGGCCGCCATCGTGGGTCGCTCCCGACGAAGCGGCGCTTTCCTACGCTTGCCGGACGACAGCGTCAAGAAACCGGGGTCGGCAGCAGCCGGCCGATCGCGTAGCGCCAGACGGCGCACGCATCGTCGAACGACAGGCCGTGCTCTTCACGCATCTTGGCCCAGCTCTCGAAATCGATCAGGCTGTCGATGGCGATCAGCACATGACGCCGCTCGCGCTCGGGCAGCGTCGCGAGCTCCGGCTGGTAAACCATCTCGATCCGCTTCAGGATCGCCTCGCGCACCAGCTCGATGCGGGTCTTGAGCTCGAGGCTGTCGCCCTGGTTGGCGATCAGCGCGCGCCACAGGGGCAGCCAGTAGTCGCAGACTCGCGCGCGGCTCTCCACATGCAGCGCAATGCGCGTCTTGCAGTCGCCCTTGGGCTCGACGGCCAGGACCTGAGCGGCCGCCTGGACGAACGTGAAGTCCGTCGCGGCGACGCGCAGCGCATGCAGGTCGATGAATCGCTCAAAGATCGAGCGCACCGAGCAGCCGGCCCGTTCGGCGATGCGCGTCGAGGTCGGGATCTTCTGGCTTTCGCGCAGCAGCGCGAGATAGGCCTCGATGATCGCCTGCCGCGTCCGCGCGCTGCGCAGTCGCCGCCGATCGACCCGTTCCTCGGAGCGAGTCGGGCTGTGATCGGGCTGCCGCCCTGCCGTGGCGGAACTGTCCGGCATCACGGCGCCGCCGGCGTGGGCGGCAGCAGGCGATCGATGGCCTGATGCCAAGTCGCGCGCGCCTCCTCCGTGGACAATCCGAAGTACTCGCGCATGCGCGCCCAGCTCTCGGTGTCGGTCAAGGCTTCGAGAATGATCAGCACGCGACGGCGCTCGGCTTCGGGAACCGTCGACAGTTCCGGCTCATACATCGCTGACAAGCGGTCCATGACGCCCTGGCGTAAGCAGGCGACGCGAGCGCGCAGTTCCGTCGAGTCGCCCTGGTTGGCGATCAGCGAACGCCACAAAGGCAACCAGGTCTGGCAGCTTCGGCTGCGGCTTTCGACTTGCGCACGGATCCGTGCCTCGCGGCCGTCACCCTCGCGGGGTGGTGGCGACGGCACGATCAGGGCCACGGCATGATCGACGGCGGCCACTTGTAGGCTGTGGATATCGGGAAACCGCTCAAACACCGAGCGCGCCGAGCAACCGGCGCGCTCGGCGATCTGCGCCGCGGTTGGGATCAGCGGCGACATTTCCGCCGCCAGCTCCAGATAGCCTTCGATGATTCGCAGGCGGGTCCGTTGGCTGCGCAGGTGGCGTCCATCGATCTTCCCGTCGCCTCCAGCGCCAGCCGCCGCGCTCTGCGGCTCAGCCTGTCGATCCGTTTGCCTCACCATTCGTCGCATCCCATGCAAGGTCGCCGAGCGTCAAGCTGACGGCGTGGGCGGCAGCAGGCGATCGATCGCATCGATCCACACCGCGCAGGCCGCTTCGAAGCTCAATCGATGCTGCTCGCGCATCCGCGCCCAGCTTTCGTGGTCGGTGATCGCCTCCAGCGCGATCAGCGTGTAGGCGCGCTCCTTCTCGGACAGGGTCGAGAGCTCCGGCCGATACATCACTTCCAACCGCTCGATCGTTCGCTTGCGCCCGAGCTCGACGCGCGAGCGCAGCTGCTCGTCTTCCGCCACGCTGAACAACAGCACGCGCCACAGGGCAACGCCGCGCTCGCAGGTGCCGGCCCGCGTCTCGACCTGGGACCGGATGCGGGTGCTGCGGTCGCCCTCGACATGACGGGGCGGCGCCAGCGCCGCGGCCTGCGCCAGCGCATAGTCCGTCGCAGCGAGGCGAAGCTTGCTGAGGTCGGGAAAGCGCTCGAACACGGAACGCACGGAATAGCCGGCTCGCTCGGCGATTTCCGCCGCCGTAGGCATGGGCACCACCGGGCGTTCGCGCAGTAGCGACAAGTAGGCCTCGATGATCAACTGCTTGGTGCGCTCGCTGCGCAAGCGACGGCCGTCGATTCGGGCGGGTTTGGAACCTTCTGTCAGGGACACGGGGCCAAGTGCACGCAAAAGGAGCGCTGGCGGTCTTTCACACGCCGAGCGAGCTTCAGACTATAGGGGAGATCACGGTTCCACTGCAAATTGTCTCGCCTCACTGTGCGCTTCCGCTCAAGGCTTCCCGCCAAAATGCTTGACCAGTCGCTCGACCGCTGTATCGAGCGTGCTGTCGTGCTTGCAAAAGCAAAACCGCACCAAGTGACGCGGTGCCGCGGCCGGCTCGTCGAAGAAGGCGCTGACCGGGACGGCGGTCACCCCTGCCTCGATCGTGATGTGCCGGCAGAAGTCCTCGTCGGTGCCGTTGAAGCCCAGTGGCCGGAAGTCCGTGGTCACGAAGTAGGTGCCGTGCGCCGGCAGGACCTCGAAGCCGATCTCCTGCAGCGCTCCCGCCAGCCGGTCGCGCTTGCGCTGCATATCGGCGGCGAGGCTCGTGAAGTACTCGTCGCCCAAGCGCAGCCCCACGGCGGCGCCCCATTGCAGGTTGGGTGGTGTGGTGAAGGTCATGAACTGGTGCGTCTTGGCAATAGGCTTCATCAGCTCGGCGGCGGCTGTGACATACCCCACCTTCCAACCGGTCAGACTGAAACTCTTTCCTGCCGAGCCGATGCGCACGGCGCGCTCGCGCATCCCGGGGAGAGCCATGATCGACAGGTGGCGCCTCTGGTCGAAAATTATGTGCTCGTAGACCTCGTCGCACACCGCATAAGCGTCGTGCCGCAGGCAAAGGTCGGCGATGAATTGCAGCTCCCCGGCGTCGAATACCTTGGAGCAAGGATTCATCGGGGTGTTGAACAGGATGAGCTTGGTGCGTGGGCTGAAGGCCTGGGCGAGCTTCTCTCGCGATAGGCTCCAGAACGGCGGCTCGAGGCGCACCAGGCGCGGAACGCCACCCGCCCGGCGCACGATCGGCAGATAGGAGTCGTACAGGGGCTCGATCAGCACGACTTCGTCGCCCGGCTCGATCAGGCCGAACAGGCAGTCGGCCAAGGCCTCGGTGGCGCCCGACGTGACCAACACCTCGGTTTGCCAGTCGACGTCAAGCCCGCAGAACCGCTTGGCATGCTCCGCCACCGCCTGACGCAGCTCGGGCAGACCCATCATCGGGGGATATTGGTTGTGGCCCTCGAGGAGGAAGTTCGCTGCCGCCGTTCGGACGGGCTCGGGTCCTATGTCGTCGGGAAAGCCCTGGCCCAGGTTCACCGATTGGTGCTCGCGCGCCAGCGCCGACATCACCTCGAAAACGGTCGTGCCCAGGCCGGCCATGAGGGCATTCGCAGCTTTCATCCGAGATGCTCTATATATAGGCAGAATATCGGCGGAATCCTGGGCACTTCGCCCCTATGCAAGCAAATGTACTCTTGGATTCACCGCCAAAGCCTGCGGAAATACCTGGCATGAAAAGTGCAGTCCAACGCCTAGCGGGTTGCCCCGTCCGGCAGCACCGGCGGCTGCGTGCGGGGATTTCTCCAGCAATGAAGAAGATCGAAGCGATCATCAAGCCCTTCAAGCTCGATGAGGTGAAGGACGCGCTGAACCAGATCGGGCTCAAGGGCATCACCGTCCTGGAGGCCAAGGGGTTCGGGCGCCAGAAGGGCCACACCGAGCTCTATCGCGGCGCCGAGTATGTCGTCGATTTCCTGCCCAAAGTGAAGAGCGAGCTGATCCTCGAGGACGACATGGGCGAGAAGGCGGTAGAGGCGATCCGCAACTCGGCCCATACCGGCCGCATCGGCGACGGCAAGATCTTCGTGTCGCGCATCGAGGATGCGATCCGAATTCGTACTGGCGAGCGCGGCGACGCCGCCGTATGAGAGCTGCGCCTTCGGGGGCAATGGACTGAACCATCAAGAGGGACGAGCACATCATGGATGCCAATCAGGTTCTCGCGCTGATCAAGGAGAAGGACGTCAAATTCGTCGACTTCCGCTTCACCGATCCGCGCGGCAAGTGGCAGCACACCGCGCGCATGGCGTCGGCGACCGACGAGGGCACCTTCGCCGACGGCGTGATGTTCGACGGCTCCTCGATCGCCGGCTGGAAGGCGATCAACGAGTCGGACATGATCCTGATGCCCGATCCCGCGACCGCCGTCCTCGATCCCTTCACCGCCCAGACCACCCTGATCGTCAACTGCGACGTGGTCGAGCCCTCGACCGGCCAGATGTACGCCCGCTGCCCGCGCTCGACCGCCAAGCGCGCCGAGGCCTTCATGAAGTCGTCGGGCATCGGCGACACCGCGGTGTTCGGCCCCGAGCTCGAGTTCTTCGTGTTCGACGACGTGCGCTACGACGTGCAGATGTCGGGCAGCTTCTACAAGATCAGCGCGAGCGAATCGCCGTGGAACACCGGGTCGGAGGTCGAGGGCGGCAACATGGGTCATCGCCCCGGCATCAAGGGCGGCTACTTCCCGGTCCAGCCGGTCGATTCGCTGAACGACCTGCGCGCCGAGATGATGTCGGTGTGCGGCGAGATGGGGCTCATCATGGAGATCCATCATCACGAGGTGGCGCCCAGCCAGAACGAGCTCGGCTTCCGCTTCGACACGCTGGTGAAGACCGCCGACAACGTGCAGAAGTACAAGTACACCCTGCACAACGTGGCGCACAGCTACGGCAAGACGTGCACCTTCATGCCCAAGCCGCTCTACGGCGACAACGGCTCGGGCATGCACACCCACCAGTCGATCTGGAAGGACAGCAAGCCCTTGTTCGCCGGCTCGGGCTACGCCGACCTGTCGGAGACGGCGCTCTACTACATCGGCGGCATCATCAAGCACGCCAAGGCGCTGAACGCCTTCTGCAATGCCAGCACCAACTCCTACAAGCGCGTCATCCCGGGCTTCGAGGCGCCGGTGCTGCTCGCCTACTCCTCGCGCAACCGCTCGGCCTCCTGCCGCATCCCCTACTCCGCCTCGCCCAAGGGCAAGCGCGTCGAGGTGCGTTTCCCGGATCCGTCAGCCAACCCGTATCTCGCTTTCGCCGCCATGCTGATGGCCGGAATCGACGGCATCCAGAACAAGATCCATCCCGGCGATCCGATGGACAAGAACCTCTACGACTTGCCGCCGGAAGAGCTGGCCAAAGTACCGACGGTGGCGGGCTCGCTGCGCGAGGCGCTGAACAGCCTCGACGCCGACCGCACGTTC
>JAFAKN010000621.1 GCA_019235415.1 Alphaproteobacteria bacterium
CCGCCGTTGGCGAAGTTGCCGATGAACGTGCCGTTGCCGCCCAGCAAGCCGGTGTTGGCGATGCTGCCCAGGATCGTGCCGCTGTTGCCGAAGGCGCCCGAGTTCAGCACCGTGCCGATGATCGTGCCGCTGTTGGCGACCGTGCCGGCGTTCACCACCCCGCCGGTGATCGTGCCGCTGTTGCTGAGCGAGCCGTTGCTGCCCACCGTCACGCCGCTCGCCAGGCTGCCGGTCAGGATCAGCGCGCCGCCGCTGATGGTGGTGCCGCCGGTATAGGTGTTGACGCCGCTCAGCGTTTGCGTGCCGCCGGCGATCGTGATGCTGCCGCCGGTGCCTGGATAGGTGATGCTGCCGCCCGGCCCCGAATACGAGCCGTTGTCGGCGATGGTGCCGGAGAAGGTGCCGCTGGCGTTGGTGATGGTGAGGTTCTGGCTGCCGAGAAAAACCTGGCCCGAGCCGGTCAGCGCCTGGATGGTCTCGGCCTGCCAGGCACGCGTGATGTCGAACACGCCGTTGTTCATGACACCCGACGAGCTCGCGATGCTGCCCGGGCCGGAGACCAGCAGCTGGCCGCCGGCGGCGATGGTGGTCGGCCCGGTATAGGAGTTGGTGGCGCTGAGCTGCAGCGCGCCGCCGCTGTTGACGGTGACGCCGCCCGGTCCGGAGATCACGCCGGCGAGGCCAATGGGCACGTTGGTGCCATCTACGGTCAGCGGCCCGCTGGCCGGCGTCACGATGCTGGCGTCGGTAACGAAGAAAGGCGTATAGCCCAGGAAGCCGTCGGCGAGATCGTAGAGCACCGAATTCTGCATGAAGAACGACAGGCCGAGCGTGCTGGCCGTGCCGGGGTTGCCGGTGTCGAACGAGGCATTGTACGTGATCGGCGAGGCGTCTTTCGTCAGCTTCGCGCTCGAGGTCGGGAGACCCGGCACCGGGGCGCCCGTCGACGTCACCCCGATGGCCGACAGCGTCACGTTGGCATCGACGCTCTTGCCCTTGGCCGACACCGTTGTGGAGTTCAGGCTTTTCGACAGCGTGTTGTCGCCGGTGCCGCTGTCCAGCAGTGCGCCCGCGCCGAGCGGGGTGACGACCGGAGTGCCGCCGCCGGCAGGCGTCAGGCTGACCTGGATATTGGTGCCGAACTCCGTCGAGCTGTTGTTGCCGGTCGTGCCGCCATAGGGGTTGGGGAACGCCTTGTCCGGCTTCATCGTCAGAGGCACCATTCCAGCACCGCCCGTCGTCGACGGCTGGCCGACTGGCGCGAATTGCCCCAGCATCTGCGGCGTAAGCCCGACGGTCACGCATGGATTGCAGCCCGTGGCGGCGGTGACCGACTGTCTCTGGCCGCCCAACAGAATCTGGCTGCCGTTCGCCTGCTGTGGGCTGTTGACCGACGAGGCGGGATTGGGCTGCCCGTTGGCCGCCACGACGTAGCCTTGCGTGGCCCCCGGCACGATCGTCTGACCCAGGATGCTGCCGCCGACGTAGCCCGTGCCGTTGGTCGGCTGGCCGGCAAAATCGCCGGCACCGAAGGTCCCGTAGACGAGGCCGCCGTCCGGCGGCGGAGCCGGCTGCGGCGGCGTGGTGAAGTAGCTGGGGAAAGTCTGCGTCACGCCGCCGTCGGTGTGTTGGTTGACGGCGTTGACCTGGTAGCCGGGGGATGCGCTCAGCACGACCGACGCCGTGCCGGCAACGCTCGCCGCGGGGTTGTTGACGACGCCCGACTGGGTCGTCCCATAGAAGCCGAGGCTGGGAACCTGAACGATGTTGCCGGTGTAGCCGCGGCAGGGTGAGCTGTTGCCGTAGCAATACTGAACATTGGTGCCGTTCGTCACCGTCGACGTGGGAGCGGTCGACAGCTTCGCGAAGGCGCCGCCCCAGGTGTTGGGATTGTATTCGGCATTGAAGAAGCTGGAGCCCGTATCGAACAGGTACGGCTGGCCCGGCCCGCCGTTGATTCCGACGTTGATGCCCAGCCGATACTGCGCCGAAGTTGTTTTGGATCCGGGGGCGTAGAAATAATAAATGGGAACGTCGACGGGCTGCGACGGCTGGGCGAGCGCTGTCGACGTCGCGCAGCATAGGAACGCCAGGCCCGTCAGGACTGAGCGCAGGGCTGAGTTCGCGCTTTTCTTTTGCCCGCTCGCCGCTTGTTTGCTCACCATGTCACCCGCACGCCGGCGGTGAGGGCGTGGCTGGAATCCTGGCCCGCGACGTTGCCTTCGTAGCGGGCGTAGATCGCCGCTGAGTCGGCCACCGCCGTGCTGGCGGTGAAGCCCACCACCGCCCCGTCGCGCGTCGGGCTCACGCCGTAGGTGGTGAACGGCGAGGCCGGCGCGCCCACGAACGACACCGACACCGGCCGCGTCGTGTCGGCGTATTCGTGGCTCCAGCCCAAGCGGAGCTGCGCCAAAAGCTTGTCGCGCCAGCCCATGTTCATCGCCCCGCCGAGCTGCGCGCCCAGCACCGTGCGCAGGGAGTTGGTCGTCTGACCCGCAACGTTGAGGTTGAGCGACTGCGCGCCCGATTCGGTGAACGCGCCCTGCGTGCCGGTGTAGCCCTGCAGCCGCGCGAACGGCGTGATGAACGCCTCGGCGTTGGTGCCGAGGTCGAAGCGATACCCCGACTCGAGCTGACCGTAGGCC
>JAFAKN010000464.1 GCA_019235415.1 Alphaproteobacteria bacterium
GTGCGCCGCGCCGAGCGCGACCGCCAGCCGCTCGCCATCGAGCATCGCATCGACGGCGAGCGTTCGGTTACCGAGGTGACGATCTACACGCTCGACACCCACGGCCTGTTCGCGCGGCTGGCCGGCGCGATGGCGATCAGCGGCGCCAACATCGTCGACGCCAAGATCTTCACCCTGGCCAACGGCATGGCGCTCGACACCTTCTGGATCCAGGACCTCGAAGGCAAGCCGTTCGACGGACCTCAGCGGCTCGCCCGCCTTGCCGCGCGCGTAGAACTGGCGCTCAGCAATCGGCTCGATATCCAGCGCGAGCTCGACAGCCAGCGTCCGTCATGGCCCAAGCGCGACCGCATCTTCACCGTCCAGCCGCGCGTGCTGATCGACAACAACGCCTCCGACACCTTCACGGTGATCGAGGTCAACGGCCGCGATAGGCCGGGCTTCTTGCATATCGTCACGCGCGCGCTGACACGGCTCAACCTGCAGATCACCTCGGCGCACGTCACGACCTACGGCGAGCGCGCCGTCGACGTGTTCTACGTAAAAGACTTGTTCGGCCTGAAGGTCGTGAACCAGGAGAAGCTCAAGCAGATCGCGGCCACCGTCGAAGAGTCCATCCGCGACTTCGACACCCGCTTCGAACCACTGGCCAAGGCGGCAGAGTAGTCATCGCTGGGAGCGCGCCAGCTGCGCGCGGAGTAACTTCGGCGCCAAATGGCGCTCTTGTTCTTTGCATCGTGAATTTTGACCACCAGCGTAGCCGACTCATCGTACGGCGCCACTTAGGTGGCGCGCTCCCAGCGATGATCACGGCTGCACGAGCCGGTGCTCCGCTACACACTCAATGCCTTATTGGTCTCGCCATGGCGGACGGCGAGCCCCATGCCTGACGTATTGTATGATGACCTCATCGGCCGCCACTTCATAAATGATCAAATATTTGCCGACAGGAAATCGCCGAAGCCCCGGCTTGCGTACGATGACGCCAATATGTGGATGGTGAGCAGTCAGATTCGCAACCTGTTCAATCCGAGCCACGAGCCGCGCAGCCGCCGCAGGGTGGTCGCGAGCAATGTAGCGAAAGATGTCGTCGAGATCGGCTAACGCTCCGCGCGAGTAACGGAGCCTCGTGCACCACGATATCGGTCAAATAGAACCTTTACTTCTTCGTCGTTCGCGAGTTCGTGACGGGCCACACGCTGGTCGATGATCTTCCATTCCTCGTCGGTCAGATCGTCGTCGAATGCTTTGTCCTCGATTTGCTGCACAAAGCGCACCACACGTTCTTGCTCTTCTTGCGGCCAACTCAACACGCGATCGAGGATGTCTTTGATCTGCTGCTTGGTCATCCTTTCCTCCAGCAAGCCACAAATCACGGCTGCACCGAAACCGACGACGTGCAGGCCTTGCCGTTCGCGGTCTCACAGGTCGTGCGCAGGACGCGCCGGCCCTTGACGTCGCCGCACGGCACGCCGACCGCGAGCGACGTGTCGAGATGCTGCTTCAACGTCGCGCGACCGCCCGGCACGATGGGATAGAGGATGCCCTCGCGATAGGCCGATTTAAGCTCGACCGTGCGCTCCTGGCCATTGCTCAGCGCCAGAGCAACGTCGACCTGAAGGTACTCAATCGTTTCCTTCGTCCTGTTCTCGACCAAGAGGCTCGGCACGCAGTTGCCGAACACCATCGCATCCTCGCCCCGCGTGACATCGATGCCGTTGGCCGCCTCGGCCGACGATGCGGCCAGCAGCAGCAGGACGGCCACCCAGGCGAGGCGACTCATGCCGACCCCGCCTGCAGGCGCTGCTCGCGGCGCGCCGTCAGCATTTGCAGGATCGCCGCCGCCGTCTCCTCGATCGAGCGGCGGGTGACGTCGATAGTCACCCATTTGCGGCGGGCGTAGAGCCGCCGCGCGTCTTGGATTTCGCGTTGCACGCGCTCCATGTCGGTGTATTCGGTCTCGGTGTCCTGCTGCAGCAGGCGCAGGCGGTTGACCCGGATCTGCACCAGCCGCTCGGGATCGGTGATCAGGCCGACGATCAGTGGCCGCTTGGCGGTCTCGAGCTCGATTGGCGGATCGACCGCGGGCACCAGCGGGACATTCGCCGCGCGCACGCCGCGGTTGGCGAGGTAGACGCAGGTCGGCGTCTTGGACGTGCGCGACGGCCCGACCAGGATCACGTCGGCATCGTCGAGGTCATGCGCCGATTGCCCGTCGTCGTGCGCCAAGGTGTAGTGCATGGCGTCGATGCGATCGAAATAGCCTTCGTCGAGCTGGTGCTGGCGACCCGGCCACTGCTCGCTCTTGGAATGGAAATGGACGGCGAGCACGCTCATCACCTGGTCAAGCACGCCGACGCAGGGCAGCTGCAGGCGCCGGCAGTGGTCGCGCACGACGTCGCGCAGGTCGGGATCGACCAGCGTGTAGAGCACCGGGCCGCGGTCGCGCTCGACCGCCTGCATCACCTTCTCCATCTGGCCGCGTGTGCGCACCAGCGACCAGACATGCTCCTGGACGAAGATGCCCTCGTACTGCACGAGGCAGGCGCGGGCCACGCTGGAGACCGTCTCGCCGGTCGAGTCCGATACCAGATGGACATGGAAGTTGCGGTTGGCCACGGCTCTTTTTACCCCACAGGCGGGCCGGGACAAACGCGGTATTGGCCGGCACAAGCCGGGGACGGATCGGCAGCTCGGACCGGCCGACCCGATTCCAATCCGTCATCTCGTCGTTGGTCCAGCCCCCTGCCCCCTGCGGACAGCTGGCGACGAATGCCACGCGAATCGGGAATACGCCTGCCCAGCCCCGTGGAATCGAGTTCCGACGATCCACACCGACCTGGGGAGCGATGATCAATAAGGCGCATCCCCATGTGCCACACCCTCAACCACTGCTACTACCTCTAATGAAAGAGTAAGAGGAAGGCATGAGGGATGAGCGATGAGGGGCGGGAAGTTCCTCCAGACGCTGGCCGGAGCGCGCTTTCCGACGCCGCCGGTTTGGCTGATGCGGCAGGCGGGGCGGTATCTGCCGGAGTACCGCGCCCTCCGCGCCGCGACCAAGTCCTTCCTCGACCTATGCTACACGCCGGACAAGGCGGTCGAGGTCACGCTGCAGCCGATCCGTCGATTCGGGTTCGATGCCGCCATCATCTTCTCCGATATCCTGGTGGTGCCGGACGCGCTCGGCCAGAAGGTCTGGTTCGAGGAAGGCGAGGGCCCCAAGCTCGCGGCGATCACTGATCCCGCGCAGTTCGGCCAGCTGAGCCGCGCCCGGGTGCCGGAGCACCTGGCCCCCGTTTATGAGGCCATCCGCCGGACGCGCGCGGCGCTGCCCCAAGACACGGCGTTGCTGGGCTTTGCCGGCGCGCCGTTCACGCTCGCCTGCTACATGATCGAAGGCGGCGCGTCGCGCGACTTCGCCAAGGTCAAGAGCTGGGCCTATCGCCATCCCGATTCGTTCGGCCTGCTGATCGACCTTCTGGTCGAGGCGGTGGTCGATCATCTGGCGTACCAGATCGATGCCGGCGCCGACGCCGTGCAGCTGTTCGACACATGGGCCGGCCTGCTGCCCGAGGAGCAGCTGTTCGGCTGGTCGGTCGAGCCGATGGTGCGCATTGCCCATGGCTTGCGCGCCCGCCACCCCAAGGCGCCGATCATCGCCTTTCCCCGCCTGGTCGGCCCGGCAGCGCTGATGTATCGCCGGCCGGATGCGTTCTCGGCCTTGTCGATCGATACCGGCATCGGGGCGCACTGGGCGGCGCGCGAGCTGCAGCCGCAGATCTGCCTGCAGGGCAACCTCGATCCGATCATGCTGCTGGTCGGCGGCCCGGCCCTGGAACGCGAGGCCCGGCGCATCCTCGACAAGCTCGGCCACGGCTCGCTGGTCTTCAACCTGGGGCACGGTGTGCTGCCGCAGACGCCGCCGGAGCATGTCACCGAGTTGCTAGATATCGTTCGTAACTGGACACCGTCCGCGGCGTGAAGATCGCCATCGTCCTGTTCAATCTGGGCGGACCTGACTCGCTCGAGGCGGTGCAGCCTTTCCTGCGCAACCTGTTCAGCGACCCGGCGATCATCCGCTTGCCGACGCCGATCCGCGTGCCGCTGGCACGATTCATCGCCGGACGGCGAGCGCCGAAGGCGAGGGAGATCTACGGCCGGATTGGCGGCGCCTCGCCGATTCTCGGCCAGACCGAGGCGCAAGCCAGAGCGCTCGAGGGGGCGCTGGAGCAGGCGCTGGGCCGCGAGCACGATTGGCGCGGCTTCGTATGCATGCGCTACTGGCATCCCATGACCGACGCCGTCGTGCGCTCGGTGGCGCGCTTTGCGCCCGACCGCATCGTGCTGCTGCCGCTCTATCCGCAGTTCTCGACCACGACCACGGCCTCGTCGCTAAAGCTCTGGACCGAGCGCGCCAAGTTCGAGGTGCCGACGAGGACGATCGAGTCCTATCCCGTCGAGCCTGGCTTCATTGCAGCGTCCGTCGAGCTGGTGAAGCAAGGTTTGTCGGATGCCGGCCAAGGGCCAAGGCGCGTCCTGTTCTCCGCGCATGGGCTTCCCGAACGCATCGTGAAGGCGGGCGATCCTTACCAGAAGCAGGTGGAGCAGACGGCGGCAGCCATCGCGAGCGCATTCGACGGTCTCGATTGGGCGATCTGCTATCAAAGCCGCGTCGGCCCATTGAAGTGGATCGGCCCATCGACCGAGGAGGCGATCGCCCGCGCCGGCGCCGACAGGGTGGCCGCCGTGGTCTACCCGCTGTCGTTCGTCTCCGAACATTCCGAGACGCTGGTCGAGCTCGACATCGACTATCGGCGGCTTGCATCGCAGAAGGGCGTGCCAACCTATGTGCGCGTGCCGGCAGTCGGCACCCATCCGCTGTTCATCGAGGGCTTGGCGAGGCTGGTACGCGATGCTCTATGAGGTCTTGAAGGCGCTGCACATCATCGCGGTGATCGCCTGGATGGCCGGCCTGCTCTACCTGCCGCGCCTGTTCGTCTACCACGCCGAAGCCGAGAAGGGTTCCAGGCAGAGCGAGACCTTCAAGGTCATGGAACGCCGTCTGCTGCGCGGCATCATGAACCCCGCCTTCGTCCTGGTCTGGGGTTTCGGATTGCTGCTCGCGTGGCAAGGCGACTGGTGGCACGCGGGATGGTGGCAGGCGAAATTCGCGCTGGTCGTCGGCCTCACCGTGATCCATCACGTCTACGCCCGCTGGCGCAAGGACTTCGAGGCCGACCGCAATACGCGCCCCGCCCGGTTTTACCGTCTGTGGAACGAGGTGCCCACGCTGCTGATGATCGCTATCGTGTTCCTCGCCGTGCTGAAGCCGTTTTGACAGGAGAGACATGAACGCCGCGACGCGTGCCGAACCCAGCGTAGATTGGCGCGACGACATCTTCGACGTGCTGCAGGCGCACGACATTCGACAGGTCTGCCACGTCCCCGATGCCGGCCATGCGCGGCTGATCGAGCACTGCCAGCGCTCGAACGCGATGCGCACGATCGCCCTCACCACCGAGAAGGAAGGCATCGCCATCGCGGCCGGCGCGTGGCTCGGTGGCCAGCGCGCGGTGCTGTTGATGCAGAGCTCGGGCGTCGGCAACACCATCAACCTCTTGGGCCTTGCCAAGACGCTGCGCTTTCCGTT
>JAFAKN010000494.1 GCA_019235415.1 Alphaproteobacteria bacterium
ATCGTGCCGTTCCGGCACATGATCGAAGCGCACTCGGTCGATATCGTCATGATCGACCTGGCGCGCGTCGGCGGCGTCACGCAATGGATGAAGGTCGCGGGCATGGCGGAGGCGTTCAACTTGCCCGTTGTCAGCCACGTCATGCCGGAGATGTTGATGCACATGGTCGCGGCCTGTCCCAACGGCCTCACCGTCGAATACATGCCCTGGACGGCGGCGCTCTACGAGGAGACACCGACGATCGACAAGGGCGAGCTGGTGCTGCCCGATCGCCCCGGCCTGGGCCTGAAGTTCGACGAGAAGGCGCTGGCACAATTCAAGGCCTGACGGGCAACCCCCTCCTCCTTTGTCATCCCGAGCGAAGCGAGGGACCTTTCGTGTTGCATCAAAGGTCCCTCGCTTCGCTCGGGATGACAGGGGTGCGCTCTAATCCCGACGCCTGCCGGCGAGGATCAGCGCGGCGAGCCCGGCGCCGAGCGTGAGGGCCGCGGCCAAGCCCAGGCCCATCGCCACGTAGCCGGAACGGTTCAGGATGAAACTGCCTTCACCGACCAGCGGGGCCCAGCCGACGTAGATGTAGAGAACGACCGCGCACAGCGCGAACGTAAGCAGGCCCACGGCGAACAGCCGGCCGAGCGGCAGCCTCCCGGGGCTGGCCATGTCCAGATCTCCGCGAAGATTTCCCCTCGGCCCGATTGTCGACAGCTTCAGCTGTCGGCGCTGGGGCCAATTTGTGGCAAGTGCCCGCGCCAAGGCGCGCTCAGAGCGTGATCTCGCCGCTCAGGACCGGGACGCATGTTCCGCCGACGCTAGCGCGCACGCCATCGGCGGCTTGCCAGGCGTCGCATACCAAGACGCTGCGACGGCCCATCTCGACGCCCTGGACAACGATGAAACGCTGCTTGTCGGAACGCTGATGGTCGCGTTGGCCAAGCGACAACAGCAAGGCCGCCAGAGGGGTTGCCGCGCTGCCGGTGGCGGGGTCCTCGATGGTTCCTGACAGGGGTGCGAACATGCGCGCACGCACCCGCACGGCCGTCTCATCGCGGCCATCGTGGGCGTAGAGGAAGAGCGGCAGGCGGCGCGGCCCGAGATGGGGGAACGCTTTTAACGCAGAGGCGAAGCGGGCCAAGCTGGGCGCTGCCCTGCCGAGTGCCGCGGGCGTGACTTCAGCGATCACGAAGGGATTGCCCAGTGAGGCGATGATCGGCCGGTGTGTGTCGATCAGGATGTCGCCGACGTCGAGGCCGACGCAATCAGCCAGCAGATCGATGGGCATCTCATGGCTGAGAGACAGGGGCTGTGGCGCCGCGATGGTCACGCAGCTCGGAGCGAGGTCGGCGCCTGTGCGATCGACGTGGACTTCGACGAGGCCGGCCAGCTCCTCGAAGCGCAGCACGCCCGCTCGGTCGCGACCTTGTCCGGCGAGAACCCAGCCAGTGCCGACATTGGGATGTCCGGCGAACGGCATTTCGGCTCGGCGGTTGAAGATGCGCACGCGGGCACTGTTCGCGGGGTCGCCGGGGGGCAGCACGAACGTCGTTTCGCTGAGATTGAACTCGGCGGCGAGCGATCGCATGTCCTCGTCCGACAGACCTCGCGCATCGGAAAAAACCGCCAGCGGATTGCCGCCGAAGCGCCGGTCGGTGAAGACGTCGACGGTGACGAAGGAGTAGGTGGGCATACTGGCTTCTCTGTCACCCCGAGCGAAGCGAGGAAACCTTTGGAGATAAAGGAAAGGTCCCTCGCTGCGCTCGGGATGACAAGGTATGTCGCTAAACGATCTCCACGCCGATCTCGGCCGCGATGCGGCGCAAACCGGCCAGGGACTTGGCGGTGGCGTTGCGGCCGTCATGGGGACAATGGGTTTCGATGCTGGCCAGGACTTGGCGGGCTTGCACGCCGCTCAGCAGGCGGCGCAATTCGTCGGGCCATGGCACGTCGCCATCGCCCAGCGGCACGGTGCGGCGGGCCGAGAGATCGCGGTCCTTGAGATGGATCGCGGTGGTGAGCGGGGCAAGCGTGCCGATGTCGGCGTCGCTTGGCTTCTCGCCGGTTGCCCAGGCGTTGGCGATGTCGACCAGGGGCCTCAGGTAGATCTGGTCGCTGTGCGGCCGCTCTGCCTCTTCGGCGTCTTCTTCGTCCTGGGCATCCGTTGACGTCTCGGGCTCGGCCTGCCGCGGCGTGAAGAAGTCGGCCAGCTCGGCGATGTTGCCGATATTGCAGACCGGCTCGTTCTCGAGCTGCAGCGTGATGTCGTAGTGGCTGGCCTGGCCCATCAGCTTGGAAAGTTCACCGCTCAGTTGCCCCATGTGCTCGGGCTTGAACCCGTCGTAGCGCAGCCAGCTGAAAATGCGCATGTGGGCTGCGCCAAGGATGACGGCGATCTGAATGGCGTGGTTCACGAGGTTGGGCGCCGGGCACTCGGCGGGATCGAAGGCGAAATCGACTTTGCCGCCGTTGGTCGTGCGCCCTGGCGCCTGCCATTTGAACATCGGCGAGACGAACGCCGGCACGCTGATGCCCGCCTGCTCGAGCCGGCGGCTGATGGCGATCACCTCCTCCTTGGTCATGCCCAAAAGGTTGCGGCCGTTCACGGTGCGCATGTCGAGGCGCTTCAGCCCGTGCTCGTGGGCGAACGAGATCATGTCTTCGAGGGTGGGCCCGATTTCGTCGCCGATTACGGAGAGGGCCAGCCGAGGCAGCGTCATCGCGGGAGCCTACTATGGCGTTGTTTCTTTGGCTAAAGTCGATTGTGCGACCGAAGGAGGCGGCATGGCTCAGGATACGGCGATCTTCGTGGGTGCAAGCGACGCCGATCAGTTCCTCCTCTTGAAATATGCCAATCGCCACGGCCTTATCGCGGGCGCCACCGGCACCGGCAAGACGGTGACCTTGCAGACCTTGGCCGAAGGCTTTTCCGCCTACGGCGTTCCCGTCTTCCTCGCCGACGTGAAGGGCGATCTTGCCGGCTTAAGTCAGGCGGGCGGCGACAACCCGCACGCCGTCGAGCGCGCCAAGCAGCTCAAGATCGAGAACTATGCCGGCCGCGCCTTCCCGACGATCTACTGGGACCTGTTCGGCAAGAAGGGCCATCCCGTCCGCTCGACCGTCACCGAGATCGGCCCCGTGCTGCTGGCCCGCCTCCTGCAGCTCAACGAGACCCAGGAAGGCGTGCTCAACATCGTCTTCAAGGTGGCCGACGAGCAGGGGCTGCTGCTGCTCGACTTCAAGGACTTGCAGAGCACCCTGCAATGGACGGCGGAAAACGCCGGCACGCTTACCACCAAGTACGGCAACGTCAGCAAGCAGAGCATCGGCACCATCCAGCGTGCGCTGCTCACCTTGCAGACCCAGGGCGGCGAACGCTTCTTCGGCGAGCCGGCGCTCGATCTCAAGGACATGATCCGCCGTGACCCTTCGGGCGCGGGCTACCTCAACGTGCTGGCGGCCGACCAGCTGATGCAGAGCCCGCGGCTCTACGCCACCTTCCTGCTGTGGCTGTTGTCGGAGCTGTTCCAGGTGATGCCGGAGATCGGCGATCCGGACATCCCGAAATTCGTGTTCTTCTTCGACGAGGCGCACCTGTTGTTCGACGACGCGCCCAAGGCGCTGCTCGACAAGATCGAGCAAGTCGTGCGGTTGATCCGGTCGAAGGGGGTCGGCGTCTACTTCGTCACCCAGAACCCGCTCGACATTCCGGAAAGCGTGCTGGGCCAGCTCAGCAACCGCGCCCAGCACGCGCTCCGCGCCTTCACGCCCAAGGATCAGCGCGCGGTCAAGACGGCGGCCGAGACGTTCCGGCCGAGCAAGAAGTTCAAGGCCGCCGAGGCGATCGTCGAGCTGGGTGTCGGCGAGGCGCTGGTGTCGTTCCTCGATGCCAAGGGGATACCCGAACCGGTCGAGCGCTGCTTCATCGCGCCGCCGCGGGCGCGGATCGGACCGGTCACCGACGCCGAGAGGGCCGGCGTGATCAAGACGAGCCCGCTGGCCGGCAAATACGAACAGACGGTCGATCGCGAATCGGCCTACGAGGTGCTGACCGGGCGCGCCACCGGCGGACAGGTGCAGCACGACGAGAGGGCGCAAACGCCGGCCGGCGGCGGGCGGCGTGGCCAATACGATGCGCCGCCGCCTGCGCCGGACGCGCCGCACTCCGGGCCATGGGGCCACAGCCCGATTCCGCAGAGCCCAACCGAGGAGCCCGAGCCGGAGCCCAGGTCCGAGGAACCCAGGCCGCGGCCGCGCCTGCGTGATGCCATGCCCCATGGCGAGCCGCCCCACGCCGGGCCGCCCCACGCCGAGCCGCCCCACGCCGAGCCGAGGGCGAGGCAGCGATCCTCGCGGACCGACGACATCGGCACCACCATCGCCAAGACCGCCGCGCGGACCGCCACCAATGTGCTGGTCCGCGAGGCGACCAAGGTCGTGATGAAGGACGGCGGCTCCTTCCTGCGCGGCGTGCTGGGCTCGCTGATGAAGTAGCCCGTTGACATGAACCCTCAGGCCTCGACGACCAGTGTGCCTTCCATGTCCTCGTGGCCGTCGCCGCAGAAGACGTCGCAGAAGAAGCTGAAGTTGCCCGGCTTGTCGGGCGTAAACGTCACCCGCGTTTCCTGGCCCGGCACGATGTCGGTGCGCAGTCCGAAGTCCGGCATCTTGAAGCCGTGGATGCGGTCCTCGGAGGTGAGCACCAGCACGACGGGCTGTCCGGCCTTCACCGTCACCTTGTTCGGATGATACTCGAACTTCTTGGCGCTGATCTTGATCTCGCCCGGCTGCTCGGCCGCTTCGAGACGCACAACCCCGCCCACCGCGCTGCCCAGCAGCAGCGCGACCAGTACGCGGCGCTTCATGGCGGTCAGCCTTTCTTGGTGACCGGCAGCTCGACCACCGCGATCTTCTGCCCGACATCGACGTCGCGCGTGCCGAGGCCCGGCATGGCGGCGTCGTAAGGCAGCGGCGTGCGCTTGGGCTGCGATCCCGGCGCCGGCAGCGGGAAGATCAGCGACTTGGCTGCATGATGCTCGATGTGGCCCGTCGTGTGGTGGTTCTCCTGATGGATGTGGCCGTAGAACACTACGACGTTCTGGTAGGGCATCAGGAGCTCGATGGCCTTCGCGCCATCGGCGGTCGTCCAATCCCAATCCGGCTTCAGGTCGAACAGGGGACGATGGGTGAAGACGATGATCTTGTCGTCGGGCTTGCGCTGCTTGAGATCGGCGGCAAGCCATGCCAGCTGCTCGTCGCCCAGCTTGGCGGCGGGATCGGACACGTTGTCGAGCACGATGAAGTGCACGCCCTTGTGGTCGAAGGTGTAATGCGTGTCGCCGAAGAACTCCTTGAAGGCCTCGCCCTTGTCGAGCGAGGCGTCGTGCTCGCCGGGCATGAAGCGGACGTCCTTTACCTGCAGCGCCGAGACGATCTCGCGGAACCGCTTCATGCGGTTGCGCCGCTCCTTGCCGTCGTCCGTCGTGTGGGTCAGATCGCCCGTGAACACGATGAAGTCGGGCTGCTTGGGCAGACCGTTCACCGTCGCGACGGCTTTTTCCAGCGTGTGCTCGGCATCGGGGTTGGCCGGACCGCTGTAGCCCCAGTGGGTGTCGGAGAACTGCACGAAATGGAAGTCGTTGCCGGCCTGGGCCGAAGCCTGCCGGTGCGGGAACAGGCCCGCGGTGAAGGTGACGCCGGCCACTCCGGCCAGCCTGAGGAAATCGCGACGCTCGACGTGTTGCATGAATGACCTCCTGGGCAACTGCCGATCCTTACCGGGGCCGGGCGGGGTTTATTCCGGGCGGAATAAGTTTGGCGCCCGCCGGGTAATGCTGTCCTATGGTCGGCATGTCCGAAGCGCCGCGGCCTGATGCCAAGACAGCGGAGCGGTTTCGTGCCGTCGTGCTGCCGCATCTCGATGCCGCCTACGGCTTCGCGCGGTGGCTGACGCGCGATCCGATGACCGCCCAGGACGTGGCACAGGAGGCGATGCTGCGGGCCCTGCGCTACTTCCATGCCTTTCGGGGCGAGGAAGCGCGGCCTTGGCTGCTGCGCATCGTACGCAACACCTGGACCGACCTCAGGGCGAAGACGCGCCTGGAGGACGGGTCGCTGGTCGAGGTCGAGAACAGGGCGGACGACGGTCCCGATCCCGAGCAGAGCGCCCTGGCCGGCGATCGCCGGCGCCAGGTGGCGGCCGCCCTGGCGGCCCTGCCGGCCGACGTCCGCGAGATCCTCGTGCTGCGCGAGGTCGAGGATCTTTCCTACAAGCAGATCGCGTCGGTGCTCGACCTGCCGATGGGCACCGTGATGTCGCGCCTGGCGAGGGCGAGAGAGAAGCTGGCGGCCGAGTTGGCCGGCCGCCTGGGAAGGAGAGACAATGGACTGCCCAACCTGTGAAGCGATGGTCGACGCCTACCTCGATGGCGAGCTGTCGGCTTCCGAAAGCGCCGAGCTCGAGCGCGCCCTGGAGCTGTGTCCGGGATGCCGCGCGCGGCTCGAGCGGGTGCGCGAGGTGAGCAGCCTCCTGCGCGCGCTGCCGGTCGAGCCGGCGCCCGACCTGCTGCGCGCCCGGGTCGAGCGCGAGATCCGGGCCATCGCCCGACGTCACACGGAGCGTCGCACGGGGTGGCTGCGCGGAATGGCGATGGCGGCGAGCCTGCTGGTCGCGCTCAGCATCGGCTGGCTGGGCGGCAGCTTCGTCGGCCTGGGCGGACGCGAGAACGACGAGCTCGTGGCCGGCTACCTGCGCGTCGCCATGAGCGACCATGGTGTCGAGGTGGCCTCGTCGGACCGCCACACCGTGAAGCCGTGGTTCGCTGGCCGCATCGATTATTCGCCGCCGGTCTACGATCTCACCGCCCAGGGCTTCCCGCTGCTCGGCGGCCGCGTCGACCTGGTCGATGGACGACGCGTGGCCGTCCTCGTCTATCGCCGAAACCAGCATCGCCTGGCGCTGATGCTGTGGCCGGCGAGCTCGAATGGCGATACCCAACCGGTCTTCAGCGAACGCGACGGCTTTGCCATGGCGAGCTGGCGCCATGCCGGCTTCGAGATGCGCGCCATCGCCGACGTCACGCCGAATGAGATGCGGTCCTTCGCGGCCGGCATCGACAAGGCGGTCGACGCCGATCATTGAGTCGTCGCTGAGAGCAATTTCTGTCATCCCGAGCGCAGCGAGGGATCCTTCCTGCGGCCTTAAGGATCCCTCGCTGCGCTCGGGATGACAGGCTGCCGCTTTCAGCTCCTAAGCCAGCCGGTCGAGCTCCTGGACGATGGCGTCGCCCATTTCCTGGGTGCCGACCTTCTTTGCGCCCGCCGTCTTGCCGCCGCCCAAAAGATCGGCGGTGCGATAGCCCGCGTTCAAGACGTTCTCGACGGCGGTCTCCACCAGGTCGGCCTCCTTGGGCAGGTCGAACGAGTAGCGCAGCATCATGGCATAAGAGAGCGTCTCGGCCAGCGGATTGGCCAGGCCCTTGCCGGCAATGTCTGGCGCGCTGCCGTGGATCGGCTCGTACAGCGCCTTGCGTCGGCCGGTGGCGTCGGTTGCACCAAGCGAGGCCGAGGGCAGCATGCCGAGCGAGCCGGTCAGCATCGAGGCTTCATCCGACAGGATGTCGCCGAACAGGTTGTCGGTGACGATGACGTCGAACTGGCCGGGATTGCGCAGCAGCTGCATGGCGAGCGCGTCGGCGTACATGTGCGTGAGTTCGACGTCGGCGTACTGCTCCTTGTGCAGCTTGGTCGCTTCCTCGCGCCACAGCACGCCGGTGTGCATGACGTTGGCCTTCTCCGACGAGCACACCTTGTTGCGCCGCTTGCGGGCGAGTTCGAAGGCGACGGCGCAAACGCGGCGGATCTCGCTGGTCTTGTAGCGCTGCGTGTCGATCGCTTCGCGCTCGCCGTTGGGCAAGGTGCTGGTGCCGCGCGGCTCGCCGAAATAGACGCCTCCGGTCAGCTCGCGGATGATCATGATGTCGAGGCCCTTGACGATTTCGGGCTTCAGCGAGCTGGCGTCGACCAGGGCGTCGAACACCTTGGCTGGCCGCAGGTTGGCGAAGAGGTCCATCTCCTTGCGCAGCCGCAGCAGCCCGCGCTCGGGCTTCTTGTCGAAAACGACGTTGTCCCACTTCGGGCCGCCGACCGAGCCGAACAGCACGGCGTCGGCCGCGAGCGCCGTCCTCATCGTGGCGTCGGCGAGCGGCACGCCGTGTTTGTCGAGCGCGGCGCCGCCGACCACGTCCTCCTGGATGTCGAACCCGACGGCGCGCTTGCTGCCCATCCAGGCGATGATCTTGCGCACCTCGGCCATGACTTCGGGGCCGATGCCGTCGCCGGGCAGCACCAGCAGGTTGCGGTTGGAGGCCATGTTCAAGATCCTTGGTTTGTGCGGCGCTACGCGAGCGAACTCTTGTCGATTCCTCTCCCCCGCTAGGGGAGAGGCGAGGAGAGGGGGCTTCGACAGCCCGTGCAACCCCCTCTCCTGACCTCTCCCCCTAACGAGGGAGAGGAACATGGGAGCGAATGAAAGGATCGGTCAGGACGCGGCCGCCGAGTACAACCAGGGCTGCGACTCCTTCTGGCGCGCCTCGAAGTCGTCGATCTCCGGCTTCTTCTCCATGGTGAGCCCGATGTCGTCCAGGCCGTTCAGCAGGCAGTGCTTGCGGAAGGGGTCGATGTCGAAATGCACCGTGCCGCCGTCGGGTCCCTTGATCTCCTGCTTCTCGAGGTCGACCTCGATGACGGCGTTGGAGCCGCGGCTGGCGTCGTCCATCAGCTTGTCGATGATCTCCTTGGGCACCTTGATCGGCAGGATGCCGTTCTTGAAGCAGTTGTTGTAGAAGATGTCGGCGAAGCCCTCGGAAATCACGCAGCGGATGCCGAAGTCGAGCAGCGCCCAGGGCGCGTGCTCGCGGCTCGAGCCGCAACCGAAGTTCGGGCCGGCGACGATGATCTTGGCGTTCTGATAGGCAGGCTGGTCGAGGATGAAGTCCTTCTTCTGGCCGTCCGCTGTCCAGCGCATCTCGTAGAACAGGCCTTCCTTGAGGCCGGTACGCTTGATGGTCTTCAGGAAGTTCTTGGGGATGATCATATCGGTGTCGATATTGACCATCGGCATCGGTGCCGCGACGCCGCGCAGCGTGGTGAATTTTTCCATGGGCTCCCTCGCGAACGGCGGAATAAACGGGCTTTCGCGCCTCTGGTCAAGGCGGCCACGGTTGCCCGCGGAATTTGCTTATATCCCCGCGCCCTTATATCCCCGATAGGCGCGTGGCCAATTCCTGGTTTACCCGGGTCGCGATGCCGGGGATGAGAAGGGCGTCGACCAGCCACCACACGCCAATGACGATGAATCCCACGAAGCCGATCGCGATGAACACGGTTATCCAGGAGACGACCGAGATCATCGCCATCGCAGCGCCCGTCCCGGTCTGGCCAAGGTAGAAGCGGTGCGCGCCAAACCAACCCAGGAAGAACCACAGCAAGTAGGCAATTCCCGTCGATTTCTTTGCCGCGTCGTACTGCATCAGCCGAGCGGCGTCGGAGCTTTGTGATGCGCCGCCGCCCGCAGGGCCTGTGGAATCCGCGGCGGGCAATTTCCCAGGATCAGTCAAGGCCGGTCTCCCCAAGCGGGCAAAAGCTTATGCTCGGAGGCACACCAGCGGCAACGGCGGTCGCGGGCTAAACCGAGTGCCTCCGCCTCGCCCGGAGGCAAATCCGGGATGAGGCGAGGTCAGCGGACCTTGATGACCAGCGTGTTGGCCATCATGTCGTGCAGGCCGCGCTTGCGCTCGGTAAAGCCGATCATGATGAAGCCGATGCACAGGATGATGGCGGATATGAACTTGGCGAAGTAGCGCCCCGTGGCATTGAGGAACGACAGCCGCTGGCCGTCACCCGTCACGACCCGCAGGCCCAAGGCCATCTTGCCCGGCGTGGCGCCGCGCGCCGAACTCTCGAACAGGGCGAAATAGAGCCAGGCGATGACGAGCGACACGATGTTGATGGTCGGATCGTAGTGGTCGATGTCGCTGGCGGACATCATGGAGATGCCGAAGATCGCGCCGAGGATGGCGCCTACGATGCCCAGTATGATGGCGTCGATGATGTAGGCGACGAGGCGGATCCAGAACCCGCCATATGCAACCTGCGCGGCCCCGGCGGGTTGGGCATTCCAGGTGGGCGGCGGCGGGGCGGAGGTGCCGGAACTCGGAACGCTGGCCATGGCGGTCTCTCCCTCGGGAATTCCGGGAGAAACCCTACCACAAAGCGAGTGGTCATGCATGCTGCGCAGCAACCGCGGCAAGAGGCGGTGCATTGCTGCACCGCGACAGGATCGCCTGCTGCCAGGGTTCGCTTACTGCCAAGGATTGCTTACTGGAAGTCGCGCACGTCGGCGAGCGTGCCCTTGATGGCGGCAGCGGCGGCCATCGCGGGGCTCATGAGATGGGTGCGCCCGCCGCGGCCCTGGCGGCCTTCGAAGTTGCGGTTCGAGGTCGAGGCGCAGCGCTGGCCGGGCTCGAGCCGGTCGGCGTTCATGGCCAGGCACATCGAGCAGCCCTGCAGGCGCCATTCGAAGCCGGCTTCGAGGAAGATCTTGTCGAGACCTTCCTTCTCGGCCTCCTGCTTCACCAGCCCGGAGCCGGGCACGACCATGGCCGACACGCCGGCAGCCACCTTGCGGCCGCGCGCGATCTCGGCAGCGGCGCGCAGGTCCTCGATGCGGCCGTTGGTGCACGAGCCGATGAACACCCGGTCGATCGGCACGTCGGCCAGCCGCGTGCCCGGCGTCAGCCCCATGTAGGCGAGCGAGCGGGTCCAGGCTTCGCGGCGGTTCTCGTCCGGTGCGTTGGCCGGATCGGGAATCACCTCGGTGATCGGGAGCGCGTCCTGCGGGCTGGTGCCCCAGGTCACCATCGGCGGGATGTCGGAGGCCAAAAGGTCGATCTGGGTGTCGAACGTCGCCGACTTGTCGGAAGGCAGCCGACGCCATTGCCCCAGCGCCAGATCCCAAGCACCGCCCTTGGGCGCGTAAGGCCGTCCGGCGAGGTACTTGAAGGTCGTCTCGTCGGGCGCGATGAGACCCGCCCGCGCGCCCGCCTCGATCGACATGTTGCAGACTGTCATGCGGCCTTCCATCGTCATGTCGCGAATGGCGCGGCCGGCATATTCGACCACGTAGCCTGTGCCGCCGGCGGTGCCGAGCTTGCCGATGATGGCCAGGATCACGTCCTTGGGCGTGACGCCGAGCGGCAGGGTGCCTTCGACCGCAACGCGCATGTTCTTCGCCGGCTTCTGGATCAGCGTCTGGGTGGCGAGCACGTGCTCCACCTCCGAGGTGCCGATGCCGAAGGCCAGTGCGCCGAAGGCGCCGTGCGTCGAGGTGTGGCTGTCGCCGCACACGATCGTCATGCCGGGCAAGGTCAGGCCCTGCTCGGGGCCGATCACGTGCACGATGCCGCGGCGCGGATCATCGAGCCCGAAGTACGGCACGCCGAAATCGACGACGTTCTTCTCCAAGGTCTCGACCTGCACGCGCGACTCTTCGTCGGTGATGCCCTGGCTGAAGTCGGTGGTCGGCGTGTTGTGGTCGGCGACGGCGATGGTGGCGTCGGTCCGGCGCACCGGGCGGCCGGCCATGCGCAAGCCTTCGAAGGCTTGCGGGCTCGTGACCTCGTGCACCAGGTGCCGGTCGATATAGAGCACGCAGGTGCCATCGTCCTGGCGATGCACGACATGCGCATCCCAGATCTTCTCGAACAGGGTCCGCGGCGGCGGGGGCGGCGGCGGAGCCGCCTTCTTGCGGGTCGCCATGGCGCGCCTACCTCCTGCCGCCGCCCTTGGCGGCGCGCACGCCGCCCTCGCCGCGCGGCTTCTCCTTCTTGAGCTTCTCGCGACGCGGCCGCTTGGCGGCCTCCTCGGCCTGCTCGGCGATCAGCTCGCGCTGGGCCTCGACGTCCTCGGCGATGCGGCTCGCCTTGCCGCGCAGGTCGCGCAGGTAATAGAGCTTG
>JAFAKN010000576.1 GCA_019235415.1 Alphaproteobacteria bacterium
GACCGTGCCCTGGCGCACGCCGACCGAGCCCAGGCTGCCGATGCCGCGCGGATTGCCCAAAAGCCTGCCGTCGACACTGAGGCGTTCCTTGCCGTTGTCGTCGATGACGAAGCGCGGCCGGCGGTCATGGAACTTGGGATCGATGTATTTGTCCCAGAGATCGATTGGCTCGAGGATATGACCGTCGGCATCGATGGCTTGATAGGAGCGGGTCACGATCGTTTCCTCACCAATGGGGGTGTGTTGCATCCTACCGCTCTCGCGCGGGCGGGCGCCAATCCATTGGTCCGATCTGCCCCGTGCCGATTGCAAGGGAGAGTTGACGCTACGCGCGAATCCTCGATCCCCGAAGGGGAAGGCGAGCTACTTCACGCCTATGACGAGATACGCCGAGCCGAGGATGATGTCGGTCTGGCCAGTAGGCGCGTTGAAATTCTTTGCATCATAGGTGACCCGCGTCGTTTCCTCGACGGTTATGTTGGTGTAGCCGCGCGCCGACAGGAATGACCGGGCGTCATCACGATTGTCAGACGTTTTGCAGACATAGACCGCTACTTCGGACATGGGGCTCTCCCTTGCTTGCGGGCCGCGTCGTAGAGGGCTTGGGTAATAGAGGGCGCATCGCTGATAGCCGCCCGGAAGTCTGCCACCGTCTGCAAGCTCGCGAGCGTGGAAGACACGCCCGGAGACACGCCCGACGCCGCAAGCAGAGTCTTGAGAAGGTCCGGTTTGAGGGTCTTCCCGTCGCAGGAGATGGTATCGATGATAGTGTCGGTTTGTGCGTCGATCTGGGCGGCGAGCTTGGCTCCGGCTGCGGGGTTGACGATGGCGGCAACCACGGGCGGCTTGGTGGCCACGGCGGTCGCAGCGTTGCCCGAGGCGAACTGAGTGGTGATCAGCAGATCCGCTTTGAGCGGCGCCGTCGGATCGAGTGTGTTGTCGATCTGGAAGCCGGCGACCATGCTGACGGCATCGCCATCCGGTCGGTTGCCGGCCTCGCCGGCGGGCGGAACGATGGTCGCGATCGTGCGGTTGAGACCGATGTTGGCTTCGATCGGCGGCGCTGAAGAAGCGTTCGCGCGGATCGCAATGTTGACGCCGTCACGCTCGGCGAACACCAGTGTTCGTCCGCAGCCGGCCACCGAGGCGGCAGCGCCGATCGCCGCCAGCAGCGTCGCGACTCGGCGGCGGTCGAGGAAGCGCCCGCTCATGGCTTGGCACCCCCGCTCGCAGCGGCCGGAGCGGCTGGCGGGTTGCTCGCGTCCTTGAAGCAATTGAAGAAGTCCTTGACCTTCCTGATATCGGTTACGCCGAGACTCTCGGCGAAGGTCTGTGCGGCCTCGCCCGTGGCAATCGATTCGGAGAAATACTTTATCGTTATGCCGCTCACCGCCAGGCTCGAGCAGGCCATGCTGGTCATGGCCTCTTTTTTCGCGGCATTGGTCCTTTTGTCCACGGTCGTGACGCTGCGCGGAATGATGGTCGCGAAGGAGCGGTCGTAGCCGACATAGATCGCACCTTCGGTCATCTCCGGATTGACCGCCGCATTGACGCCGACCACGGTATGGCTCGCGATGTAGAGCTGGTTCGGCTCGCAGCCGGCAAGCGCCGTGGCTACGCCTGCCGCCATCAACGCAATTGTAACTCTCAGCTGCATAGGCTTGTCTCCGGGAACTGGCGGAACTCGATCCTGGACGGCTCGTCCGGCGTCAGGACGAGGCTGCGGACGACCGACGCGTCGGCCGGAAGCCTGCTCAAGAGGCCATCCTCGGAAAAGCCGAGCATGACGCCGATCGCGCGGCGGTTAATCTCGATCGCGACGCCGCCCGTGCGGCGCACCGTCGCGATGGGACGAAGGCCCGACGTCGCGAGGCCAAATCTGTAGGTGCCCGGGCGCGGCGCGTCCGGACAAACCGGAATCAACGCCAACGTCCACGACCAGCCCAGCGTGATGCCCGCATCGTCGGCGGCGGTGCGGACCGCGATCCCGTAAGTCTCGCTCCGCACGACCCGCGCGCCGTCCGCCTGGAACACTTCCGACGACGCGGCGCCCAGCCCGTCGACCGAGCACGCCGACAGCACCATCATCGCCGCAATGCAAAAGTGTCCCCCGCGACCCCTTCCCGTGCCGGGCATCGCCATCATTTCTCCCCCTCGGGAGATACTACTATACGTTGAATGCATAGAGGTCAACTAGTGCACGCGCTAGGTCTGTGGCATTCCTTCGGCGAAACATCTACAACCCACGCGTCCTGGGCCTCCGGCCCGTGGGCGCTTCACCGCTCGCCATTCGCCGGCAGCAGCTAGCGGCTGACGAGCTCCTGCTGGACCGGCTCGGCCACCACGCGATTGCCCTCCGGCGTGTGATGCTCGCTGAGGAAGAATGCGTCGAGGCCGCACGCCTCGACGGCCGCCTTCCAGGGCTCGGCGAGAACGAAGGCAACGAGGCCGGCGTCGCGCGCGCAGCCCAGCACCGTGCCGATGTCGCCGAGCGCCTTCGCCCGGTAGTCTCTGCGGGCGTTCCACCCGCCGCGCCCATACTGCGCCAGCACGACTACCGGTAGGCCAAGCCCGCCGAGCCTCTGCATCACGGGGCAGGAGAGGGCCAGCCCGCTATCTCCCGGCAGGGCCCGGACTTCCTCGCAGTACCAGCCGCCGTCGATCAAAAGCCGCTCCACGCTCTCCTGCGCCAGCATCGATCGGCCGAACAGGCGCGCCGCCAAGGGCAACGGCGGCGGCTTGGAAGAGGTGGCGCCATCGGCACGTTCCTGAGCTCGAGATGGCTGTCGACCAGGGCGAAATAGGGCTTGTCGCGCCGAAAGCGACGCTCTGCTCGGTGCGCCAGATGTCGCCCGCCGTGAAGCTCACGATGACAACCGCAGGCCTGCGGCGGGGCGCGAGCTCTTCGGTACGCATCACGCGCCGGCCGATCAGGCCTAGCAGGAAGGCAGGCCAAGTCTCGCCGTCCGCCGCCTCGTCGCCCAGGGCGAAGGACGAGCCGGTGACCAGCACCGGCGGCCCGGTGCCCAGCGGGGTGTGGAAGGCGTCTCGCGGATGCCCTCGGTGACGTTGTATCTCGCCGACCGGCACCAGCGCGGCAGTGCCCAGCCGAGCCGCGCGTCGTCGGCGTAGGAGCAACCGTTGCCGTCGCCGGTCTCGATCATCTGCCGCGCGCCAGGTTGCGCCAATCGCCGAGCGCCGCCGGCCCGCCGCGCACCAGCCGACTTCGAGCGCCATCAGCGACACGAGCACCGAGGCCGCCGCCAGCGCGATGCGCGCCGCGAGGCCCGACGGCTTCATGCCCTCCGCTCCAAGGGTTTAGCTCGAGGCAGTCTGCTTTGGCAGATTGGGATACTTTGTTGCATTTCCCTTTTCCTTTGCAATCGACGGTCCTCAATGAGACGATGCTCGTTCTCCAAGTGGTCGCAGCGCGCCCTTCTATGAGGTGTCTTGAAAGGAGTGATTCGCCGCCTCCACCTGAAGAGGATGTCTGGCGAAAGAGGTGCTTATGACTTTTCAAGCCACCAAGCAGCAAGTGTTCAACCGAGGCGTTCCGCCGAACAGCTTTCTCAGTGAACTCGTCGCGTGGGGCAGGACAGCACCCGACGACATCTTCGCTCCCAATCCGAACACAGACATTTACTCGAGCGTCGTCGAGGTGCTCGGGCCGTGGCAGGATATCCGGCATCGCAAGGCCGCCATGTTGGAAGTAATGCGAGTCCTTGCCGGTTTCGAGTCTTCGTGGAACTGGGACGCCGGGGTCGACACAACCAACCCAACTTCAACGACGCCGGACACGATTGAAGCCGGCGCCTGGCAAGTCAGTGCGAACTCCATGGCTTTTGGCCAGGAGCTCAAGGATCTGGTGAGCCGTGAAGTCGGGTCCCTGGACGGCAACGATTTTCAACGAGCTATGAAGCAGGACCATCAGTTGGCGATGGAGTATATCGCTCGTTTGCTAAGGCGCACCGTGAACCACAATGGTCCGGTTAAACGGCACGAAATTGACCCGTGGCTGCGCCGGGACGCCGTAACGGAGTTCCAAGCGCTATTGGATGCTCCCTAAGGCATGGCGCGGCGGAGAAGCAAAGGCCCGCGCCTTGCGGACACTCGTCAAGGCTCGCTTACCGCCCTTTGACTTGGTTAGTCCTTCCGCGTGCGGAACGCCGGATAGAGGTTAACGTAGCCGTCCTCCAGCCGCCGGCGCGCCCGCTCGCCCGCGGCCTCGGGCGACATCGGCACGAAGCCGTGCCCCTCGACCAGGCGCTGCATGAAGGCTGCCCGCGCCGTGATGGCGATCGCGTGGTGCAGCGCCTCTTCGCTCCATCCGGCGGCGAACACCGCGTCGGCGTCGGCCTGAGTCATCTCGCCGGGTGTGAGGACAAGCTTGGCGACGAACGCCAGCAGGGGCTTTAGCCGGGGCTCGGCGTGTGTCTCGGGATCCTCGATCAGCCGCTCGATCAGCCCGCGCTTGATGCCCCGCACGTAGGCCACTTCCGAATGGGCGACGAAGACGAAGCGGCAGCCCGCAACGCCGGCGGCGTAGGCGAGCAGCAGCTCGCGTTCGGCTTGACTGAGCGGCGAGGGGCCGTTCATCAGCGCCTCGCTCATCTTGGCCCACGCGGCGTAGATCTCGGGATGCGCCGAGAACACGTTGGCGGGTCCGGCATCGGCCGGATGCGATTTGAAGAAGGGCATCGACGGAGGTTACAACGGTAAAAGCCGGTGCTCCTCAGCGACTTTGCTCCCGCGAGTCGCCCGGGCTACCATTGCTCCGGAAAAGGCATCTCAAGCAGCACGTGAGGGGAACTGTGCCCGACACCGTCACCAGCCTCGCTAGCAACCTCGTCACTTCCGAAGCCGAGCTCGAGGCGATCTACGGCCAGCCGAGCGGCCCGGCCGTGATCAAGGAGATCGACCACATCTCCGAGCACTACCGCCGCTTCATCGAGCTCTCGCCCTTCGTCGTCCTGGCCACCGTGGGCCCGGAAGGGCTGGATTGCACGCCGCGCGGCGATCCGCCCGGCTTCGTCCGCGTGGTCGACAGCCGCACCGTCATGCTGCCCGATCGGCGTGGCAACAACCGGATCGATTCCCTGCGCAACATCGTGCGCGACCCGCGCGTCGCGCTGCTGTTCCTGATCCCCGGCGAGGGTCGAACCCTGCGGATCAACGGCCGCACGGCCATCAGCACCGACCGCGACCTCTGCGCCACGTTAGAGATGGAAGGCAAGCTGCCGCGCAGCGTCCTCGTCATCACCGCCGACCGCGTCTATACGCAGTGTCCCAAGGCGCTGGTCCGTTCCCGGCTGTGGGACGCGAGCCTGCATGTCGACAAGGCGGCCCTGCCCAGCAGCGGAACCATTATGAAGTCGCTGATGGAGGGATTCGACGGCGAGTCCTACGACCGCAACTACCCGCAGCACCTCAAGGCAACGATCTACTGAGCTTCCTCCCCAACGAAGTTGGGGAGGTGTCGCCGTCTTACGGCGACGGAGGGGTCATGACTCTCATGATTCATGACCCCTCCGTCCGCGAAGACGCGGACACCTCCCCAGCGAAGCTGGGGAGGAGAATATCCGCTTACGTCTGCGGTCCGGACAGCGAGATGTCGCGCTCGGCGCGGAAGACGTTGCTGTAGAGATTGGCGATCCAGTGCCGGCCGTTGGAGGTGACGTTCAGGTAGCGGATGGCCGTCTGCACGTGCGGCGCCACGCAGTCCCAGTAGAACCTCGGGTAGAGGTTCACGACGTCGGCCGGCGTGTTGTACCCGAGCTGCCGGTTCAGCCCGATCTCCTCGAATTCGAGGTAGAGCGCGTTGGCCTTGCGGATGTAGTGGGGATCGCCGAGCTGGCCTATAAGGTCGGCGGCGCGCACCAGGGCGGGCTCCTCGTCGCAATGCTCGCCGACCGCCGGGATGCTGGCGGGAAAGCGCGTGCCCTCGACCGCCTTGGCGATCCGCTCGGGGTCGAGCGGCGTCATGCCGACCATGCGCTCCAGCACGTAGAGCTTCGAGCGGTCGACATGGTACGGCAGCATCGCGGCGTCCGACGAGCCGCGCGGCAAGGCCACCCGCTGTCCGGCCGGCGTGACGAGGTAGCCCTCCTTCTCGTTGTCGTCGCGGAACAGGCCGCGCACATAGCCGATGTCGTGCGTCAGGCAGGCGATGATGACGGTGGCGTATTCCTCGGCCAGCATGTGCGTGTGCAGCGCCCGGCCGCGCATGATGTCGTGCCCGGCCAGCGTCACCAGCATGGTGTGCTCGACGTTGTGGTAGAGCGCGTCGCTGTTGCCGATGCATTCGATGGCGATGCGCGCGATCGACGGCACCATCTCGACCAGGCGCTCCTGCCCTGACCCGAACCGGCGACGCATGTAGTTGCCCAGGAAATCGCCCAGCGCCTCGGCGGCGAGCTCCGGAACCGTGAACATCAAGCAA
>JAFAKN010000172.1 GCA_019235415.1 Alphaproteobacteria bacterium
GATCAACCCGCGGCTGGTCTACTGCGCGCTGAAGGGCTTCCTGCCCGGACCGTACGAGAAGCGCCCGGCGCTCGACGAGGTCGTGCAGATGATGGGTGGGCTCGCCTACATGACCGGCCCGACCGGCCGGCCGCTGCGCGCCGGCACCTCGGTGGTCGACATCATGGGTGGCCTGTTCGGTGCGTTCGGCACAGTGTTGGCGCTGAAGCAGCGCGAGCGCACCGGCAAGGGCGGCCTGGTCGAAAGCGCGCTGTTCGAGTCAGTCGTCTTCCTGATGGGCCAGCATCTGGCCATCACCGCCATGAATGGCGCGCCACCGCCGCCGATGCCCGAGCGCGTGAGCTCGTGGGCGATCTACGAGATCTTCACCACCGCCGACCAGCAGCAGGTGTTCATCGGCATCACCAGCGACGGTCAGTGGCGTCGCTTCTGCCAGTTCTTCAAGCAAGACGCGTGGGCTGCCGATCCGCGGCTCGCCAGCAACAATCAGCGCATTGAGGCGCGGCCGTGGCTGGTGCCGAAGGTCGCCGAGCTGTTCCGGCGCTACAGCAAGGACGAGCTGGAGAAGCTGTGCCTCGAGGCCGATCTGTCTTTCGCGCCCGTCGCGCGGCCGCAGGACCTGTTCGACCATCCGCATCTTTTGGCCAACGGCTCGCTGGCGCCGACCACCTTGCCGGGCGGCGTCAGGACGCGCCTGCCGCTGCTGCCGTTTCAGATGCTGGGCTGGCGGCCGCCGCTGGTCCGCGATCCGCCCGAGATCGGGCAGCACAATGACGAGGTGCTGGCCGAGATCGGCTATGATGCACCGGCGATCGCCGCGCTCAGGTCCGCCGGCATGCTCGGCCCGAAGGAGAAGCCATGAAGGTGAGACGCGTGGTCACCGCGCACGACCGGGACGGCAAGGCGGTCGTGGCGATCGACGAGGTCTCGAAGGACGTCGTGTCGTTCCGGCCGGGCGCCACCATCGCCAACATCTGGTCGAGCGAAGGTTTTCCGGTCGACAACATGGGCGAGAAGGACACCGCCAAGGAGATTACCGGCACGACGCGCGACGGCGGCACGGTGTTCCGCGTCATCGAATTCGCGCCGGGCGTCGCGCCGCGTAACCACCGGACCAACTCCATCGACTACGCCGTGGTCCTGACCGGCCAGATCGATATGGAGCTCGATGACCAGATGGTGACGCTCAGGGCCGGCGACGTGCTGGTCCAGCGCGGGACCATCCACAACTGGGTCAATCGCTACGACGCCCCGTGCGTCATTGCTTTCGTGCTGATTGACGCCCACCCTGTGAAACACGGGGGTAAGCCGCTTCCGGCACACGGATGAGGCCAAAAACCGAACCCGGCTCCCGGAGCCCACTTATTCCGGTTTTCCCCAGATCTTGTTCCTGCGTTGCGAACTAAACCAGAACTGGTGTCAAGAACACTATTCGCACCAACGGGTTAAATGTTCCTTTGCTGGCGCGAACAAAATAAGTACATTGGCTGCACCCCGGCGGACTTATCCGCATTGCCGCTCCCGACAGGGGCGTGGGACAACGAGGAGGCAGCCAATGTCTGCGGTTCTGAAAGTGGTCGAGAAGGACGGCATGGAAAACAAGAACAAGGCGCTGGATGCAGCCCTCGCCCAGATCGAGCGGGCCTTCGGCAAAGGCTCGATCATGAAGCTCGGCCAGCGCGAGGCGCTGGAGATCGAGGCCATCTCGACCGGCTCGCTGGGGCTCGACATTGCGCTCGGCATCGGCGGTCTGCCCAAGGGGCGCATCGTCGAGATCTACGGCCCGGAAAGCTCGGGCAAGACGACGCTCGCCCTGCACGTTGTGGCCGAAGCGCAGCGCAAGGGCGGCGCCTGCGCCTTCGTCGACGCCGAGCACGCGCTCGACCCGGCCTACGCCAAGAAGCTTGGCGTCGACATCGACAACCTTTTGATCTCCCAGCCCGACGCCGGCGAGCAGGCGCTGGAGATCGCCGACACCCTGGTACGCTCGGGGGCGATCGACGTGCTGGTGATCGACTCGGTGGCCGCCCTGGTGCCGCGCGCCGAGCTCGAGGGCGAGATGGGCGATTCGCTGCCCGGCCTGCAGGCGCGGCTCATGAGCCAGGCGCTGCGCAAGCTCACCGCCTCGATCTCCAAGTCCAACACGCTGGTGATCTTCATCAACCAGATCCGCATGAAG
>JAFAKN010000528.1 GCA_019235415.1 Alphaproteobacteria bacterium
GGGCGCGCGCCGACAACGGTGCCAGCAGTGCCAGCAAGAACGCGAAATACACAGAGCGACGCATGGCAAACCTTGCGCGCGGGTTGGCATCGGACAATCGTGCGCCGCATGACTTCGCCGGTGATCATGGCAGCATTCCGGTCAGCGAATCAGCCTTCGTTGGCGCTGTCCGACTTCCTTGCCTCTCCCCCGCTAGGGGGAGAGGCAAGGAGAGGGGACATCGAAGCTCGTGTGTGCAACCGCCTCTCCCATCCTCTCCCCCCAACAGGGGAGAGGAGATTGACTGCGGGGCGCGTGGTGATCCATCCGTGACGCCGCTCGATTTCGACTGCGCCGGGCAGCGGTTGCAGGCCTTGCCGGCCGGCGCATTGCTCTGGCCGGCGCGACGGGTGCTCGCGGTCGCCGACCTGCATCTCGAGAAGGGATCGTCGTACGCCATTGCGGCGCGCAAGCTTCTTCCGCGGCACGACACGCTCCAGACCCTGACCCTGCTGGCGGCGCTGATCGAGGCGTTCGCTCCCAAGACTGTGGTCTGCCTCGGCGATTCCTTCCATGATCGGCAGGCGATCGAGCGCCTGCCGCCGGACGCCAGCAGGCAGATCGAGAAACTGACGCGCCGGACGCAATTCGTGTGGGTGGCGGGCAACCACGATCCGGCGCCGCCGCGACAGGATTGGGGCGATGTCGCCGAGGAGCTTCGCGAAGGTCCGTTGATGTTCCGCCACGAAGCGCGGTTCGGTCCGGCCGACGGCGAGATATCCGGTCATTTCCACCCGGTCGCGGCGCTGACCGTGCATGGCCGTGGCATGCGCCGGCGCTGCTTCCTGACCGACGGTCGCCGCGCCATTCTGCCGGCGTTCGGCGCCTACGCCGGCGGCCTGAACGCACTGGACCCGGCCATCGCCCAGCTCTTTCCGGACGACTACGACGCCCTGATCGTCGGTCGCGAGTCGGTGCGCCGCTTGTCGTGGCGACGCTTGCGACCGGACTTGGTACTGGCTTAGGCAGCCTCGTGGCCAAACCGCGCGTTGATCCAGGCCGTGACGATCACCATGAGAGCGAAGCCGGCCAGCACCAGCAGGCTGCTCTCTATCGCATCGAGGAGAGGACTTCCTTCGAAGAGGATTCTGTCGAAGTCGGCGCCGGCCGCCTGGTGCATCCGCCACGACATCATTGAAGACGCCGCCGAGATGCCGACGCAGCTTCCGAGCGTCCGGAACAAGTTCACCAGGGCGCCGGCGGCGCCTGATTGGCTGGCCGGTGCCGCGCCGATCGTCGAGGTGCTGTTCGGTGCCAGGTACAAGCCGAGGCCCATGCCGAATATGGCGAAGGCGGACAGTCCGGTGATGAGCGCGCCCCTGGGGGCGAAAGCGATCGCCGACAGGGCGGCGATCGCTGCGGTGCATAAGATCATGCTGACCACGCCCACCCGCCGCGGCGTGAACCGGTCGCTGAAGACAACGCCGAGCGGCGCGATCACGCCGAGCGCGATCGGGATGAGCGCCAGCTTGAGGCCCGCTACGGCGGGGCTGTTGTGCAGGCCGTGCACCAGGGCGAACGACATCAGGAACAGCATGCCGTAGAGCAGGGCATAGCCCAGGGCGACGCGGATCAGGCCGGTCGTAAAGGCCACGCGGGCGAACAGCGTCAGATCGATCAGGGGCCAGCGTGCCACCCGCTCGCGCCGCGCGAACAGGACGAAAAGCCCGGCGGCGCCGGCCACGCACAGGAGCATCGAAAGCGAGTCCGGAGACCACACAGAAATCTGGTTCAGGGCCAGCACCGCCAGCACCAACGCGGGCATCAACAGCAGCGCGCCGTACCAGTCCAGACTCATGTCGTTTGCGGTCTCGTTCGACCGGGGCAGGACCAGCCAACCGAGCAAGGCTGCCGCAAGGCCGAAAGGGACCGTAACCCAGAATATCCAGCGCCAGCTCAATGCTTCCAACAGAACGCCGCCGACAATGGGGCCGATGCCGACGCCAATGGCTTGGGTTGCGGTGAGCAAGGCAATGCCCGTAGCGCGCTTGTCGAGCGGCACCGACTTCACCAGGATCGCGATGCTGTTGGCCCCGAGCAGTCCGCCGCCGACGCCCTGGACGGCGCGCAACGCGATCAGCCAGCCGAGATCGTTGGTCGAGCCGCACAGCAGCGAGGCCAAGCTGAAGATGGCGAAGCCCGAGAGGTACAGGAGCTTGCGGCCATACAACTCGCACATCCGGCCGAACAGCGGCAGGGTGGCGGCGAAGGCCAGCAGATAGGCGATGGCCACCCATCGCACGTCGTCGATCGACGCACCGAAGGTGATCTTCAAGGCGGGCAGCGCGAGCTGCACGATGCTGGCGTCGAGCTGCCCGATGAAGGCGCTGCTGCTGGCGACCGTCACTACCAGCCAAGGGTGGAACGATCGGCTTTCGAGAAAGGCGAGGGGCGGCGGCTCGGTGATCCCGGACGGCATTGCCGCACTAGCGCGGCAGCTCGTACTTCAGCGTCACCTCGCCCAGGCCCTCGATCCTGCCGACCGCCGTGCTGCCGGGCGGCACGAACTGGCAGGCGACCATGCTGCCGGTCGACACGATCGTGCCTTTCTTCAGCTTCTTGCCGTGCTCGCCGAGCTTGTTGGCGAGCCAGGCCAGCGAATTGTAGCAATGGCCCAGCACGTCGCCGGAATGGCCTTCGCGCACGACCTTGCCGTCGAAGGCGATCGAGCCGCTGAGGTTGCCGAGGTCGAGGTCGCGCCACTTCTTGTTGGGCTTGGCCAGCAGCGAGCCGCCGTTCCAGCCGACATCCATCACCAACCACGGCACGCTCAGCCGGCTGTAGTCGGCGCCGCGATCCTCGATCAGCTCGAAGCCCGCGCGGGCTTCGCCGACATACGGCTCGATCGAATCCTTGTCGTAGGGCTTGTCCTTGGGACCCGGCACGTCGGCGTTGACCGTGATGATGATCTCGAGCTCCACGCCGAGCCGTGCCCACTGGTCGGCGCGCACCGAGGCTTTGTGCTCGAACACCCGGCGCTTGCGGATCGGCCCGTAGGCCGGCCCGCGCAGTCCGGTCTGCTCCCAGATCTGCGGCGAGGTGAGGGCGATCTTGTAGCCCACCAGGGGGCCCTGTTTGGCCGAGAGCTTCTTCAGCAGGGCGTCCTGCACCTTGTAGGCCGTGCGCTCGTCCTCGAGCGCAAAGCGCTCGGGCCACCAGCCGACGACGGCACGCGAGCGATGGACCTGGTACAGCCAGTTCGCGACCTTGCCGATGCTGAACGCCATGCGTTCCTCCCCTTGCCTGCCATTTTCCCCGCCGCATAGTGCCAGCCCATGATGGGGAAGACGAAGCGGGATTTCGGACCGGTGCGTGCCGCGGCGCTGGTCGGCGTCGTCCTGGCCGGCGGTGAAGGCCGTCGCATGGGGCCGGGCGCGCCCAAGCCGGCCCGTCTGCTCGGCGACCGGCCGATGGTGGCGCATGTCGTCGAGCGCCTCCGCCCGCAGGTCATGGACCTCGTGGTGGTGGCCAACGATCCGCTGCCCGAGCTGGCCACCCTTGGCGTACCGGTGATCGCCGATCCGCCCGAGCTGCAGCGCGCGGCCGAGCGCGAGGGGAGGCGGCTGGGACCGCTCGCCGGCATCCTGGCCGGCATGGATTGGTCGCGCGCCCATCATCCGCATGCCGGCTGGATCCTGACGGCGCCGGCCGACCTGCCCTTCCTGCCGCTCGATCTCACGGTGCATCTCTGCGGCCTGATGCATGTGCCGGAGCCGGACGTGCTGATGGTGCGCCATCGCCGCCGCCGCGAGCACTCGCTCGGCATCTGGTCGGTGAAGCTGGCACCCGACCTGCGACGGGCGGTCCTGGAGGAGGGCATGCGCCGCGTCGAAGCCTTCGCCGAGCGCTACCGCCTGGCCGAGCTCAGCTGGCCCGGTGACGCAGCGCCCTTCCTCAACGTCAATACGCCCGCCGAGCTCGGCGAAGCATCGCGCCGGCTGGCAGCGGTCCGACACTCCAGGGACAAGTGAAATGCCACGCTGCCGGCGGCCTCAGCGTGGCGCCGGATCGGCCGGCTGCAATTCGACGTGGTTGCCGTCGATCACGAGCTTGCCCGCATTCTCGAAGTTCACTGTGATGCGATGGCCGATGATCGACTGGATTTGGCCGAGCCCCCAATCCGGGCGCTCCGGATGACGGACGAAGTCGCCGGGGGCGAGCAGGGCGTTGCCGGGCTTGTCGAACAAGATTTCGTGACCTCGAGCTTCGAAAGCGATAGCCAGCGCGTGAGCGGCGGTATGACCATTGTTGCCACAGTCTGGCGTATAACCCGCCAGGATCATTCGCCAGTGTCATTCGGGAGCGTCGACATGAATTCGAGCCGCATCGCCATCGCCGCCGCGCTGGCCGCCGCCCTGGCGACGCCCGCCGCGCAGGCCCAGGGCATGACGGAAAAGTGCTACGGGATCGCCAAGGCAGGCAGGAACGATTGCCAGACCGACCATTCCTCCTGCGCCGGTACTTCGAAGAAGGATGGCCAGACGGACGCCTGGGTCGCGGTCCCCAAGGGAAGCTGCGAGAAGATCGTTGGCGGCAAGCTCACCTCGAGCTGAGTGGGATGGAACGGGCAACTGGCATCGGGTTGCGGGCGCCGCACCTGGCGCAGCTCGAGCGCGAGCGGCCGGCCGTGGGCTTCCTGGAGATCCATGCCGAGAACTATCTCGCGCCGTCGACTGCACTGCAGGCTGTCGAGCGCCTGCGCCTCGACTACGATTTCTCGGTGCACGCTGTCGGCTTGTCGTTGGGCTCGGTCGACGGGGTTGACGAGGGCCATTTGGAGAGGGTCGCCGGGCTGGTGAAACGGCTCGAGCCGCGCTGGATATCCGATCATCTGGCGTGGAGCATCAGCGGCGGGCGCTACTTCAACGAGCTGCTGCCACTGCCCTACACCGAGGAAGCGCTCGATGTGGTGGCGCGCAACGTGCAGCGCGTGCAAGAGGCGCTGGGCCGACCGATCTCCATCGAGAATCCCGCGTGCTATCTCGCTTTCAGGCATTCGACCCTGTCGGAGCCGGCGTTCCTCGGCGAGCTGGTGCGGCGGACCGGCTGCGGGCTGTTGCTCGATGCCAACAACGTCTTCGTCTCGGCGCACAATCTGCGGCTGGATCCGCAGGCCTGGCGCGTCGCGCTGCCTGCGGCAGCCGTGACGCAGTATCACCTCGCTGGCCACGCCGTGAACGATGCCGACGGCGAGCCGATTTTGATCGACGACCACGGCTCGGCTGTTCGCGAGGCGGTCTGGGCACTCTACGCCGATTTCGTGCGGAGCCTGGGAGAGCATCCGACGCTCATCGAGTGGGATACCGACATTCCTTCCCTTGAAGTCCTGCTCGAGCAGGCGGCGACAGCCGATCGGTTGACGGCGGGGGCGCGCTCACATGCTTGCGTTGCGTGAGCTGCAGGCAGCCTTTGCCGATCACCTGGCAGGCCGGGATCGCGTCGATCTCCTCGCACTGGTAAGCGGCGATTCGATTCCGGCTGCGGCGCGGATCGCGGTCCATCGGCATCACCTCGGCCAAAGCCTGAGTGCTGCGCTGGCGGCGACCTTTCCGACCGTGCGGGCGCTGGTAGGCGAGGACTTCTTCGGCCGTATGGCGCGCGACTTCCTGGCGGGGTTCCTTCCCACGCAGCCCGTGCTGGCCGAGTACGGCGCCGACCTCGCATCGTTCATCGCCACCTATGGTCCGGCAGCGGGACTTCCGTATTTGGCCGATATCGCGCGGCTCGACTGGGCCTTGAACGTCGCCGCCTACGCCGGGCCGGTTCGTCGCCTGACGGCTGCAGACCTGTCCGCTGTTTCCTCCGAGCGCCTGCCAGCGCATCATCTTGCTTTGCCGCCTGGGACTTGTCTGATCGACTCGCCCTTTCCGTTGCCGGACATCTGGCGTGCCTCGCAACCGGACGCCGGCGAGGGAGTCGTCGATCTCGCGGCCGGTCGTTGCCGGCTGGTCGTCCTGCCCGGCTCGGCCGGTGCGTTCTTCGTCAGCCTGTCCAACCCAGAGGCGGACTTCGTGGCGGCGCTGGCAGCAGGCAGCTCGCTAGAGGAGGCGGCCGGCGTCGCTTTCGCAGCCGACGCCACCTTCGACCTCAGCAAAACCTTTGCCAGGTTGATACGCCTGGGCACCTTCGCTGCACTGCGGTAAAAAGCGCCTTCGCATTGCCGTAATTGCGGCCCGCCGCGCGTATTCCAGGCGCCAGGTTTTTGCTGCACTGCACTACAAGTGTCGCGACGGAGTGGCGAAGTTTGTTGCGACCGGATCGACCGTCCCTATACTCCGCGCGCCTTTATGGCCCGCCTTTCACTCAAAGGGTGGACCCGTAGTTGCTGCGAGTGGAGTTGCCGACGATGTCGATTACGTTGCCGCACAATTATCGGCCGACGGAACGCGAACCCTTCATGAACGCGTTGCAACAAGAGTACTTCCGACAAAAGCTTCTCAAGTGGAAGGGCGAGTTGATCGAGGAGTCCAATCAGACGTTGCAGAACATGCAGGAGGAGAGCCTGGCGCAACCCGACCTCACCGACCGCGCCACTGCCGAGACCGACCGCTCTCTCGAACTGCGCACTCGCGATCGTTTCCGCAAGCTCATCTCCAAGATCGACCAGGCGTTGAAGTCGATCGACGACGGCACCTACGGCTACTGCGAGGAGACTGGTGAGCCGATCGCGCTGAAGCGGCTCGAAGCACGGCCCATCGCCACCCTTTCGGTCGAAGCGCAGGAGCGCCACGAGCGCCTCGAGCGCACCCGCCGCGACGAGGCTTGATCCCTTCTTGTCATCCGAGGCCGGAAGGCCGAGGGACCTTTAAGGCAACCAGAAAGGTCCCTCGCTGCGCTCGGGATGACAGCTCCTTGTTCTCAAACCTCGCCTCGTCGCAGCACCCGTCCGCCGCGGCCGCCCCCGGGCTTGCCGTCGCGCCATACGACCTCACCGTTGCACAGCACCGTGTCGATGCCGCTTGCCGGCGAGATCGGCCGCTCGAAGGTCGCGGTGTCGATCACCGTCGCCGGATCGAACACGCAGAGATCGGCATAGAAGCCCGGCCGGACCTCGCCGCGACTGGCGAGCCGGAAGCGCTGCGCCGGATACGACGTCATGCGCCGCACCGCATCCTCCAGCGGGAACAGTTTAAGCTCGCGGGCATAGTGACCCAGCACGCGCGGGAAGGTGCCCCACAAGCGCGGGTGCGGATGGCTGTCGAAGGGAATGCCGTCCGAGCCGATCATGGCGCCAGGATGGGCAAGGGCGCTCTGGACGTCCTTCTCGTCCATCATGAAGTAGATCGCCCCGGCAGGCTGCAGCCGATCGGCAGCCTCGTGGATGGAGCAGTCCATCTCGGCGGCGACGGCTGAAAGATCGCGACCCGCCACACCCTGCACGGTGTCGGACCAGGTGATCAGCACGCGGTCGGCGCGGTCGAGCATCTCCTTGCGCAGGATGGTCGAGCCCGCGACGTAGGGATAGACGTCGAACGCGATCTCCTGGCTCTTCATCGCCTCGCTGAACTTGGGCAGCGTCTCCTTCATGCGGCCGAAGTTGCTGCGGCCGGCGCACTTGTGGTGGGAGACGATGACCGGTGCGCCGGCCCGGCGCCCGATCTCGAACGTCTCATCCATCGACTTCAGGATGTCGTCGCCCTCGTCGCGCATGTGGGCGGTGTAGACGCCGCCCCACTTGCCGAGCGGCTTGGCGACCTCGGCGACTTCGTCGGTCGAGGCCGCCATGGCGGGCGGATAGAACAGGCCGCTCGACATGCCGATGGCGCCCTGTTCGAGGCTTTGGTCGAGCAGGTCGCGCATCACGGCGATCTCCGATGCCGTCGCTTTGCGGCCGAGGTCCTCGCCCATGGCGTTCATGCGCAAGGTCGAATGGCCGATCAGGAACGCCCCGTTGATCGCCGGCCGCGCCGCTTCGACTTTGCCCGCGAACTCACCGAAGCTGCCCGCGATGTTCTCCTTCTTCTTCACGATCAGGCTCAGGAAGTGGCCGATGTCGGGCCGCACGAACGGCGCGGCCGACGCGCCGCAGTTGCCGCATACGACGGTCGTCACACCTTGGCTTGCCTTCATCGCCATCGCCGGGTTGTCGATCAGCGCGGTGTCGTCGTGGGTGTGGACGTCGATGAAGCCGGGCGCCACGACCCGGCCGGCGGCGTCGATCTCGTTGTCGCTGCGGAGCGTGCCCGGCGGCTCGACTGCGGCGATGCGATCGCCCTTGATCGACACGTCGGCTGCGAACAGGGACTTACCGCTGCCGTCGGCCACTTGGCCGTTGCGGATGACAATGTCGTAGTCGGCCATGGCGTTGCTCCTAGTGTCCCGCCCCTGAAATTCGTCAGCGAATTTCAGGGATAAGCGGGACACTAAACTATTTGAGTCTAGTGTGTTTCAGATTCCGAAGTTCGCTGACGAACTTCGGAATCATCACACTAGGCCTCGTTGCGGCCAAGCCGCATGTCGGGATCGAACGGGTAGAGCGGCCGTTTGATCCGCGTGTAGTTGAAGAGCTTCAGGTCCGATGCCGTGCAGCCGTCGCCGTCGCACATCACGATGTGCTTGGCGATCGGCTCGAAGCCGGCGCGGAAGTGCTGCCGCGACTTGATCAGGACGTACTTCTTGCGCCTCGGATCGATGCCGCAATGGGTGAACACGCCGAGGTCGAACGGCTCGGCTCGCTTCTCCGACACCACGATCTGCATCCTGCCGGTATCGAGCACAGCCGTACGTCCCATGCGCACGATGGTGCCGGTGGCCATCGGCCCGGTGACGACGAACTGCCCGTCGGTGATCGCCTTGACCTTGCCGCCGACCTTGAGCGGCTTGCCCTGGAGTCCCATCGCTGGCATGTCGACCTTGCCGCCGAGTTCGAGCGTCACCTCGGCACCAACGCCGGCCTCGATCATCTGCTTGACGCAGGCCGGGTCGCAGATCGGCCCGGCACAGGCGTCCTCGAGCCCCTGCCTCATCGCCTCTTCGATGACGCTCATGACGTCCTGCGTGCCGCCCGAGGCGGTGTTGTCGCCGTGGTCGGCCATGACGATCGGCCCGCCCTCGAGCGCCTTGGCGCGCGCCACCTGCACCGACAAGGGCTCGGGATGGAACAGGAAGCCCTCGCGCTTCTCCCAGGCGGCGTCGAGGATCCTGTTCAGCAGAACCTCGCCCTCCGCCGTTCGCCTGTCGCACACGATCACCGAGGATAGGGCGAGATGCGGGATGTCGGCTTGCGGGAAGCCGCCGAACACCGAGGCGTTCAGCACCTCGCCCGAATCCTCGGCAGTGCTCGCCATGCTCATCAAGGTCTTCATCGGTTCGCGCGAGGGCGTGTGGACCAGCGAGCTGCTCATGATCGGGCGGTTGCCCCAAACCATGCACGGCTCGACCTCGCCGGCCAGCATGCGCAAGAGAGTGCGCCCGGCCCGCCGCGCGGTGTCGGCCATGTCGATGTGCGGGTAGGTGCGGTAGCCCGTCATGACATTGGCGCCCTTCACCATGGCCTCGGTCATCTGGGTGTGGAAGTCGAGCGCGACGGCGATCGGCACGTCGGGCGCGATGCCCCGCAGCCGCTTGAGCAGCTCGCCCTCACCGTCGTCGAATTCCTCCGACACCATGGCGCCGTGCAGGGCCAGCAGGACGGCGTCGCAGCCCTTGCGGACCTCATCGACGATCGCGGCGGTCATCTGCTCATAGGCCGCCTTGGTCACCAAGCCGGAAGGGTGTGCGGAGGCTGCCATCGGAACGGTGAACTCGGCACCGGCCTTGCGCGCCACCTCGATGAAGCCGCCCAGCGAGGTGTTTGTGCCCTCCGCCTCGCGGATCGCGGCCGCACCGCTCAATGCCCCGGCACGGGCGAAGGACTCGATCGGTGTGGGAAGCGGCGAGAATGTATTGGTCTCGTGCATCATCATTGCGACTACAAATCTTCTCGCCAAGTTCTCCTCCTCGGTCCCAAGCGTCTGGGCGCAGCCGGCGGAATCGCTCCGCGGCAGCTATTGGAACAAGCTTTGCATGTACTGCAAGGCTGCCTCGCGATCTGTGTTGCGTTGCAAAAAAGCAACACCCGATGCGATAGATGAAACGCGCGTAACGCAGTGAATTGAGAGCGTTTTTTTCCCTCTTGAAATCCCTTCGCAGGTGCACCATTGTTGTGGGGCAGCAAACGCCGCGCCTGCGGCCTCTGTGTTTGCTGTATGCCCGTCTTGGGCGTTTCCTCCCTAAACTCGGGCCGTGCTTGTCACGGCCCCTTTTTTTGCTTCGGGGCGTGCTTGGCGAGCGGCGCTATTCGGCGGCGAGCTGCCGCGGCAGCAAGAGCGACAGCGCTTGGCCCGCGAGTTCTTCCAGAAGGCCAGTCATGAGCGTCGTGATCCCCTCGGCGGCGGGCAGCTTCTCATGGCGCGCCTCGTCCATATAAAGCGCCCGGTTGATCTCGATCTGCAGCGCATGCCGCCCTGAGGCGGGCCGGCCGTAGCGTTGGGTCGTAAAGCCGCCCGCGTAGGGTTGATTGCGCTCGACGCGCAGGCCGCGGCCGCTCAGCCATTGCTCGGCCCGTCCCACCAGGTCGGCCGCACAGGATTCACCGTGATTGTCGCCCAGCACGATGTCGACCGGATGGTTCCGTTCGCGGCTGCCAACCGTCGAGGCCGAGGAGGGCATGGAGTGCGCATCGATCAGTAGAGCCGCGGAGAATTGCCGATGGGTGTGCTCGACCAGGCCGGAGAGCGCGGCGTGGTAAGGCCTCCAGCAGCTGGCCAGGCGCCGCTCGATCTCGTCCGCGGGCACTCGGTTGCGATAGATGGCCTCGCCGCTGGCCGCGACCCGCGGGATCATGCCGAGGCCTGCTGCGACCCGGGTGGTGCGGTGATTCAGCGGCCGCGGCAAGGGGCCTTCGAACATGCCGGGATCGAGCTCGTAAGGCTCCCGGTTGGCGTCGACGTAGGAGCGCGGAAAGCGGGCCGCGAGGAAGGGCATGCCAAGCCCAGGGGCGGCGGCGAACAACTCGTCGACGAAGGCGTCCTCGGCACGGCGCAGCGCGGTCAGCGGGACGGCGGCTTGGGATAGGAAGGGAGCGGGATAGGCCGATCCGCTGTGCGGGGAGGCGACGACGAGGGGAACGATTTGCCGGGCCGGCAGGCGGCAATCCAGCGCCTCATGCGTGCAAAACTCGGAAAACTCCATCCCACCCTCATAGCGCGCAGGCTGAACGCCGTCACGCCTCTTGGCCCGCATACTTGCCATCCGGGAGGCAGCGATGTAGACGACCGCACTTCCGGCGACGGGCGCGTAGCTCAGCGGTAGAGCACTGTCTTGACATGGCAGGGGTCACAGGTTCAAACCCTGTCGCGCCCACCATCGCCGGAGGGCATTCCCACAACCGATCCATAGAAGTGCAGCGGCTCGCTGGAACAGGAGCCGAGCTGCCTACGGGTCCGCTCGCTTGTGTCATCCCGAGCGAAGCGAGGGATCTTTTGCTGGGGGCGCGCGACTCCAGTCGCGCGTCGTGCGATCGCGCCACTGGAGTGGCGCGCCCCCAGCGTCTTAGCTGCGCTCGCGATGACACGTGGGCGGCCGGAGGTTCGCACCCCACATGAGGTTGCGGCTTGACAGCCTTGCGGTTGGCAGCTGTATCCGTGTCGCCATATTCTCATAGGCTAGGATCGTTGTCCGATTTCTTCTCCCTCTACTCGCACGAATTCGCGCGCGTGGCGTGCTGCGTGCCGCGCACGCGGGTCGCCGATGCGCCTTACAATCTGCAGGAAACGCTGCGCCTGGCCGGCGAGGGCGACAAGACGCGAACCGCGCTCATGGTGTTTCCCGAGCTCGGGCTCTCGTCCTATTCGCTCGAGGACCTGCTGCTGCAGGACGCTTTGCTCGACCAGGTCGAAGAGTCGGTCGCGCGAGTGGTGGCGGCGTCGGCGAGCCTGTTTCCTGTCCTGATCGTCGGGGCGCCCTTACGCGTCAGCGGCCGGCTATACAACGCCGCGATCGTCGTCCACGGCGGCCGCATCCTGGGGGTGGTGCCCAAGACCTTCCTGCCGAACTACCGCGAGTTCTACGAGAAGCGGCACTTCGTGTCCGGCGCCAATGTCCTCGATGGCCGTATCGCGCTCGCAGGCCAGGAGGCGCCGTTCGGCAACGACCTCCTGTTCCATTCCGCGGGCTCTCTCCCCGTCACCTTCCATGTCGAGATCTGCGAGGACATCTGGGTACCGGTGCCGCCGTCGAGCCACGCGGCGCTGGCCGGCGCCGAGGTGCTCATAAACCTGTCAGCCAGCAACATCACCATCGGCAAAGCGGAGGCGCGGCAGCTGCTGTGCGGCAGCCAGTCGATGCGTGCCATCGCCGCCTACGCCTATTCGGCAGCGGGCCCTGGCGAATCGACGACCGACCTCGCCTGGGACGGCCATGCCGCCATCTACGAGCTGGGCGAGCAGCTCGCGGCAACCTCGCGCTTCGAGCGCGAGTCGACCTTCGTGACGGCCGACGTCGATCTTGGTCGCATTCGCCAGGAGCGACTGCGCAACAACGGCTTCGCCGACTGCGCGCTGGTCGAGGGCGATCGCTGCGGCCGCTTCCGCAAGGTGACGTTCACGCTCGACGCGCCGGCCGAGAGCGTCCGGCTGGAGCGTCCCGTCGAGCGCTTCCCATATGTTCCGTCCGATCCGGCCAAGCTGCGGGACAATTGCTACGAAGCCTACAACATCCAGATCCAGGGACTGGCGCAGCGGTTGCGGTCGGCGCGCAGCGAGCGGGCCATCATCGGCGTGTCGGGTGGCCTCGATTCGACCCAGGCGCTGATCGTGACCTGCCGCGCCATGGACGACCTCGGCCTGCCGCGCAAGAACGTGCTTGCCTACACGCTGCCGGGCTTCGGGACCTCGGACAAGACCTACAAGAATGCCTGGCGGCTGATGAACGCGCTCGGCGTCACGGCCGGCGAGATCGACATCAAGCCGGCCGCGCGCCAGATGCTGGCCGACATCGGCCATGGCTTCGCGAAGGGCGAGAAGCTCTACGACATCACCTTCGAAAACGTGCAGGCGGGCTTGCGCACCGACTACCTGTTCCGGCTCGCCAACCAGCATCGCGGCATGGTGGTCGGCACCGGTGATCTGTCCGAGCTGGGGCTCGGTTGGTGCACCTACGGGGTGGGCGATCACATGTCGCACTACAACCCCAACGGCTCGGTGTCCAAGACGCTGATCCAGCACCTCATCCGCTTCGTCGCCACCTCGGGCGACGTCGACAAGGAGACCGCGGCCGTCCTGTTCGACATCCTCGACACCGAGA
>JAFAKN010000549.1 GCA_019235415.1 Alphaproteobacteria bacterium
CAATGCGGTCAAGGACGCCCTGGTCCGCGACGGCGTGCCGGCGCAGGCGATCACCGTCATCGGCATGGGCGAGAAGGGCCTGCTGGTTCCGACCGGCGACGGCGTCCGCGAGCCGCAGAACCGCCGCGTCGAGATCGTCATCCAGTAAGACGGTTCGTCTCGGATAAGTTGAACGGCCGGGCCCCTGCCCGGCCGTTTCCTTTTGCGCGCCCAGGCATTCGCTCTTATATCCGGGCGAGGAGAACCATTGATGTCGCAAGTTTTGATGCCCAAGGCGACGGCTGTCTGGCTGGTCGAGAACACGACGCTGACGTTCGACCAGATCTCGGCGTTCACCGGCCTGCACCCGCTCGAGGTCCAGGCAATCGCCGACGGCGAAGTCGCAGGGGGCATGACCGGACTCGACCCGACGACCAACGGCCAGCTCACCAAGGAGGAGATCAAGCGCGCCGAGGCCGATCCCAATGCGCGGCTCAAGCTCAGCCCGCGCGACGTGCCGCTACCGATTTCCCGTTCCAAGGGGCCGCGTTATACGCCGGTGGCCAAGCGGCAGGACCGGCCCGACGCCATCGCCTGGCTCCTGAAAGTTCACCCCGAGCTGCAGGATTCGCAGGTCGCCAAGCTCGTGGGCTCGACCAAGAGCACCGTGCAGTCGGTGCGCGACCGGACCCACTGGAACATGCAGAACGTGCGACCGCGCGATCCCGTGACGCTCGGACTGTGCAGCTTGCGCGACCTCAACGAGGCCGTCGACAAGGCCCGCCGCAAGGCGGCGCGCGACGACGCCGCGCGCAAGAAGGCATCGGCCGCCGGCGGCGCGGTAGAGGAGATGCCGGAAGCAACCGACGTCGAGGAGCCGGCCGATCCGGCCGAGGCCGAGCAGCCCGAGGTCGGCGAGCCCCAGCACGAATAGAGCGCGGACGTTCAGACCCGCAGCATGATCTTGCCGACGTGGTCGGCGCGCTCGAGCTCGGCGTGCGCGCTCGCGGCATCCCTCAGCGCAAAGGTCTTGTAGACGATCGGCTTGATCTTGCCGGCTTCGAGCATTGGCCAGACCTTCTCCGCGAGCCCGCGCGCCATGCGGCCCTTGCTCGCGATGCTCTGCGGCCGGAGCGTCGAGCCGGTGAGCGTCAGCCGGTTGATCATGACGTAGGCGGCGTTGACGGTGGCCGTCGCGCCGAGCTGGACGGCGATCACCACGCAGCGGCCGTCCGGCTTCAGGAGCTGCAGGTTCTTGGGCAGGTAGTCGCCCGCGACCATGTCGAGCACGACGTCGACGCCGCCTGACAGCTTCTTCACTTCGGCCGCCCAGTCGTTGTCCTTGTAGAGGATCGCGTGATCGGCACCGAGCGCGCGGACCGCCTTGGCCTTGGCCTCGTTGCGCACCGTGGTGAGCACGGTGGCGCCGAACGCCTTGGCGAGCTGGATGGCGGTCGTGCCGATGCCGCTCGCCCCGCCGTGGATCAGCGCGCACTCGCCGGCTTTCAGCCCGCCGCGCTCGAAGAGATTGTGCCAGACGGTGAAGTAGGTTTCGGGCAGCGCCGCGGCATGCAGCATGTCGAAGCCTTTCGGCGGCGGCAGGCACTGCGGTGCGGGCACCGCGCAGTACTCGGCATAGCCGCCGCCGGGCGCGAGCGCGCAGACCGCGTCGCCTTCCTTCCAGTCGCCGACGCCGCTGCCCACGGCGGCGACCGTGCCGGCCACCTCGAGTCCCGGCAGGTCCGATGCGCCAGGCGGCGGCGGGTAGCTGCCGGCGCGCTGTGCGAGGTCGGGGCGGTTGACGCCTGCGGCCGCCACCTTGATCAAAAGCTCGCCGGGCTTGGGCTGCGGCACCGCGCGCGTGGTCGGCACCAGCACCTCGGGACCGCCCGGCTTGCTGATTTCGACACAGGTCATCGTCGCGGGCAGGGCGCTCATGGTCGGCCTTTCGAAGCGGGGGGAGGGGTGGTAGGTCTCCCATAGCCGCTTCGGAGGAGCCGCGCCATGGCGTTCGATCTCGACGATCTCGATCCGCGGCAGAAGAAGCCGCAACCGAGGAACCTCGATGCCCTAAACATCGCCGACCTCGAGGAATACGCCGCCGTGCTCAAGGACGAGCTGCAGCGTGTCGAGGGCAAGATCAAGGCCAAGCAGAGCCACGCTGCCGCCGCCGCCTCGCTGTTCAAGAAGTGATCACGTGGCCGAAGCCAAGTTTCTCAAGCCCGACACGCTGGCCCTGCACGCCGGCCAGCATCCCGATCCCGCGACCGGCGCGCGCGCCGTGCCGATCTACCAGACGACGTCCTACGTCTTCCGCGACGTCGACCATGCCGCGAGCCTGTTCAACCTGGAGGTCGGCGGCCACATCTACAGCCGCATCTCCAACCCGACCGTCGCCGTATTCGAGGAACGAGTGGCGGCGCTGGAGGAGGGTACCGGCGCGCTCGCCGTCGCGAGCGGCCAGGCCGCACTGCATGTCGCCATCGCCACCCTGATGGGTGCGGGCGGCCACATCGTCGCTTCGACCTCGCTCTACGGCGGCACGCGCAACATGCTGGGGTTGACCCTGCCGCGCTTCGGCATCACCACGACCTTCGTGCATCCTGCCGACCACGACGGCATGCGCAAGGCGATCCGCCCCGAGACGCGCCTGGTGGTGGGCGAGACCGTCGGCAACCCGGGTGGCGAGGTGCTGGACATCCCCGCCGTCGCCGAGATTGCGCACGCAGCCGGAATCCCGCTGATGGTCGACAACACCTTCGCCTCGCCGGTGCTGTGCCGGCCGCTGACGCTCGGCGCCGACATCGTCTTCCACTCGGCGACCAAGTTCATCGGCGGCCATGGCGTCGCGATCGGCGGCGTCCTGGTCGAGTCGGGCCGCTTCGATTGGGAAGCCTCGGGCAAGTTCCCGACCATGACCGAGCCCTATGCCGGCTATCACGGCATCGACTTCGCCGAAGAGTTCGGGCCGCACGCCTTCATCATGCGCGCCCGCACCGAGGGCGTGCGCGACTTCGGCTGCTGCATGGCGCCGCAGACCGCGTTCTATCTCCTGCAAGGCCTCGAGACCTTGCCCTTGCGCATGGCGCGCCACGTCGAGAACGCGCGCAAGGTGCTGGGCTTCCTCAAGACCAATCCCGCCGTCGAGCGCATCGCCTCGCCGGAGCTGCCGGATCATCCCGATCATGCGCTGGCGCAAAAACTGTTGCCCAAGGGCGCCGGCTCGATCTTCAGCTTCGACATCAAGGGCGGACGCGAGGCCGGCCGCCGCTTCATCGAGCGGCTGCGGCTGTTCTCGCATCTCGCCAACGTCGGTGACGCCAAGTCGCTGGTGATCCATCCCGCCTCGACGACTCATGCGCAGCTCGATGCTACGGCTTTGAGGGAAGCGGGAATCGGCGAGGGCATGATCCGGCTGTCGGTCGGGCTCGAGGACCCCGAGGACCTGCTCGACGATCTCGGGCAGGCGCTGCGCGCCGCGGTGAAGGGCTGACATGAAGCTCGAGATGGGTGGCGCAACGGTGTTCGCCACAACCGGAGGTGTCGAATTCGACCGTGCCAGGCCGGCCGTGATTTTCCTCCATGGCGCGGGCTTCGACCGCACCGTCTGGCGGCTGCAGACGCGCTGGTTTGCCAACCACGGCCGCAGCGTGCTGGCGGTCGATTTCCCCGCGCACGGCTGGTCCGAGGGCGAAATGCTGACCAGCGTGGCGGCGATGGCCGAGTGGACGGCGGCGCTGATCGACGCCGCGGGCCTGAAGTCCGCGGCGCTGGTTGGCCATTCGATGGGCGCGCTGGTGGCGCTGGAAACGGCGGCGCGCTTTGCCGACAAGGTGCGCGCGCTCGGCCTCTGCGGCGTCGCGGCCGAGATGCCGGTGCATCCCGAGATGCTCGACTCGGCCAAGGCCAACACCCTCAAGGTGCAGGAGCTGATGACCTGCTGGGGCATGGGCAACGCCCTGCACAAAGGCGGCATGGTGACGCCCGGCCTGTGGCTGCGGCGCGAATCGCTGGCGGTGCTGGCGCGCAACAGGCCGGGTGTCATCTACAATGACCTCGGCGCCTGCAACGCCTACAAGGACGCCCTGACCCGCGCCGCCGAGGTCAAATGCCCGACCGTGCTGGTGCTGGGCGACGGCGATCTGATGACGCCGGCCGCCAAGGCCAAGCCGCTGGGCGCCGCGATCGCCGGCGCACGCATGGTGATCGTCCCCAGCTGCGGTCACTTCATGATGGCCGAGCGGCCGGACGAAACGCTCGCCGCGCTGAAAACATGTCTGTGAGGAGGAAGCGATGAACGTGCAGACCTTGCCGCCCGGATACAAGGTGGCGCCGTGGACGCCGCCGGAAAAGATCACCGGCGCCATGCTGGCCGAAGCCAGCGGCAAGCTGATCGACCTCTTGCGCATCCGCACGCAGCCGATCGGCATGCGACTGTTCGAGAACCCCGCCGACATGGAGAGCATCAAGGGCGTGCGCAAGCCGACCGAGGGCTTCAAGTTCACCATGTGCCAGATGGTGACCCAGTCGCGCTGGTACGGTTTTACGCTCGGCATCACCGTCGACAATACGCGTGGCGGCAACTGCGGCGGCGTGGTCGGGCTCAATAATCCCGGCGAAGGATTCTTGTCGGGCGACCACATGAATGGCGTGTGGTTCGGCAACAAGGAGGCATCGGCCGCCCACCAGGCGCAGATGCCGCGCGTGCCCGACGGCAAATACAATGGCCTGGTCGTGTCGCCGCTGCGCTCCGGGCGGCTCGATCCGCCGGACATCTGCCTGTTCTACGGCACCCCGGGGCAGATGATCTATTTCATCAACGGCCTGCAGTTCCATCGCTACCGTCGCTACGACTTCACCGTCACCGGCGAGAGCGCCTGCGCCGATTCCTGGGGCCGGGCGCTGGCGACGCGGCAGACCTCGCTGTCGCTGCCCTGCTACGCCGAGCGGCGCTACGGCGGCGTCGCCGACGACGAGCTTCTGATGGCCTGCCCGCCCGATGAGTTCCTGCGCGCCATCGAAGGCATGGGCCATCTCGGCAAGAACGGCCTGCGCTATCCGTTCCCGCCCTATGGCGCGGCGATGGACCCGGCGTTCGGCATGGCCAAGAGCTACGGCTGATGCTTTACGTCGTGGCCTGGCCGATGCTGGCCGAGGCCGACGACACGGCGCTTCGCCGCCTGCGCGCGCAGTACCATCCGCACGAGGCCGAGCTGATCGGGCCGCACTTCACGCTGGTGTTCGGGGTGCCGGCCGCCGAGCGCCAGCGGCTCGAGGATGGGCTGGCGAGCCTGGTGGGCCGGCGGCCGTTCTGGTTCGTGCTCGACCGCATCGTGCGGCACGACAGCTATCTCTATGCGACGCCGGGCGAGGGCGGAGAGCGGCTGGTCGAGCTCTACGAGCAGCTCAATCCGACCAATGGCGAGCCGTTCGAGCCGCACATCACGTTGGGGCTGTTCGCGCATGCCGTGCAGGCCGAGCAGGTGGCGCGCATCGTCGAGCGCCAGCACCTGCCAATGCACGGCCGTGTCGAGGAGCTGGCCCTGCTGTCGCGCGACGGCGAGGCGCTCGAGGTGATGGCGAACGTGCGGTTGTAGAGATTTCTCCTCCCCATCGCGGGTTCCGCGATGGGGAGGTGTCGTCGTCATACGGCGACGGAGGGGTCAAGGATCAAGCCTCATGACCCCTCCGTCCGCTGCGCGGACACCTCCCCTTCGCGGGATCCGCGAAGGGGAGGGGAAGAATTCAATGCCACAACGGCGGCAGGGGCGGCAGGCGGACGTTGCCGGGGTGGGCCACGATGCCGAAGCGGGCGAGCGCCTCGCGCACCTCGCGCGGGGCGCGGACCGTGCCGTCGGTTTCGACGCCGAACAGGCGCATCACGCGGTCGATGATTTTCTGCCAGCGCTCGGACTCGGGCGGATAGCGGCGCAGCTCGATCGACTTGGCCTCGTCGATGCCGGCCTTGGCCTTGGCGATGTTCAGCGCGAGCTGCAGGCCGCCCAGCTCGTCGATGAGGCCGGCCTTCTTGGCGTCGTTGCCGGAGAACACGCGGCCGCGCGCCGCGGCGTCCAGCTTCTCGCCGTCGAGCTTGCGGAACTGGCTGACCTCGCCGGTGAAGGCGTTGTAGATCGTGTCGAGCTGGCGGTCGACCGCCGCCTTCTGCGCCTCGGTCGGCGCCTGGAAGGGCGAGTACATGCCGGCATTGGTGCCGACCTTCAACCGGTCGACGCTGACGCCGAGCGACGTCAGGAGCTGCGAGGCCACCGGCCAGATGCTGAACACGCCGATCGAGGCGGTGATGGTGGTGGGCTCGGCCACGATCACGTCGCCGCGCACCGCGGCGAGGTAGCCGCCCGAGGCTGCAACGTCGCCCATCGACACGATCACCGGCTTGCCGGCCGAGCGGGCGCGGCCGACGGCGTCGGCAATGGCGTCGGCTGCGGGATAGGTGCCGCCAGGCGAATCGATGCGCAGCAGGATCGCCTTCACGTCCTTGGCCTTGACCGCCTGGTCGAGCGCATCGACCACGTCCTCGGAATTGGCGGCGTTATCGTCGTCGAGCGGCCCGGTCGAGGCGCCGCCCGAGCTGATGGC
>JAFAKN010000063.1 GCA_019235415.1 Alphaproteobacteria bacterium
TCGATCTTCATCGCGCCGCCGAGGAAAAAGTCGGCATTGAGGTAGCCCAAGGTGAGATCGGCGTCGGTCACGGTGGCATGCGTGCCGCCGCGGCCGTAGCAGGCCGGCCCCGGCTGCGCGCCGCTGCTCTCCGGCCCGACATTGAGCGTGCCGAGTTCGCTGCGGCGGGCGATCGAGCCGCCGCCGGCGCCGATCTCGATCAGCTCGACGGTGGCGATCTGGATCGGCAGGCCCGAGCCGCGCAGGAAGCGCTTCTCGCGCGCCGCTTCGAAACCGTAGGCGACCAGCGGCTCGCCCTCGTCGACCAGGGCGAGCTTGGCGGTCGTGCCGCCCATGTCGAAGGCCAGCACGCGGTCGAGGCCGGCGTTGCGGCCGAACCAGGCGCCGGCCAGGGCGCCGGCGGCCGGACCGCTTTCCAGCAGTTGCACCGGCGCGCGCTTGGCCTCGCCGACAGGGGCGAGGCCGCCGTTGGACAGCATGAGAAACAACGCGCCCGGGATGCCCTCGGCATGCAGCGCCTGTTCGAGCCGCTCGAGATAGACCTCGGCCAACGGCCGCACATAGGCGTTGGCCACCGTCGTGCTGGCGCGCAAGTACTCGCGGATCTCCGGCGCAATGTCGCTCGACAGCGAGATCGAGAGATCCTGGAAGCGCTCGGCGACCGCCGCGCCGATCGCGCGCTCGTGCGCCGGATTGGCGTAGGCATGCAGGAAGCAGACGGCCAGGCTCTCGACCCCTTCGGCGACCAGCTCGGCGACCTCGGCCAGCGCGGCATCGACGTCGAGCGGGATCTCGACCGATCCGTCCGGCGCCAGGCGCTCCGTCGCCTCGCGGCGCCAGGGACGCGCCACCAGCGGCTTGGGCATCTCGATGAAGAGATCGTAGAGCTCGTATTTGCGCTCGCGGCCGATCTCCAGCACGTCGCGAAAACCTGCCGTCGTCAGCAGCCCGGTCTTGGCGCCCTTGCGCTCGATCAGGGCGTTGGTGAACAGCGTCGTGGCGTGCACCACGCGGCCGATCTGCGACGGCTTGGCGCCTGATTTGGCCAGCACCTTGCGCGTGCCTTCGATTGCACCGATCGCCGGATCGTGCGGCGTGGTGCTCTCTTTCCAGATGACGGCGCGGCCGCTGTGCGGATCGTGGATGACGAGATCGGTGAAGGTGCCCCCGATGTCGATGCCGAGGGAAAGCGATGATTTCATCTTCCCGTCACCCCGACCGGAGCCTCGCGAAGCGAGGCGGAGTGGAGGGACCTGTCTTTCGGCCCGCAGTAAAAAAGGTCCCTCGACTTCGCTTCGCTAAAGCGCGGATCTGATCCGCGCGACTCGGGATGACGGTGGTGGTTCTCGTTACTCATGTGGTGGATGTCGTTACGCATTCGGTACTCATTCCGCTTTGATATTGCCCTGCTTGACCACCTTCGCCCAGCGTTCGCGGTCGCTGGCGATGGCGGCCTGGAACGCCGGGCCGTCTTGCGGAACCGGCACGAGGCCGCGTGACCCAAGCAAGGGCGCGGTTGCCGGATCGTTGATCGCATCGAGGAAGAGCGTCGCGAGGGCGGTGCGGATGCCCGCCGGCAGCGCTGCCGGACCGACCAATCCGAACCAATTGTCGACCTCGAGCGTCGGGATGTCCTTGGTGAGCAGCGGCAGGTCGGGTGCCATCGGGTTGGGCTTCGAAGCCGCGAGCGCCAAGGCGCGCACCTGGCCGCTGTTCACCTGGCCCACGATCTCCGAGACGTTGGCGAAGAAGATGTCGATCTGGCCCGCCGCCACATCGGCGATCGCCGGCGCACCGCCGCGATAAGGCACGTGCAGCAGTTTTAGGCCGCCCGCCTCGGCCGCGAACAGCTCGGCGGCGAGCTGGTTGGTCGAGCCGTTGCCGGTCGAGCCATAGGTCAGCTTGCCGGGGTTCGCCTTGGCGTAGGCGATCAGCTCGGCGACGGTCTTGTACGGCGCGGTCGGCCGCGCGATCAGCGCTATCGGCACGCCGACGAGATTGCAGATCGGAACCAGCTCGCGGTCGAGGTCGAGCGGGATCTGCGTGCCGGGCACGACCGGCGCCACGGCGAGCGAGCCCATGATGCCGATGCCCACGGTGTAGCCGTCGGGTGCCGCATTCGCGACCGTCTTGAGCGCGATAAAGCCCAACGCCCCGCTCTTGCTTTCGACCACGACCGTCGTGCCGGTGCGGCGCTGGATCGCCTCGCCCGCGATGCGGGCCGCGATGTCGGCGGTGCCACCGGGCGCGAAGCCCACGATGACGTGGATCGGCTGCCTGGGCGCCCACTCGGCCCGCGCCGACGGCGCAGCGGCAAGAACGAGCGGCGCGGCTAAAAGACTACGACGAACATGAACGATCCCCCTTTCCTCCCCCGTCCCACGGGGGAGTTGCCTCCGAAGGAGGCGGAGGGGGAAAGCCTCATCGACGACGTTCGACGATTTCAGATCCAAGATCGGCAGATCTGAAATCAGCGGACAGCGCGAATGATGCTTTCCCCCTCCGGCCCTTCGGGCCACCTCCCCCGTATGACGGGAGAGGCAAAGATGGGTCAAGGGCGCGGCGCTTGAGATGGCGGCGGCTTGCGCTAGTCTCCGCGCCGCATGTCGCTTGCCCGTCCCGCCGCCGATGTCTGGACCCTGCTGGCCGACCTCGCCGAGGAGGCGCCTGAGGCCATCGCCTTCATCCACGGCAAGCAGCGGATCTCGTTCGCCAAGCTGCTGGAGAGCGCCTTGCGCACCGCGCAAGGGCTCAGCGATCTCGGCGTCGGACCGGGCGATCGCGTGGCGCTGTGGCTGCCCAACATCCCGGCCTATCCGATCCTCTATTTCGCTTGCATGCGGCTCGGCGCCATCGCGGTCGCCGTCAACACGCGCTATCGCGCCGTCGAGGTCGCCGACATTGTCGGCCGCTCGGGCGCCAAGGTGCTGGCCTGTGCACCCGGCTTCCGGCGCATCGACTTCCTGTCGATCCTGGCCGAGGTCGAGCTCGCCGCGCTCGACAAGCTTGTAGCCATCGTCGTGGTCGGCGAGGAACCGGCGACCGCGCCCAAGTCGATCGAGCGGCTGCGCCGCGTGTCGTTCGATCGGCTGCTGTCGCGGCCGCGCCGCGGCGCCAATCAAGCGCGCGCGAATGCGCCTTGCAACATCTTCACCACCTCGGGCACGACCAGCGCGCCCAAGTTCGTGTTGCATCGGCAAGGCGCCATCGCCGGTCACGCGCAGCAGGTGGCGCGCGTCTTCGGCTTCGACGCAGCCGAGACGCTGACGCTCAGCATCCTGCCGCTCTGCGGCGTGTTCGGCTTCAACCAGACCTTGGCGACGCTCGCGGCCGGCCGGCCGTGCGTGCTGGTCGAATCCTACGAGATCGAGGAGATCGCCCGCCTGATCACCGCGCACCAGCCGACCACGATGTTCGGCAGCGACGACATGTATGCGCGGCTGCTCGAGCTGGTTCCCGGCGAGCAGCCGTTCCCTTCGATCAAGTGGGCGGGCTACGGCGCGTTCAACGCCTCGCTCGACCAGCTGCCGGAACAGGCCGAGAAGCGCGGACTGCGGCTTTGCGGCCTCTACGGCATGAGCGAGGTGCAGGCGCTCTATGCCCGCCAGCCAATCGACTCCCCGGTGGCGCGGCGCAAGCTGGGCGGCGGGCTGACCGTTTCGCCGCTCGCCCATGTCCGCGTGCGCGACCCGGAGAGCGGCGCGCTGCTGGGCCCGGGCCGGCCAGGCGCCCTGGAGTGCGCCGGTCCGTCGATCATGGCGGGCTACTACGGCAACGAGGCCGCCACCAAGACGACCGTCACCGACGACGGTTACGTGCGCACCGGTGACCTCGCCGAGCTCGACCCGCGCGGCGGCTTCACCTTCCTCAGCCGCATGGGCGACGTGCTGCGGCTCTCGGGCTTCCTGGTCAATCCGCTGGAGATCGAAAGCCACATCCAGAAGCTGCCCGGCATCGCCGACTGCCAGACCATCGCCGTGGCGCGGCCGGACGGCGTGCGCGCCGTGTCGTTCGTGATCCTGCAGCCGGGCGTTGCGCTCGACGAAGCCGGCGTCATCGCCCACTGCCGGCGCGGGCTTGCCAACTACAAGGTGCCAATGCGCGTCTTCGCCGTCGACGACTACCCCAAGACCCCCTCGCCCAACGGCTTCAAGATCCAGCGCACCAAGCTGCGCGAGATGGCTGAGCGCCTGCTGTCGGCGTGAGGTCTCACCCGTGGCGCGAGCCGCACGAGGAGTTCCCGCAGTTGGCGCAGTTAGCGCAAGCGATCCGTCAATCAAGACATAGGAAATCTTGGTGTTGAACCGCCGTGTTCCGCGCCGCGAGGCGACGGCGACCCTTTCTGACCTTTTAGACCTTTTTGACAGGCCTTTCGGCCGGCCCTGCCGCGAGGAGGCTTGCGGTGTAGAGCGGATGGACTTCGGCATCAAGCGATCCCGTCATCGATGGCAAGCGACGTGAGGCGAAAACGCCGCGCACTCGCCCGGCTCCGACGAGGACGGCTGATTCGCGGCAGGGACTCTATATAAGCCATCCTTTGGCGAATGTAAAGTGATGCTTTTGTCGCTTAAGATAGAGTTTCTGCCGACCATACTCGGCAGAAACTCGACCTTTGCTGGCAGTGCTAGCGGACGGGAGCTTTGTCGTCTCGCCCGAAGCCAAACCAGGCCACCGGCAGCGCGACCACGCACAGGCCGGTCATCCACAAGAAAGCCCGTCCGCCGTAAGCGACATACAGCGTTCCCGACGCCCACGTCAGCGCCGCCGTCACGAGGCCCGCACCGAAGGCATAGAAGGCCTGGGCCGTTGCCGCGATGCCGTGGGGCACGACCTTCGCCATGACGCGCATGCAAGCGAGATGCAGCAGGGCGAACGTCAAGCCATGCAATGGTTGGAGAGTTGCCAACAGCACGACCGAGCTGGTGAAGCCCATGAGAGACCAGCGGACGATGCCCGCGACTGCGGCCAGAACGGCGGCGCCCCGGGCGCCAAGCCGCTTGATCAGCACCGGCCCGACCAGGAGAAACACGATCACTTCCGCGGCGACGGCTTCGGACCACAAGGCACTGATGACCGACGGTGACAGTCCGGCATCGCTCCAACGGATGACCGCGAACGCGTCGTAAAGCGCATGACTGCCGTAGACCAGGGCGGAGACCGCGATGACGGCCCGGAAAGGCGAGATCTCGAGAAGTCGGCGCACGTCGGTTGCGACAGGTGCATCGGCGTGAGGGTGGTGCCGAGGGGTGGCGGCAGGAACAGCTGCGGTTGCCACGGCCGCCGCCAGGAGCAACCCTGCATTCAGCCAGATCACCGGCGCGAGATCGTGCGGACTTATGAGCTGTCCGATGGCCAGCGTGCCCAGCAGGAACGCCAACGACGCTGCGCCGCGGATCCAACCGTATTCGAACGGCGTGCCGGCCTTGCGCGCCGGTCGTGCGGCATTGACCGCAAGCGCGTCGGCGAGCGACGTGGTCGGCGCCAGGGCGGCCGCCTGGGCCACGGCGACAACGAGCACCGGCCAGAAGCTGCTGGTCGCCAGGAACGCCGCCGCCGTTGCCGCCGACGCGACGGCCGAGCATGCCAGCACCAGACGCAACGAGCCGAGGTGATCGGCGAGGCGGCCGACCAAGGGGCCGGCGGCAAGACGCACCACCAGACCCGCCGCGAGGACCAATCCGATCTGCTGCGGCACCAGCCCTTTGCTCTCGAACAGCTTCGGCCAGAACGGCGAGGCGACGCCGAACGCGGCGTACAGGGCGGCGTAGAGCAGGATGTAGGCAACCGGCGAGCTCGGGCGCAAAGCCCGGCGGCCCCTCGATCTTCCAGAACCTGGCGCACGGCGCTGTTCCAGCTGTGCGATGTCATGCGCCATCGTCAGGATGGCCCTGCTCTACGAATTCGGCGCCAGAATGTCACGAGCGCGCGTGAGGGTTCATGAACTGCCAACGAAACCGACGCCGAACCGTTGCGAATGCCGACCTTCTCGCGACGCTCTCAGTCGGCGCGGTGCACGCCGCCCTGTCACCTCAGGCGGCAAGCTGCCAACCCTCCTTCCGCCGCGGCGCGCGTTGCAGGACGATCCGGCGCCGCGCCGTGCCGGATCGTCCTGCAAGTGATCCGATGAAGTTGCGGAGATGCAGCCCCTCGCCTTGCGCCTCTCGCCACAGCGCGCGCAGCAGGCGATCCGCGGCGGGTGGCACGGTCGATACGGCGCGCTCCCAGCGCGATACGGTCTGCTCGTCATATCCGAGCAGGGAAGCGAGCCCGGCCTGGGAGAGGTCGAGTTCCTTGCGCAAAAACCGGAGCTGGCTTCCGTCCAGCCCGCCCGGCACCTCGACCAGGTGCCGGGCAATTGCCCGGTGCACGCCTTCGATATCGTCGAACGATACGCCCCGGCCATACGCCGTTCGGTGCAACGTGAAGCCGTCAGCCAGCCATACGTTGTCGAGACCGCATTCCGTGAAGTGATACAGCTTTTGCCTCATGGAACGCTCCTAGACCATCACCGTGATCACGTGAGATCGTCAAGCGTCGCGGAGCGGAGCCTATGACGAAGAAAAATCCGGCACACGTGGCGCATTGCCGATGTGGCGCGGTCGAGGTTGGCGCCTGGAGCGAGCCCATCGTCGTCAGCGCGTGCTATTGCGACGACTGCCAGACGGCGGCCCAACGGCTCGCCGCATCCGCCAATGGGGCGCCGGCGGCCAGCGCCGACGGCGGCACGGAATTCATGCTGTTCCGCCGGGACCGCATCGCCTGCACGAGGGGCGCGGACCGCCTCCAGGCAATGAGGCTCACCGCCGCCTCGAAGACGCGGCGGATGATCGCCGGCTGCTGCGCAACG
>JAFAKN010000129.1 GCA_019235415.1 Alphaproteobacteria bacterium
TCCAGCATCGTCGATGCCGGCGAGGAAATCGCCAAGGCGGCAGCCGCTGCCATCCCGATCGACCATGGGGCGGAGCCAGAGCTTGCCTTCCTGTACGGCACCATCCTGACCGACGGCGGTGACGGCTCCGCGGGCAGGCCGAGCCGCAACGTCTGCATCTTCGCGGGGCGGCAAATCGATCGCAGCCCGACCGGCAGCGGCGTGACGGCGCGCATGGCACTGGCCGCCGCACGGCGCACGGTTCAGCCCGGCGAGCAGCGGCTGTTCGAGAGCTGCACCCGTGCCGTCTTCACCGGCAAGGTCGTGCGCGAAGCCGAGCCGGTCGGCGGCCGCAGGTCGGTGATCGTCGAGGTCGGCGGGCGCGCCCACTACATCGGGGAGTCGCGCTTTCGTTTCGAGGACGGCGATCCCTTGACCTTCGGCTTCTCGCTCTCTTAGGCGTTGTCCGCGCGGCGCAGCGCCTGGTCGAGGTCGCGGTAGAGATCGTCGGCATCCTCGACGCCCACCGACAGGCGCAGAAGATCGGTCGGGCAGGGCGTGCCGGGACCCTCGATGCTGGCGCGATGCTCGATCAGGCTTTCGACGCCGCCCAGCGACGTGGCGCGCTTCCACAGCTCGACCCGCGCCGCCGAGGCGATCGCCGCGCGCTCGCCGCCCTTGACGCGGACCGACAGCATGCCGCCGAAGCCGCCGCGCATCTGTCGCTTGGCGATCGCGTGGCCGGCGAACGACGGCGAGCCGGGATAGAGCACCTCCTCGACCATGGGGTGTGCGACGAACCGTTCGGCGAGCGTTTCGGCGGAACGGCAAGCCCAGGCAACGCGCGGAAACAGCGTTCGCATGCCGCGCATCAGCAGCCATGCTTCGGTCTGCCCGAGTATGGTGCCGAGTTGCGCGCGCATGGTCTTGAGGCTCGCCCAATAGGCGTCTTGGCGCGCGCCGGCGAGCGCGCCGGCGATGATGTCCGAGTGGCCGTTGAGGTACTTGGTCGCCGAATGCATGACGATATCGGCGCCGAGCTCGATCGGCCGCGTCAGCACGGGAGTGGCCACCGTCGAATCGACGGCGAGCAATGCTCCGGCAGCGTGCGCGATGCGGGCGGCGGCGGCGATATCGGTCACGCCCCACGTCGGATTGGCCGGTGTCTCGATCCACACGAGCTTCGTTTCGCCGCGCCGCACCGCCGCCGCGATCGCCTCGCTGCGGTCGGCATCGACGAAATCGACCCTGAGACCCCACCGCGTGGCGAAGGCCGCGAGCCAATTGCGCAGGGCCCAGTACATCACCTTGGGGGCCACGACGTGATCGCCCGGCGACAGCGCAAGGAAACACGCCGTCGCGGCGCTCATACCGGAGGAAAAGATCAACGCCGCGCTCGCCCCTTCAAGAGCGGCGAGCGTCGACTCCGCCTGATCGAAAGTCGGATTGTCGGGCCGCGCGTAGACGCGGCCGGAGCGATAGGCATTGTCGGCGTCACGTTCGTACGTACTCGCCATGTGGATCGGCGGCACGATCGCCTTCGTCATTGGGTCGACCCAACCCAGTGCCTGCGCCGCCAGTGACGCTGCATGCAAATGCTTGTCAGCCATATGTAATCTTTGACCTTACGAGTTGCTTACACCCGTGTGGATTTAAACCGCATCGTCGCACTTCAACGGGAGATGCACTACTATTCCGCTTCGTAAAGGAAGACAGGGGCGGCGAGTCCATCGTCGTTGGCCGCATTATCTAGCCAACCGGTTGTGCGGAGATTTTCTTCCGGGGAGAGCGAGAATGGACGTTGACGCTTTGGTCCATACAGCGGAGCTGCATCAGCCGGCCCGCAGCGACCGCGTCGCGCGGACGCGAGAGGCGATCATCGCCTCGGCGCTGGCGCTGGCGCTGGCCGGCGAAGTCGCACCCATCGTGCGCGACATCGCCAAGATGGCCGGCGTATCTGCCCGCACCGTATTCCAGCACTTCGCCGATACAGCGGAGCTGTACGTCGCCGTGCTCGGTCGCATGCTGGCGGCGGTCGCCGGCGAGCCCCCCGACGTCGGCGCCAGCTGGCCGATCGAGGATCGCATCGCGCTGATCATCAACCAGTGCAGCGAGCGCTGCGAGCGACTGCTGCCGATGTGGATCTTTGTCGAGAATTTGCAGCGCCGTTCGCCCGAGGCGTCGGACCTCGTCGTGTCGCTGTATTCGACCAACCGCATGCATCTTTCCCGCTGCTTCGATCGCGAACTCACCGCCTTGCCGCCCGATACGCGCGAGAGGATGCTGAATGCGCTGGCTCTGGCGCACGCTCCCGAGAGCTGGGTCATGTTGCGCCATCGGCTTGGCCTCACGGTCGAGCAGGCCCGCGAGGAGCTGCGCTTCCTGACGCGCGCGATTTTCGCAGACGGCGCGGCGCGTCGGTAGTCGACGCCTCTCTCGCCAACGCCTCCAGCGAACGGTCGCGAAGGCCGAGCTCACGGAGGTGGGTCGCCGTGTTCCGCACATAGGCAAGGTTGGTTCCCGTAAAGCCGCTCGCGCCTCGCACGATGGCGAGCGCCCCAGCGTGCGGCAGCTTTCCCGCGAACTGGCGATGCTCGCGATCGGCAAGATACACCAGGGCCTGCACGACGCGCCCGTCGGCAAGATGGATCGGATGGACGGTCTCACGGTAGACGCCGTCGTTGTGGATCTCGCGCTCGAGCAGGTAGCGCCGCACGGCGTCGTATTCGTCCGACGGCAGGCGATGCGCCAGCCCGCGGCATGAGCCGCCGGGTAGCAGGCCGAGGATGAGCCCCGGCTTTTGCGGCGTGCCGCGATAGTGCTCCGAATAAATGCACAGCGCGCGATGCCAACCCTGCAGGCGGGCCGGTGCGGTCTCCGGCGTGGCGAAGCCCGGGTTCCACATGAGCGAGCCATAGGCGAAGACCCAGCGCGGCTGCGCTCGGGCCGGCGGGCGGGATGGATTCACGCCTGGTTGAGATGGATCAGGGCGCGGCGGATTTCCCGCGTCCGGGTGAAGAGGTCGAACAGCTTGTCGCCCTCGCCCCAGCGAATCGCGCGCTGCAGATAGAACAGATCCTCCTGGAAGCGCGCCAGCACTTCGAGCACCGCTTCGCGGTTGTTGAGGAACACGTCGCGCCACATGGTTGGATCGGAGGCCGCGATGCGCGTGAAGTCGCGGAAGCCGCCGGCCGCGAAGCGCAGCACCTCGCTGTTGAGATGGCCGCCGAGGTCGTCGGCGGTGCCGACGATCGTGTAGGCGATGAGGTGCGGCAGGTGCGAGGTGATGGCGAGGATGCGGTCGTGGTCGGCGGGATCGAGTCGTTGGGTCAGGCTGCCCAAGCCCTTCCAGAAGGCGTCGAGCCTGTCGACCGCGGCGGGCTCGCTGTCGGGCAGCGGCGTCAGGATCGTCCAGCGGCCGTCGAATAGCTCGGTGAAGGCGGCCTCGGGCCCGGAATTCTCGGTGCCTGCCACCGGATGCGCCGGCACGAAGTGCACGCCTGGCGGCACGTACGGGCGCATTGCGGCGATTACCGCCTGCTTGACCGAGCCCACGTCCGACAGGATGCAGCCAGGCGGGAGCACGGGGGCGATCGCGCGCGCGGCCTCGCCGCAGGCCCCGACCGGCGTGCACACGATCACCAGGTCGGCGTCCTGACAAGCCGCGGCGAGATCGGTGCCGCAGTGATCGACCAGCTTCAGGCGGTTCGCGGCGCCGGCGGTCTCGGCGCGTCGCGTGGCGGCGACGATCTTCTCGGCGAGGCCGGCGCGACGGGCAGCGAGCGCGATCGAGCCGCCGATCAGGCCTATGCCGACCAGGGCCAGCTTCTCGAACAGGGGCTGGCTCATTGCTTGACTGCGAACTTGGTCAGCGAATCGCGCACAGCCTTGACCTCGGCCTCGGTGCCGATCGTGATGCGCAGGTGCTCGGGCAGACCGTAGCCCGCCACCAGGCGCGGGATCAGCCCGTCGTTCATCAGCCAGTCGCTGGCGGCAACCGCACGCTCGCGCGAGCCGAACCCGACCAGCACGAAATTGCCGACACTGGGTAGTGGATCGAAGCCGAGCTGTTGCAGCTCGCGGCTGAGCCAGGGCAGCCAGATGTCGTTGTTGGTGCGGCTGGCGTCGGTGTGAGCGATGTCGGCCAACGCCGCGATGCCGGCGGCCTGCGCCGCGAGGTTGACGTTGAACGGCTGGCGCAGCCGGTTGATCACGTCGACGACCCCGGCCGGCCCGTACATCCAGCCCAGCCGCAGCCCGCCCATGCCGTAGATCTTGGAGAAGGTGCGCGTCATGACGACGTTCTCGGCTTGGTCGACCAGCTCGACGCCCGACTCGTAGTCGTTGCGGCTCACGTATTCGGCGTAGGCCGCGTCGATCACCAGCAGCACGTTCGCCGGCAAGCCGGCATGCAGGCGGCGCACGTCGTCCTTGGTGAGATAGCTGCCGGTCGGATTGTTGGGGTTGGCGACACAAACCACGCGCGTCTTGTTGCTCACCTTGGCCAGCATCGCATCGACGTCGGCGCGGTAGTCCGTCTCGGGCGCGGCGACCGGCGTAGCGCCCACGCCGAGTGCGTTGATCGGATACATTAGGAACCCGAACCGGCTGTACAGCAGCTCGTCGCCGGGGCCGCAATAGGCGCGGACCAGTAGGTTCAGGAGCTCGTCGGATCCAGCGCCGCAGATGATGCGCTCGGCATCGAGGCCGTAGTGGCGGCCGATGGCTGCACGCAGCTTGCCGCTGTCGCCGTCGGGATAGCGATGCAGCTCGAGGGCAGCTTTGGCGTACGCCGCCATCGCCTTCGGGCTGGGGCCGAGCGCGCCTTCGTTCGACGAGAGCTTGGCAATGGTCTCCTTGCCCTCGACCGAGTCCTTGCCCGGCACATAAGGCGCAATGTTCAAGATGCCCGGCCGCGGGCTCGGCGCGCTCATCGCGGTTCTCCTGTTCCTTTGCTCAGTTGCGCGTGTCGGCTGGAACGGCATAGGCACCGATCGCGGCCACACGACCGTCCTTCATGCCCAGCGCCGCCTCGAGCTCGACCAGGCGCTTGTCGCTGTCGGCGATCACGCCGGGCAGCTCGAGCAGATAGTGATGCACCGCCCCGGTGACGCGGTCCAGCGCCGACGTGAAGGCCGGCAGTCCGGCCTTGGTCAGCGCCCCGGCGATGCGGTTGCGGCTGACGCCGGTGTCGGCCTCGATGGTGATCAAGCTGCGGTCGTCCCCCGATTCCTCCGGCTCCATGCGCGCCAGCACGAACCCCGAGATGCCACGAGCCCGGGCGTTGGGCATGATGACGAAGGGCAGCCGCGCCACCACGTTGGGCAGCGTCGCATCGCGTCCCGAGAGCAGCGGCCACCACGGCGCGGTGTCGGCCTCGATCGGCGCAGGCACGACCCCCAGGGTGCTGGGATTGGTGCGCACGGCGGCCAGCACCTGGGCGGGCGTGTCGTGCGCCACGAACGGGATCTGGCAACCGAAGTGATCACGCGCCAGGTCCCAGAAGCCCGGCTGATCGGCGGGCCGGCAGATCGCGACCTTGAGGTCGGGTGTCTGCATCAAGGTGAAGGCGCACATCATTTCCCGCCACATGCGGTAGATGGCGCTGGCCGGGAACGGACCTTGATGCCTGGCCAACCGCTTGCGCATGACCTGGGCCTCGCGACCGGGCCGCAGGGCGAGACTGCCCGGCGGCTTGGCGGCCGATATGCGATCCACGAGAGCGGCGCGGCGGCAAATGAGGTTGTGCAGCTCGCCGTCGATGACGTCGATTTCCTGCCGCAACACGTCGAGATCGGGGGCATCCATAAGGAATGTGGTCCTGTGCGGGTGCGGCGATACTACGTCCGGCGGGCTGGCGTAAAGGCAAATGCTTGCGCAGAGCCCACCATCTCCGTATACAGGCCCTTCCGTGGGATTTGGGCCGGCCGGCTTGCGACCACGTTAATCATCGCTAAAAGGTCGGAGCGGTTGAAAAAGCCCCCGGCCTGCAACGGTCGGGGGCTTTTTCGTTCGGCTGTCCGCTTGAGGCGGATGGAGGAGAGCAGGCGGAGGAGAGCAGATGGAAGGCACGATTGATCCGTCGCTGTTCGACAGCCTTTCGCCGTCCGAGCTCAAGGCGCTCGCGCACTGCCATCACGCCAAGCTCGGCGTCGACCGGCCGTTGCGCCTCGACTGCGGCGTGGAGCTCGGTCCGTACCGCGTTGCCTACCAGACCTACGGCACGCTCAACGCGCAGAAGTCGAACGCGATCCTGATCTGCCACGCGCTCACCGGCGACCAGTTCGTTGTCGAGCGCCATCCGGTGACCGGCAAGGACGGATGGTGGGATACGATGGTCGGCCCCGGCAAGGTGCTCGACCCGGCGCGCTACTACATCATCTGCGCCAATGTGCTGGGCGGCTGCATGGGCACCACCGGTCCCTTGGCCGACGATCCCGCGACCCGCAAGCCGTGGAACTTGCGGTTCCCGGTGGTAACGGTCGGCGACATGGTGCGCACCCAGGCCGCGCTCCTCGATCATCTCGGGATTCCCGACCTGTTTTGCGTGATCGGCGGCTCGATGGGCGGCATGCAGGTGCTGGAATGGGCAGCGAGCTTCCCCAAGCGCGTCTTCTCGGCCGTGCCGATCGCCTGCGCGGCGCGCCATTCGGCCCAGAATATTGCGTTCCACGAGGTCGGTCGGCAGGCGATCATGGCCGATCCGGAATGGCGTGGCGGCGATTACCGCGAATACGACACCCGTCCCGCGCGCGGGCTCGCCGTGGCGCGCATGACGGCGCACATCACCTATCTCTCGGAGCTCGCCCTGCAACGCAAGTTCGGGCGCGCGCTGCAGAATCGCAACGCGCTGGGCTTCGGCTTCGACGCCGACTTCCAGGTCGAGAGCTACTTGCGCCACCAGGGCTCGACCTTCGTCGAGCGCTTCGACGCCAACAGCTACCTCTACATCACGCGCGCGATGGATTACTTCGACCTCGCCGGTGCGCACGGCGGCTCGCTGAGCCAAGCCTTCCGTGGCTCGCCGACGCGCTTCTGCCTGATGTCGTTCACCAGCGACTGGCTGTTCCCGACGCGCGAGAGCCGGCAGATCGTCCATGCGCTCAATGCCGCCGCGGCCAACGTCTCGTTCGTCGAGATCGAGAGCGACAAGGGCCACGATGCCTTCCTCCTCGACGAGCCCGAGATGTTCCGCACGCTCTCGGGGTTCCTCAAGGGCGCCGCCATCGCCCGCGGCCTGGACGGCGTGCGATGATCGCCACCGCGATCCGCGTCGACCTGCAGCTGATCGCCGACATGGTCGAATCGTCGACCCGCGCGCTCGATGTCGGCTGCGGCGACGGCTCGCTGCTGGCCTATCTGGTCGACTTCAAGCGGGTCGATGCGCGCGGCATGGAGCTGAGCCAGGCCGGTGTCAACGCCTGTGTCGCCAACGGCCTGTCGGTGGTCCAGGGCGACGCCGACACCGACCTGCGCGACTATCCAAACGATGCCTTCGACTACGTGATCCTGAGCCAGACCTTGCAGGCGACGCGCGAGCCGCGCGAGGTGCTGCGCCAGATGCTGCGGGTCGGCAAGCGGGCGATCGTATCGTTCCCCAATTTCGCGCATTGGCAGGTACGGCTGCGCCTGGTGTTCGGCGGCCGCATGCCGCAAACGCCGTCGCTACCCTACAAGTGGTACGAGACGCCCAACATCCATCTCTGCAGCATCGACGATTTCCGCGCCCTGTGCGCCGAGACAGGCGTGCTCATCGAGCAGGCGATCGTGCTCAACCGAAACAGCCGGCCGATCAACCTGCCGCCTTTCGTGGCGAACCTCCTGGGCGAGCAGGCGGTGTTCATGCTGCGGCGCGATTGATTGCTTTCACAGCTTGGTGCGGATCAGGCTCTTCAGGTTACGGATCGACGGCTCGTCGCGCCTGTAGAAGGTCCATTGCTTGATGCGCTTGGAGCGCAGCAGGCCGGCTTGCGTCAGCACCTTGAGATGCTCGCTCACCGTCGGCTGGCTGACGCCGAGCTTCTCGGCGATCAGCACGCCGCACACGCCATCCTTCACCAGGTCGCCGTCGACTTGGCGAGGGAAGTGGCGCTCGGGCTCCTTGAGCCATTCCAGGATCTGCAGGCGGCGCTCGCTGGCCAGCGCCTTGAACGATAGTTCGATCGTCATATAGCAAATTTGCTAATTCCTGAAATCCCTGTCAATCTGGGCCGTACAGCCGCACGAGGGGAAATGACCGTCTTGACCGCACCGGCGGTGGATGCCGCCGGCATCGCCGCCGCCTACAGCCGCATCGCGACCCATGTGCGGCGCACGCCCATCGTACGCATCGCCGCAGGGGATGTCGGGCTCTCCGGCGCGGACCTGCTGCTGAAGCTCGAGCTGATGCAGCATTCCGGCTCGTTCAAGGTCCGCGGCGCATTCGTCAACCTGCTGACCCGCAAGGTTCCGGCGGCGGGAGTCGTGGCCGCCTCGGGCGGCAATCACGGTGCCGCTGTGGCCTACGCGGCCATGCGGCTCGGCGTGCAGGCAAAGATCTTCGTGCCCGGCACCTCCTCGCCCGCCAAGATCCAGCGCATCCGCGACTATGGCGCCGACCTCGTGGTCGGCGGCGAACTCTACGCCGATGCCCTTGCGGCGAGCCAGGAGTGGGCCGGCAAGAGCGGCGCTCTCGTGATCCACGCCTTCGACCAACCGGAAACGCTGCTCGGCCAAGGCACCGTCGGGTTGGAGCTCGACGAGCAGAAGGCCGAGATCGACACGCTGATGGTCGCGGTCGGCGGCGGCGGCCTGATCGGCGGCATCGCCGCGTGGTACGCCGGTCGGGTGAAAGTGGTCGGCGTCGAGCCGGAGCTTGCGCCGACCCTCACCAGGGCACTGGCGGCCGGCCGTCCGGTCGATGCCGAAGCGGGCGGCATCGCCGCCGATTCGCTCGCGCCGCGGCGTATCGGTGAGACCGGCTTTGCCATCGTCCAGCGCCACGTGCACAGCGTCCAGCTGGTGAGCGATGAGCAGATTCGGAATGCTCAGCAGATCCTGTGGGACGGCGTGCGGGTGGTTGCCGAACCGGGCGCCGCGGCGCCGTTTGCCGCGCTGCTGTCGCGCTGCTATCGCGCGGCCCCCGGCGAACGCGTGGGTGTCCTCGTGTGCGGGGGCAACACGACCGCGGTGGATTTCACGCGTTGAACCGCTCACGGCGCGCGCGGTGGCGCCGGCCGCTCGTACTCGGCTTCGATGTCGTCCTCGCCGACCTTCACGAAGCCGTGCCGTTCGTAGAACCGCCCGGCGGGGCTGCCGTGCAGCACTTCCAACCGCACCGGCAGCCGGAGCGCGTCGGCTTCCGCCAGCAGCGCCTCGAGGATGCGCGAGCCGAGGCCGGCATTGTGCAGGCGTCGCTCGAGATAGAAGGAGTCGATCTTGACCTCGCTCTTTGCCGAGCGGACGCCGACGCAGCCGCTGCGGGTTCCGTCGACCAGGATCAGTCGCATCCCCGGCTCGTCGAAGTGCGCCCTGAAGATGCGGCGGGCGCGGCTCGGCTCGTAGCGGAAGACGCGCTCCAGATGCTCGCGCATCACCTCGATGCGCAGCGCGAGCAATGGCTCGAAGTCGTCCTCGCTGATCGGCGCGAATGTCCAGCGTTCAGGCCGGGGAGGCAATGCGCGCCACTTTCGGCTTGGCGACCGCGAGCCAGTCCTTGGTGTCGAGCTCCATCGAGCGATCGAGCCGGCCGGCGTTGAAGAACAGCGTGTCGTTGCTCAGCAGATCCTGCTCGACGACCAGCGTGAGGGCGGGATTGAGCGAGAAGGGCGGCACCGAACCCATCACGCAGCCGGTCAGCTCCTGTGCCGTCTGCGGCGAGGCGAAGCCGCACTTGCGCGCCTCGAACAGGCCGGCCACCGCGTTGAAGTCGAGCTTGCGGCTGCCCGGAAGCACGGCGAGCACGTGGCGCTTGCCGCCACCACCGCCGCGCAGATCGAGGACCATCGCCTTGGCCGCTTGCTCCGGCCGGTTGCCGCGAATGGCGCTGATCGCCTCCGAGCGGCCCTCCGCCGGATGCTCGATGACGCGGAAGCTTGCCTTGACCTCGTTCAAAAGCGCGACGAGGCGGTCGAACACGTCAGCTGCCACGAACCACCTTCTGCGAGAGGAGCGCCAGCGCGGCGGCAAGGTCCGGCACCTGACCATCGGCTGGCGCGACGGCGGCCTCGACAGTGCGGCGATGGGCCTTCTCGATGGTCCGCGTCATCAGCGGCTCGACGCCGGTTTCCTCGAGCGTGCGCGCCACCAGGCCCATCTCTTCCCAGCGCCGGTGGGCGTGCACGACGTGGGTGCGCACCAAGGTGCTGATGAAGTCGCGGAACGGCAGCTGGTCGGCATCGCCGAAGCAGCCCAGCACCTCTTCGAGGATGCCTTGGCGCTCCGCTGCAACCAGCGATTCGACGGCGAGGTCCTCGAGCCCCTTCATGATCACGCTGCGCAGCATCTTGACCGACGAGGCGCTGCCCGGCTTGGGACCGAGCACCTTGGCGTCGAAGCCGTTCTGGTTCATCCAGGCCACGACCGCTTCGACGCCCTCGCCGGCCGCCAGCATCGGCGCCTTGATGCCCGACTTGAAGAAGCCGCCCATCACGGCGATGTCGATGTAGCGGCCGCCCGCTGTTTCGATGGCGTCGCGGTCCTCGTCGGCCATGCGGCCGGTCACGGTGCAGAGGTCGAGATAGCAGGCACCCTTCTTCAGCAAAGGAGCCGCCGATTGCGCCGCCTCCAGCGCGTGCTCGCCCGGCACGGCGCTCAGCACCAGATCGGCATCGCGCAGCGCCTCGGTGTAGGTGCCGTCGATCGCCACGTCGAGCGAGCGCGCGGCCTTGCCGAGTGCCGTGCCGCGGGCGTCCTTGTCGAGCGCGGTGTCGATCGCAATCAGTCGGCGCGGCGCGTTGTCTCCCGGCTTCGGGCTGCCGCGCCAGCCATTCTCGGCGCATAGGCCGCGGGCGATGGCCGAGCCGGCCTCGCCAAGGCCCAGCAACGCGATGACACGCGGAGGCTGCATTGGATGGTCCCGCTGTTGAAGAGAAAATTCAGGAGGCCGGCGCCTCGCCGTCTTCGGCCTTGCGCGCAGCTTGCGTATCGCGCGAGCTGGCGATGCGCAGCTTGGGTCGAACGACGGCCAGCGCCGGCGCGTGGCTGCGCTCGGCGATGCCGGCATAGAGCTGCTTGCCCGACTCGATCACGCTCACGCCCGCAAAGCGGCCGAGCCAGCGATGGCCGAAGCGCTCGACGGCCGGCGCCATGCGCAGCGCCAGTCGCGAATGGGTGGGCGGCATGAACAGCGCTCGCGTCTGGCGCAAGGGCGCGAACATGTTGGCGCGCAGCAGGGCGGCAAGCTGGCCCGAGGAATAGGGGTGGCCCTGATAGAACGGCGAGCGGTCGATCTGCGACCACAGGCCCGCACGCGACGGCGCCACTACAACCAGCCGCCCACCGTCGGCCATGACGCGCCAGATCTCGCGCAATAGGGGCCGCACCTGCTCGGTACATTCAATGGCATGGATCAGGAGCACGCGGTCGACCGACCGGTCGGGCATCGGCAGGTCCATCTCGTCGACCAGCGCCGTCAGGTTGCCGCCTTCCCGCGGCCAGCGCGTCACGCCCTGTTGCGCCGGCATGAAGGCGAGCGTGCGCTGGGCTTCCTCGACGAACGGTCGCAGGAACGGCGTGGCGTAACCCAGGCCCAGGACGGTCTCGCCGCGCACGTTGGGCCAGATCTCGCGCAGGCGCGCCCGCAACAGCCGCACCGTCATCTGCCCGAGCGTGCTGCGATAGAATTCGTTGAGGTCGAGGACGTCCGTCCACATGCGGAAATACTAGCAGAAACCGCGCCTCGGTCGCCATGGCAGGTGCAAGGGAGCTTTGCTGGCGTTGCCTAGCATGAGCACCACCCTGGATATGGCGCTGCAGCTCATGTCTATGCCCGCTGCACCAGCGCCTCGTGCAAGGCTGCTGCGGCCAGCGAGGTGCCGCGGCGGGCACCGTGCAGCAGCATCGGCGAGCTGAGAAAGCCGTGCAGCATGCCGCCGAACTCGACGAGATCGGTGAGCGTGCCCTCTTGTTGCAGGCGGAAGGCGTAGGCGCGGCCCTCGTCGCGCAGCGGGTCGTAGCCTGCGGTGATGACCAGCGCCGGCGCCAGCCCGGCCAACGACGCGGCGCGCAGGGGCGAAACCCGCCAGTCGCCGCGCATCGCCTTGTCCGGCGTGTAATGGTCGAAGAACCATTCCATGGCGACGGCGTTCAACCCGTAGCCGTCTTCGTATCGACGATACGACTCGGCGCGGCCGATGGCGTCGGTCACCGGGTAGGCCAGCAGCTGCAGCCGTAACTTGGGGCCACCATGGTCGCGCGCCCAGAGCGCGACGGCTGCCGCCAGGTTGCCGCCGGCGCTGTCGCCGCCGATGGCGAGCTTGGCTGAATCCATGCCGACCGAGGCGCCGTTGGCGGCGACCCATTGCAGGCCTGCGACCACGTCGTCGAACGCGCCGGGAAACCGCGCCTCCGGGGCGAGGCGGTAGTCGATCGCGAACACCGCGATCCCGGCCTCGACCGCGAGCTGGGCACAGAGCACGTCATGGCTGTCGAGATTGCCGAACACCCAGCCGCCGCCATGGGCATAGACCAGGCCGGGCAATACGCGATCAGGCGGCGCGTTGGCAGGCCGGTAGAGGCGCACCGCCATGTCTCCCGCCGGACCCGGAATGAATCGGTCGGCGACCTTCACGTCTTTCGGCCTTGGCCCTTGCGCGGCCGGGCGCAGCGAGAGGTAGAGATCGCGCGCCTCCTTGGGGCTGAGCGTGTTCCAGGCCGGGCGATTGGCTGCGGCCATCAGGTCGATCAGCCGCTGCGATTCCGGATCGAGAGCCATTCCTAGAACTCCATTGACCAACGTTGCACCCACTGTAGAGCACGTCCCGCTCGGCTGGAATCAGCCCAGCGGGAAGTCGTCCTCTGGAAACTATTGTTTTCTAGAGCGGCTTGCCCCGATCAGGTGGAACCACCTGATCGGACGCCGCTCCAGCAGCCCGAAGCGCTGTTCCGTCACCGCACGAATGCTAAGGTGCATCATGACCTTCGAGCCGGACACCGCGACGCCGCACGCCCCGACGCCGTCGAGATGGCGGCGGCTGTGGGCGTGGACGAAGGGATGGAGAGTAGGAGCGGCGGCACCGACAAGCACGCGCCGGCGGGTCTGGCGCTGGACGTGGCGCCTGCTTCTGGTGGCGGCGATTCTCTACTATCCGGTGGGCGCCCTGCTGGTCGAGGACATCGACGACGACCCCCAGTTTGCAGCCGTCAACGTCGCGCCCGGCGAAAGCCGCGCCGTGGCGACGGCGGCGGCACTCGTGACCCGCGAGGTCGACGTCCACACCTGGACGCCGATGATGCCGTTCTTCATGCCGGCGGCGATCCTCGACAACATGCCGAACTTCCAGCGCGGCATCATGTCGGCGCTCGGTCGCTTCAGCACCGAATTGATGGATCAGGTCGGCCGCACCCGCGGCTCGAGCCAGACCGACCGCGATCTCGAGCAGGCCCGCGGATTCCTGAACGAGCAGCCCAACATCTGGCTGTGGCAGCCCAGCGTCTCGCTGATGCCGTCGGCCACCTCGGCGCAGAAATACCGCGCCGGCCGCGACCGGTTGATCGCCTACAACAAGCGCTTGGCGGCTGGCCAGGCGGTATTCGAGCGCCGTGCCGACAACCTGCAGAGCGTCCTCGATCGCATCGCCAACGATATCGGCTCCGATTCGGCGGTGATCGACCAGCACATCATCGAGAAGGCGGGCGATCTGTTCGACACCCGCTGCGACGATATTTTCTATTTCAACAAGGGCCGCCTCTACGCGTACTACTTGCTCCTGCGGGAACTGGGGGCGGACTTCCAGAATGTGATCCGTGAACGAGAGCTCACCAATACGTGGAACGGGACCATCGAATCGTTCCGTGTCGCGGCCGAGCTCCATCCGTGGATTGTCTGGAACGGCTATCTCGACGGGCTGGTCGTACCCAACCACCTGGCAGCGCAGGGCTTCTACCTGTTGCGTGCGCGCACCCAGCTGCGCGAGATCAGCAACATCCTGCAGAAGTAAGGGCGATCGTGGAAATCTATCTGCCCATCGCCGAACAGTCGATGAACGTGTTCGTGCTGCTGGGTCTGGGAGCTGCGGCCGGCCTGCTCGCCGGCATGTTCGGCGTGGGCGGCGGCTTTCTCGCGACGCCGCTCCTGATCTTCGTCGGCATTCCGCCGACTGTGGCGGTGGCGAGCCAGGCCAACCAGGTGATCGCCAATTCCATCTCGTCCCTGCAGGTCCAGTGGCGGCGCGGCAACGTCGATCTGCGGATGGGCTTGATCCTGTTGCTGGGCGGCATGCTGGGCTCGACCGCCGGCGTATCGCTCTTCACCTACCTGAAACGCATCGGGCAGATCGATTTCGTGATCGCCGTGCTCTACGTCCTGATGCTCTCGACCATCGGCCTCTTGATGCTGTTCGAGAGTCTGCGGACCTATTTGCGTCGGCGGCGCAATCCGGAAGGGCCGCGCGGCAAGTTGCACACGCACTATCTCGTCCACCGCCTGCCGCTGAAGCTCAGGTTCTACAAGTCCAAGCTCTACATCAGCGCGCTGTTGCCGCTGGGCATCGGCTTCGGCATCGGCGTGTTGTCGGCGATCCTGGGCGTGGGCGGCGGCTTCGTGCTGGTGCCGGCGATGATCTACATCCTCGGCATGCCGACCAGCGTGGTGATCGGCACGTCGAACTTCCAGATCCTGTTCGTGGCGGCCAACGTCACCTTCCTGCAGGCCGCGACCAACGGCACCGTCGACGTGGTACTGGCGCTGCTCTTGATCTTGGGTGGCGTGGTTGGCGCTCCGGTTGGATCGCGGCTGGCGGCACGGTTGTCGGGCGTGGTGCTGCGCGGACTGATGGCGCTCCTGATCCTGGCGGTCGCGACGGAACTGTTGACCGACCTGCTGCGCACGCCGGGCTCGCTCTACTCCCTTGCCCCGCGGGACATGGCGCCGTGATGTGGCTGGCCGCGATCGCGGGTCTCGCGGCGCTCCTATGGACGAGCGCCATGGCCCAGGGACCGCCGCGCATCGAGCCGCCCGCCGGCGCGCTGGTCGGGCCAACCCTGGGCGGCTCGATCGATCCGGTACCGCCCTCGGTGCCGTCCGAGGCGGTCGCGCCCGACTTGGTGGTCGACCTTTCCGTGCCGCGGGTTTCCATCACCTCGGCCTTCCAAGGCGAGAGCATCCTGCTGTTCGGCATGTTTGATCCGCCGGGCGAGATCGTGGTCGTCGTGGTCGGTCCGCCCTTCCGAGAGACGGTGCTGCGCAAGCAGCGCGTGCTCGGCCTATGGCTCAACATCGGCCGGCAATCGTTCGACGACGTGCCCGCTTACTACGCCATTGCGGCCAGTCAGCCTTTGCAGCGACTGCTGGCGCGCAGCGCCGGCGGCGAGATCCTGTCGCTCGAAGATCGGCTGTCGAGCGTCCGGGCGATCGGCGAGCGGCCGGCCGATGAGCTGGCCCAGTTCCGCAATGGCCTGGTCCAGGTCAAGCGTCAGGAAGGGCTCTATCCGGCGGCGATCGGCCAGGTGACCATCCAGGCCGGCCGGCTGTTCCGGGTCGAGCTCCCGTTCCCGTCCACGCTCCCGGAGGGCGTTTACGAGATCCGGACCTACCTGCTGCGTGACGGCAAGATCGCCGCCGCGGTGTCGCGGCCCCTGCCGGTCGGCAAGGTGGGCTTCAGCGCCGAGCTGGCCGGCTGGGCGAGTCGCGAGGGCTCGCTCTATGGTTTGGGCGCCATCGCTATGGCGCTGGTCGTCGGCTGGATCGGCGGCGCGCTGGTTCGACGGCTCTAGGCACGAACGATCGCAAGAAGGGGATGATCATGAGCGTGCAGCCAAGGCGGGCCGAGGAGCGCGTCTTTCTTGTCGTGGTCGACGAGAGCCCGGAGATGCGCAACGCGCTGCGCTACGCCTGCCGGCGGGCCAAGCGCACCGGCGGGCGGGTCGCCATGCTCTACGTCATGGAGCCGCCCGAAGCGCAACAATGGGGCGCCGTGGTCGACCTGATGCGCCAGGAGGCGCGGCAGGAAGCCGAAGCGATGATGGCCCGCCATTCTGACACCGTGGTGACGCTCACCGGCCAGCCGCCGGCGATCCATATCCGCGAGGGCAATAGCCGGGACGAGCTGATGAAAATGCTGACCGAAGACCGCTCGATCTCGGTTCTCGTCCTGGGGAGCGCGTCGGGCAGCGAGGGGCCAGGACCGCTAGTCGCGGCTTTCGCCGGCAAGCTCTGCAGCCAGTTGCGGATCGCATTGACGATTGTCCCTGGTGCCCTGACCGACGCCGAGATCGACGCAATATCTTGAGCCGTGCCTGTGGCAATTTTCCTGAAGAGGGGGCAATCAGCGGACTGGCTATTGTGGTCGCAACGGATTTGACAGGCCGTTATATGTCTGTATCCTGTTGTAATTACGGTATAATCCTTGGATATTCCATAAGATTGTTGCCTGGGAGTCGCAGAAACGACTTGATTGGCCTGTTTGCGGTTCCTACGTCAGATGCGGTCGGACGCGAGAGCGATAGTTCTAGCTGCTCCCGGCGCGCTTCGAAAAGGAGGTTGGTTTGTTTATCCAGACCGAGCAGACGCCTAATCCTTCGACCCTGAAGTTCCTGCCCGGCCGCGTGGTCATCGACAAGGGAACCGTGGATTTCGCTTCGGCCGAAGCGGGCAACGTTTCGCCCCTGGCCAAGCGGCTGTTTGCCATCGAAGGCGTCGAGCGGGTGTTTCTCGGCTCCGACTTCGTGACCGTGACCAAGGCTGCCGACCGCGACTGGCAGGTCATGAAGCCGTCCATCCTGGGTGGCATCATGGAGCACTACACGTCGGGCGAGCCGGTCGTGCTCGACCAGGGTGCGACGGGGGATGCGTCGGCTGACGACGACGAGGTCGTTGCCCAGATCAAGGAATTGCTTGAGACGCGCGTGCGTCCAGCCGTCGCCCAGGACGGCGGCGACATCATCTTCCAGGACTTTCGGGATGGCGTGGTCTACCTGCACATGCAGGGCTCCTGCTCGGGCTGCCCGAGCTCGACAGCCACCCTGAAGATGGGGATCGAGAACCTTCTGAAGCACTACGTGCCGGAAGTGGTTGAAGTGCAGGCGGCCCAGTAGGGGCGTCCAGCAAGCGTTGATGGGTGTGTGGCGTTGGCGGTCCGGGGGGACCGCCTGCGTTGACCCTGCGCGGCAAATGGCGCGCAGGGAATAAACGAGGGTGAGATGCAATTGGCGGTTTGGCCGGCGGCCCGACGTGGGCGCGACTATTCCTTTGCCATCGTTTGGGGCGCCGTATTGGCCGGAGGTCTGGCATTGAGCGAGCCGCTGCCCTCGTTCGAGGTCGCCCCGTATCTCTCGTTCGCGCCGACTGCTCCGGCCGAGGCCGCGCCGCAGGCTTCCGCTCTTCCCGAGCTCTATGCGGCGCCCGAGGTGCTGGCCTTCGTCCGCCATGAGATGAGCGAGCCCGACGACATGGTCTATCGCTCGCCGCGCGAGCAGGCCTGGGCGCATGGCCGGTTCGCCGCCCCCGGCAATGCCGTCCGGCGCCAGGTCCAGCTGCGCACCATCACTCCCAAGACCGCCGACGAGCTTGCCGGCTTCTTCCGCCGGGCTTCCTACAGCTTGGGCGACATCCGCCAGGGCGAGGCCGTGCCGCCGATCCGGCTCGAGAAGATTCCGTCGGACATCACCAGCAAGGACGGCAACGAGCGCAAGGCGCTGTTCATCACCGCGCTCCTGCCGGTGATCCTGGAGGTCAACCAGCACATTCTCGCGGACCGCGAGCAGCTGATGTACTTGCGCGAGAAATTCCGCACGCGGCCGGCCAGCGTCACGACCATCGAGCGCATCTGGCTCGAAGAGCTGGCCGAACGCTACGACACGCCGTTCGACAATCTCGACGAGCTGCTGCGCCGCGTCGACATCGTGCCGCCGTCGATGGCGATCGCCCAAGGCGGCGTCGAATCCGGCTGGGGCTCGTCGCCCGCGGCGCGCGGCAATTCCCTGTTCGGCCAGCTGCAGGTCGTCGGCCGCTCCGGCACCGCGCCGCAGCCCTTCGCCAACCTCGGCGAGGCGACCGCAGCCTACATCGCCAATCTCAACACCCATCGCGCCTATGTGGCGTTCCGGACGGCGCGAGCCGCGTTGCGCGAGCGCGGCGAGGCGCTCGACGGCTATCAGCTGATCGGTGCGCTGCTGCGCTATTCCGAGCTCGGCACGGACTATGTGCGGTTCGTCCGCCAGATCATGCGCGAGAACGATCTCGCCGATTTCGACAAGGCGCGCCTGTCGATCTACTGAGTCCGGCTTTCTAAAGTGACATCATCGGACGAGGCAGGTCGGCGTCGCACACCAGCGGAAAACGTCGCGCCTCGAACAGCTGATAGTGCCACCATTCATTGCGGTAGAAATCCCAGCCGGCCGTGGTCATGAGCCCCATAAGCAGCAGCCTGTTGCGCTGAGCGATGGGCGCCACGTCGGTGCGGCCGTGGTGCGACAGCGGCGTGAAGGCATCGAACGCAGTCCCCATGTCGAGCGCCTGCCCGTCGGGGTCGAGCAGGGTGAGATCGACGGCAACACCGCGCGAGTGCGGCGAGCCGCGCCGCGGGTCGGCGAGAAACTCCGGATCGGGGCGCGCGTTCCACAGCGCCCATTGCGCCTCGACCGGGCGAAGCGCGTCAAAGATGCGCAGCCTGAAACCGAGCGGCTTGGCGAGCTCGATCGCCGCCGTGAGCTTCTCCGCGGCGGCGGGATGCAGCCAGCATTTGGCGTTCCGGTAGACCGGCCGGCCCGTTAGATTGGCGTCCGTCGCATAGGCCAGCTGCACGTCGACGTCGAAGGCGGGCGGGGTGATCGCAACCAGATCGAGTTTCATGCCGCAACAATGCCCAGCCCATCCGGTGCGCACCAGCGCATGGACGTGATTCTCGCCTTCGACTGCGCAGTTGCCGGATTGTCTGTTGCCGTGGTGCACGAAGGACGTCGGCGTGCAGCGCTGACCGAGACCGGTCGCGAGCAATCGGCGCGTCTGCTGCCCGCGGTAGACAGCGTCGTGCGCCAGGCCGGCCTTGCGCCGCGAGACCTCACCTTGATTGCCGTGACCATGGGCCCGGGCAGCTTCACCGGCGTGCGCGTGGGGCTGGCGGCCGCGCACGGGCTCGCCATCGGACTGGGTATCCCCTTGGCCGGGTTCGCGACAACCTCGGTGCTGCTTGCCCAGGCGCCGATGGAGTCTCGGCTCAGGGTGGCGGTGATCGACAGTCGCCTGGGCGACTGGTTCTGTGCGCTCGAAGACGAGCAGCAGTCTTTCCTCGTCTCCGCGCAAGGCCTCGGGGAACGCCTGCAAGGCCGACCCAGCGTGCTGATCGGAAGCGGAGCCCAGCCGCTTGCCGATCAGTTGGCGCGGGCCGGCGTAAATGCCGTCGGCCACGAGGCGTTGCCCGATGCCGTGGTCCTCGCGCGGCTGGCCGCGCGAGACGGCGCGGCGCTCTGGCGCGAACGCAACTGGCGGGAAGGCCTGCCACGCCCGCTCTATTTGCGCGGCGTCAACATCACCTTGCCGGACGGCGCGCGACGGACGGTGGAATGAGTGGCGCTCTCGCCCTGCGTGCCCTCGGCGCCCTGGATCTCGACATCGCGGCGGCACTCCACGCCGATGCTTTCGCGGCTCTGGGCGAGGCCCGTTGGTCGCGACGCGATCTCGCGGAGCTCATGGCGTCGCCGGGGGTCGCCGGTCTTCTGATCGAGGCCGATCGGCAGCCGGTGGGATTTGCGCTGTGGCGGCGCGCCGCGGCTGAGGCCGAGCTGCTCACGCTGGCCGTCAGCCCGACGCATCGTCGCCGCGGCGCCGGAGGCCGCTTGGTAGCGGCAGTGGTGCGCAACGCCCGTGAAGCGGGAGCGATCGAGCTCTTTCTCGAAGTCGGCATCGACAATCTGCCGGCGCTGTCGCTCTACGAGAAGGCGGGCTTCTTCAAGGTCGGCTGCCGTGCCGCTTACTATCACCGTGCTGCAGGGCCGGCGGCCGATGCGGTCGTCATGCGTCTCGGCCTTGCATGAAGATGCAATCAAGCGCGGCGTATGGTCACGAGATGTGCGTCGCCGTCGGGCTCGATGGCGAGGATGGCGTGGCCCTCCTCGCGGGCTGCGCGCGGCACGTTGCGCAAAGGCTCCTCGCCGCGAAGGCGCACGGCGAGCAGCTCGCCAGGTTGCATGCGCTCGAGCTTGAGCTTGGTGCGCACGAAGGTCATCGGGCAGACCTCACCGGTGATGTCGAGGGTCTGGTCGGGGACTGCGATCATCAACGCGAACTATACCGCGGCGGCGCGCGGGTGTAGTGTCCGCCCTGCATGCCTGACCGCAAGTCCAAGCTCGAGCAGCTGTGCGTCGAGAAGGGTCTCAAGATGACCGAGCAGCGGCGTGTCATTGCACGCGTCTTGTCGGATGCCTCGGATCATCCCGACGTCGAGGCCGTTCATCATCGAGCGACCGCGATCGACCCCAACATCTCGATTGCCACGGTCTACCGCACGGTGCGCCTGTTCGAGGAAGCGGGCATTCTCGCCAAGCACGATTTCGGCGACGGGCGTGCACGCTACGAAGAGACGCCGCAGGAGCATCACGACCACCTCATCGACATTCAGAGTGGTAGAGTCGTGGAGTTTCACAACGATGAGATCGAGGAGCTGCAGCGCCGCATCGCCGAGAAGGCCGGCTACAGGTTGGTCGGCCATCGGCTCGAGCTCTATGGCGTGCCGCTGGACGGGAAAACCGACCGCCAAAAATAAGTGGACTGAGCGAGCGCCTCCCCGATAATGGGCGGATGATCGGGGCGGCCCCCTTGCGGATGAAACATGCGCATTGACCGCGCTGACAGCGAAGCCGAGCTTTTAGGCACTCCCGCTTCCAGCGCGGAGATCGTCAAGGTCGTTGCCGGCGATTTCGAGGTCCGTCTGGCGCAGACCGAAGCGGAGATCGATGCGGCGCAGGCCTTGCGCTACCGGGTTTTTTACGAAGAGATGACAGCGCAGCCGACGCCGGCGATGGCGGCGCGCAAGCGCGACTTCGATAGCTTCGACGAGGTGTGCGATCATCTGCTCGTCCTCGATCGCCGTCGCGGCGACGGCCCCGAAGGCATCGTCGGTACGTATCGGCTGACCCGCCGCTCGGCGGCCGCGAAGATAGGCCGCTTCTACTCGTCGGCCGAGTACGACATCCAGCCGATGATCGACTATCCGGGCGAAGTGCTGGAAGTCGGCCGCTCCTGCATCGCCAAGGACGCGCGCAACACCGCCACCATGCAGATGTTGTGGCGCGGCTGCGCGCTCTATTCCGCCCACTACGACATCAAGGTGATGTTTGGCTGCCCGAGCCTGCCCGGGGCGGATCCGTCCCAGCACGAGCTCGCCATGAGCTACCTCTATCACCATCACCTCGCGCCGCCGGAGATCCGCGTTCGCGCGCTCGAGAGCCGGTACGTCAAGATGGATGTGCTGAAGCCCGGCAGCTACGACCCGCGCAAGGCGCTCGCGCGCGTTGCGCCCATAATCAAGGGCTACCTGCGGTTGGGCGGCTTCGTCGGCGACGGCGCCGTGATCGATCACCAGTTCAACACCACAGACGTCTTCATCATGGTCAAGACCGAGCTGGTGACCGAGAAGTACATTCGCCACTACGAACGCGGGATGCGCGAGGGCGACGGCTGATCTCGCCGCGACGACGATGTGGATCGGCTCTCCCCTGCGTGGCGCCTTTCGCCTGCTGACCTACCTTGCGCTGACGCTGGTGATGGTGCCGTTCTATCTCCTAGCGGTGGCGCTGCGCATCACGCCGGTGATCCGCTGGATGCCGGTCCTCTATCACCGCACGGTCTGCACCATCCTCGGCATCAAGGTGCGGGTCCACGGCACGCGCTCGACGCAGACGCCGACGCTCTACGTCTGCAACCACGTCTCCTATCTCGACATCGAGGTGCTGGGCGCACTGATCCCCGGCAGCTTCGTGGCCAAGGCCGAGGTCGCGACCTGGCCGTGGTTCAGCACGCTCGCCAAGGCGCAACGCACCATCTTCATCGAGCGGCGGACCGGCAAGACGAGCTCGAGCCGCGACGAGATCATGCGGCGGCTCGACACTGGCGACAACCTGATGCTGTTTCCCGAGGGCACCAGCAGCGACGGTACACGCGTGCTGCCCTTCCGCAGCGCGCTGTTCGGCGTGGCGCAGCTGCGCCGCGAGGACAAGCCGATCACGGTGCAACCGGTCGCCATCGCCTACACGCGTCTCGACGGCATTCCGCTGGGCCGCTACTGGCGGCCGTTGTTTGCCTGGTTCGGCGATCTCGACCTCGTGCCGCACCTTTGGCAGATGGTCTGCCTGGGTGAGACCGAAGCGGTCGTCGCCTTCTTCCCGACCGTCGACATCGAGCGCCTGGGCGACCGCAAGAAGCTCGCCGAGCACTGCTTCCGCCAAGTGTCGTCAGGCGTACAATTCGCCAACTCCGGCCGCCTCGAGCGGCTGCCTGTGCCGGTCACGGCCGGCTCATGAGAGGACCGCGGGGCCTCGGGCCCGCTCATGACGAGGATGCGGGCGAGATGGCCGCGGTCCTCATGAAAAGACCGTGGAACCTTCGGGCTGCCGCAGGGCCCCGTCCCTCGACCCCGGCTTCCGCCGGTGCTAGAAGGCGCCGTTCCAGCAACGGAGACAAATGACGGACGTCCGAGACGACGGGCAGCGCAAGCGCGTGTTCATCCGCACTTACGGGTGCCAGATGAACGTCTACGATTCGGACCGCATGGCCGATGTCCTGCGGCCTCTGGGCTATGTCCTGGCAGACGCCCCCGAGCAAGCCGACCTGGTATTGCTGAACACCTGCCACATCCGTGAGCACGCCTCGGAGAAGGTCTATTCCGAGCTCGGCCGCCTGCGCGACGCCAAGAACGAGCGCCGCGCCAAAGGCCGCGATCTCACCATCGCGGTGGCGGGCTGCGTTGCACAGGCCGAAGGCGAGGAGATCGTTCGTCGGCAGCCAGCGGTCGACGTCGTGGTGGGACCGCAAGCGTATCATCGCCTGCCCGAGCTGCTGGCCGCAGCCGAACGCAAGAGCGCGCTCAGGCGCGCCGGCAAGCGTCTTCCCGGCGCGGGCGTGCTCGACACGGATTTCCCGGCCGAGAGCAAGTTCGATCATTTGCCCGCGCCATCGGGCGTGCGCGCCGGCTCGGCGTTCCTGTCGATCCAGGAAGGCTGCGACAAGTTCTGCACGTTCTGCGTGGTGCCTTATACGCGCGGCGCCGAGTATTCGCGGCCGCTCGCCGCGGTACGGGCCGAGGCGCACACCCTGGTCGCGGCAGGCGCCGTCGAGATCACCTTGCTCGGCCAGAACGTCAACGCCTACCACGGCGAGGCGGACGATGGCTCGATCTGCTCCCTCGCCGGGTTGATCCGCGAGCTGGCCGAGATCGATGGCCTGATCCGCATCCGCTACACGACCTCCCATCCGCGCGACATGGACGCGGCGCTGATCGAGGCGCATCGCGATATCCCGCAGCTGATGCCTTACCTGCACCTTCCCGTGCAGTCCGGCTCGGACCGAATCCTCGAGGCCATGAACCGCCGCCACCGGCGCGATCATTTCCTTCGCCTGGTCGATCGCCTGCGCGGCGTGCGACCCGATCTCGCGTTGTCGTCCGACTTCATCGTCGGCTTCCCCGGAGAAGGCGATGTCGACTTCGACGACACGATGAGGCTGGTCGAGCAGGTGGGCTTCGCGTCGGCATTCTCGTTCAAGTACAGCCGTCGGCCGGGCACGCCCGGCGCCATGCTGCCCGGCCAGGTGCCCGAGTCGGTGAAGGCGGCGCGTCTTTCGGCACTGCAGGCTTTGCTCGCCCGGCAGGCATCGGCGTTCAACGCCTCCAAGGTGGGAACCGTCGCGCCCGTGCTGTTCGCCGAAGCAGGCCGCCGGCCGGGGCAGATCGTCGGCAAGACACCGTGGCTGCAGTCGGTCTATCTAGAGGGGCCGGCCGAGCTGATCGGCCGCATCGCCGACGTCCGCCTGACCGAGGCGCATGCCAACAGTCTCGCCGGCGAGATCGCGGGTCGGCACTACGAGGCCGCCGCGTGAGCGATACGTCAGCCGCTGCCGGCCGTTCGGCCGACGTGCGCCGCATGACGTTCGACGACAACAGCCTGCTCGCGATGCTGTACGGCAACCATGACCGCAACCTGGTGCGCATCGAACAGCTGGCCAGTGTGCAGCTGAGCGCGCGGGGCAACCAACTCGCCATCGCGGGCACGGCCGACGATGCGGCGGTCGCGCACAAGGCGATCACCGGCCTCTACGAGCGGTTGAAGCGCGGGCTGTCGGTCGAGATGGCCGACGTCGATGCTGCCGTGCGCTTCGCGCGCACCGGCGGAGACGGCGGCGACGACGGCATCCGAACGCGCCGGCGACCGGTGCAGGCGCGCTCGCCTGGCCAGCGCGCTTACCTCGCCGCCTTGCGCGAGCGCGACATGGTGTTCGCGCTGGGGCCGGCCGGCAGCGGCAAGACCTACCTCGCCGTCGCCATGGGTGTGTCGCTGCTGATCGCCGGCAAGGTCGAGCGCATCGTGCTGTCGCGGCCGGCCGTCGAGGCGGGCGAGCGATTGGGCTTCCTGCCGGGCGACATGCGCGAGAAGATCGATCCCTATCTTCGGCCGCTCTACGACGCGCTGCACGACATGCTGCCGGCCGAGCAGATCGGCAACCGCCTCGAGTCCGGCGAGATCGAGATTGCGCCGCTTGCCTTCATGCGCGGCCGTACGCTGTCGCACTGCTACGTCATCCTCGACGAGGCGCAGAACACCACGCCCATGCAGATGCGCATGTTCCTGACGCGGCTGGGCGAAGGCTCGCGTATGGTCATAACGGGCGATCCCAGCCAGACCGACCTGCCGGGCGGCCAGCGTTCGGGCCTCGCCGACGCGGTCGAGACGCTGGCCAACGTCGAGGGCGTACGCTTCGTGCGGCTTGGCGCCCAGGACGTCGTGCGCCACGACCTGGTGACCCGCATCGTCGAGGCCTATGACGTCCGCGACCGCAAAGGCAACGCCGCTTCGCGTTGACTGTGCGGTCGTGGTGCTCGACCGCGCCTGGCTGCGCGCCTTGCCGCAGGCCGAGGCGCTGGTTCGGCGCGCCGCCCGCGCGGCCCTGGCCGGGGCCCGCCGCGCCGGTCGCAAATCCCTGACCGTGGCGCTGGCCGACGACCGCCGCGTGCAGCGTCTCAATGCGCGCGATCGCAAGCAGGACAAGCCGACCAACGTGCTGTCCTATCCGTCCGGCGAGCGGGCCTTCCTGGGCGACGTGGTGCTCGCCCGCCAGACCGTGTGGCGGGAAGCGCGCGCCCAAGGCAAGACTGGCGAGGCGCATGTCAGCCATCTCGTGGTGCACGGCACGCTGCACCTGTTGGGCTATGATCACGAGACGGCAGAGGCCGATGCCAAGCGCATGGAAGCGCTGGAACGGCGCATCCTCAAAGGCCTCGGTATTGCCGATCCGTATCAGGGAGGAAAGTAATGCGTTTGGGATTTATCGGTCTTGGCCTGATGGGCTCGGGAATTTCGGCCAACCTCAAGAAGGCCGGCCATGACATGGTGGTGCACGACCTGCGCCGCCAGGCCGCCGAGAAGATTTGCGCTGCCGGCGCCGAATGGGCGAATTCGCCGCGCGAAGTCGCGGCGGCGAGCGACGTCGTGTTCACCTCTTTGCCCGGTCCGCGGGAGTTCGAGGCGGTGGTGCGCGGCGACAACGGCATGCTGTCCGGCATGTCGCGCGGCCAGCCGCTGTTCGACTTTTCGACCAACTCGCCCACGCTGATCCGTAGCCTGGCCTCGGTGTTCGCCGAGCGCGGCGCCGTGCTGCTCGACAGCCCGGTGAGCGGCGGGCCGGCCGGCGCGGCGTCGGGCAAGATGGCAATCTGGGTCGGCGGCGACGAGGAAGTGTTCAAGCGCCATCGGCCCGTGCTCGACGCGGCGGGCGATCAGGTGTCCTACATCGGGCCGCTCGGATCGGCGTCGGTCGCCAAGCTGGTGCACAATCTCAGCGGCTACATGATCCAGACCGCACTTGCCGAGGCGTTCACCATGGGCGTGAAGGCCGGCGTCGATCCGCTGACCTTGTGGAAGGCGGTGCGCAACGGTGTCACCGGCCGCCGGCGCACGTTCGACGGGCTGGCCGATCACTTCCTGCCCGACATCTACGATCCGGCGCGCTTCGCGCTCAAGCTCGCGCACAAGGACGTTTCGCTCGCCACCCAGGTCGGCCGCGAGCTCGGTGTGCCTATGCGGATCGCCAACCTGACACTCGAGGAAATGACGGAAGCCCTGGGCCGCGGCTGGGAAGGTCGCGATTCGCGTTCGGCGATGCTGCTGCAGAAGGAGCGCTCCGGTCTCGACATCAAGGTCGACCCCGCCGACATTGCCGCCGTGCTGCGCGACAAGAGCAACGTTTGAACCATCGTCATGCCGACCGGAGCGCGAAGCGCGGAGTGGAGGGACCTTTCATGCATCTGACGATGACAAGAAAGGTTCCTCCGCTACGCCTCGCTCCGCGAGGCTCCAGTCCGGATGACGGTAAAGATCACAGCATTTCCAGCGCCTGCTTGCCCTTGGGCGGCGGGAAGGCGGCGTCGAGAGCGGCCAGCACGTCGGGCGACAGGTTCACCTCGAGCGCGCCGAGGTTCTCCTTGACGCGCTCGCGGCTCGACGACTTGGGGATGGTGACGATGCCGGGCTGCGCCAGCAACCAGGCGATCGCCAGTTGCGCTGTGGTGCAGCCCACGTCGTTGGCGATCGCCTTCAGCGACGCGTTGCGCAACAGGCGGCCCTGGTCGAGCGGTGAGTAGGCCATGAGGGGGATCGAGCGCTCCCGCATCCACGGCAACAGGTCGAACTCCGGCCCGCGCCGCGACAGGCAGTAGAGCACCTGGTTGCTGCCGGTCAGGCCGTGGTCCAGGCGGGCGGCCGCCTCCATGTCGCTGCGGTCGAAATTGCTCACGCCGAAGTCGGCGATCTTGCCTGTCTGGCGCAACCGATCGAAAGCTTCGAAGGTCTCCTCGAGCCTTGCACCGCCGCGCCAGTGCAGCAGATAGAGGTCGATCCGCTCGACGCCCAGCCGCTTCAGGCTGCGCTCGCAGGCGGCGACCGTGCCCGAGCGGGTGGCGTTGTGCGGATAAACCTTGCTGACGATGTAGGGGCGTCTGTCGAGTGTGGCGATCGCCTCGCCGACGATCTCCTCGGCCTCGCCTTCGCCGTACATTTCGGCGGTGTCGATCATGGGATAGCCGTGCTCGAGCCCGTATATCAGCGCGTCGAGTTCGGCTGCCCGTCGCCGGCCGCTTTCGCCCATGCGCCAAGTCCCGAGACCCAGCACTGGCATGGCCGCACCGGAAGGAAGATTGCAGGAACGCATTACGAACATCCGCGATTGCAACGCCGCGGCGATAGCCTATCTTAAAGGCCATGCCCGACTCCACAGCGCACAGTACGCGCACGGGCGTCGTTGAGCCGACTTCGGCGGGCGAGCCCCCGCCGTCGCCGTCGAGCTCGACGGCCCTTCCTGAAGTTCCCTCCAGCGGTGGGCTTTTGCGCGCGATCCTCCGCCGCCTGCGCCGGCGTGAGAAGAACGAGGCGGTGCGCGAGGCGATCGAGGAGCTGATCGAGGAGACGCCGGAAAGCGACACGCCGATCAGCGAAGACCAGCGTGTCCTGCTCGCGAATATCCTCAAGTTGCGGGACAAGACGGTCGCCGACGTCATGGTGCCGCGCGTCGACATCTCGGCCATCTCTGCCGACACGCCGCTCGACGAGGTCGTGCGCCTGATCCAAGCCGAGGCGCATTCGCGCTACCCGGTGTATCGCGAATCGCTCGACGAAGTGATCGGCATGATCCACATCAAGGACGTGCTGGCCTACTGGGGCATCAACAAGAAGTTCAACCTGCGCGACATTCTGCGCCGCGTCGTGTTCGTCGCCCCGACCTTGCCGGTGCTCGACATGCTGCTCGACATGCGCCGCTCGCGCACTCACATGGCACTGGTGGTCGACGAGTTCGGCGGCACCGACGGACTGCTCACCATCGAGGACCTGGTCGAGGAGATCGTGGGCGAGATCGAGGACGAGCACGACGTCGCCGAGACGCCGACCGTCGCCCGCCGCGTCGACGGCACCATCGACGTCAACGGCCGCACGCCGGTCGAGCTGCTGGAGCGGGAGATCGGCGACGTGCTGTCGGAGGACGAGCGCCGCGAGATCGACACCGTGGGCGGCCTGATCTTCTCCCTGCTGGGCCGCATCCCCGAGCGCGGCGAGGTCGTTCGCCATCCGTCGGGGGTGGAATTCGAAGTGCTCGACGTCGATCCGCGCCGCATCCGCAGGCTGCGCGTGCGGCCGCCGAACGTGGCGCGGTCCGCCGCCTGATCGATCCCCAGCGCACATGACACTCACCGGCTGGCGGGCCGTCGCCGCGGCGTTGGTCTCGGGCGCGCTCGCGGCACTCGCCATGCCGCCGCTCTACTGGCTGCCGCTCGCGATAGGCGGGATGGTGGCCTTTGTCTGGCTGTGGCAGACGGCGCCGGGTCCGAGAAGCGCCCTGCTGCGCGGCTGGGCCTGGGGCACCGGGCATTTCGCTGTCGGCTCCTATTGGATCCTCGACGCCTTCTTCGTGCCGCCAGCCGATTTCAAGCTGCTGGGACCGCCGATCGTCGCGGGCCTCGCGCTGCTGCTGGGCTTCTTCCCGGGCCTCGCGGCCGGGGTGTCGCGTGCCGCGGTGGACCGTTGGCCTTGGCTCGGCGGCCGCTGGCGCCGGCTGCTGTTGCTGGCCCTCACCTGGACGGTGGCGGAATGGCTGCGCGGTCATCTCTTCACCGGCTTCCTGTGGAACCCTCTCGGCCATGTCTGGGCATTCGCCACGCCGCTCTTGCAGGTGGCCTCGGTGGTCGGCGTCTATGGCCTGGGGACAATCAGCTTTCTCGTGCTGGCCGCGCCCACTGCCGGGTGGCGGGCCAGCCTGACGGCGCTGGGGCTGGTGGCGATTGGCGGCGGTGCGGGCCTGTATGTCATGAGCTCGAGCGCCGGCGGGCCGGGGCCGCTGATCCGCATCGTGCAGCCCAACGTTGCACAGGCGGTAAAATGGCTGCCCGAGTATCGCGCCCGCGAGCTTGCCGACCTGGTCCGGTTGAGCCGCGAGCCTGGCTTCGACCGGTTGGCGGTCGTAGTTTGGCCGGAAACCGCACCCCCCTTTGTCATCGAGCCGGGCTCTCTGGCGCTGCCCATCATGGCCCAGGCTGTGCCGCCGGGCGGCTACCTGCTGACGGGCGCCGCGCGCAGCGACGGTGCGCCCGAGGACGGTGTATGGAATTCGCTGCTCGCCATCAATGCGGCCGGCGACATCGTGGCGCACTACGACAAGGTCCATCTGGTCCCGCTCGGCGAATACATCCCCTTTCATCATCAGCTGGCGCCGCTTTCGGGCATCATCGGCCGCGGCTCGTTCGAATCGGGTGAAGCGCATCTGACATTGAGCCTGCCGGGATTGCCCAGCTTCTCGCCGATCATCTGCTATGAGGCGGTATTTCCCGGCGCCGTGACGGGAGAGGGTGAGCGGCCGCGCTGGCTCCTGAATGTCACGAACGATGCCTGGTTCGGCGTTTCCTGGGGTCCATTGCAGCATCTCGTGAGCGCAAGATTGCGCGCCGTCGAGGAAGGGCTGCCCATGATTCGCGCGGCAAATACGGGCGTTTCCGCTGTGATCGACGCTTACGGACGCGTGCTCGCCGAGCTCGGCATGGAGCGGCAGGGAGTCCTCGACCATGCCTTGCCGCCGGCTCGGCCGGCCACGCCGTACAGCCGTTGGGGCGATTGGACGCTGCTGTTTTTGCTGGTTGTGATGGCGCTCGCAATGATCGCAAAAAAGCCCTCGTCTTCTGCCAGCAACCCTTGATCGCTTTGGGGTTGCAGGCGAGCTAAGTTCGGCTTGCAATATTTGTAGCAAGGGCTAATGTCACATATGCAGCCTTGGCGTGTAGATATGCATTTTTGCACCGATGGACCTGCAGCCGGTCGCACTTGGTAAGTGTTCGTCACCACAGTTGCACAACCGCGTTATAGTCACGGACAATTACCTGAGAGGAACGAGGAGCGATGGCAAGATCACATCCGGTCGATGTTCACGTTGGCGCGCGCATGCGCCAGCGCCGTACCCTTCTGGGCATGAGCCAGGAGAAGCTGGGAACGGCCGTTGGCCTGACCTTCCAGCAGATCCAGAAGTACGAGCGCGGCTCCAACCGCATTGGCTCGAGCCGGCTGTACGAGTTCGCCAAGGTTCTCGATGTGCCGGTGTCCTACTTCTTCGACGAGATGCCGTCGAACGCGCTGTCGGGCCGGCCGATGTCGGGCCGCGGGCGCAAGGGCGGGTTCGGCGAGGCCGCCACGCCTTTTGAGCAGGAGAAGGATCCGCTGATCAAGCGCGAAACGCTCGAGCTGGTGCGGGCCTACTACAAGATCCGCGAAGCACGGGTGCGCAAGCGGATCTTCGAGATGGTGAAGGCGGTCGGTGCCGCAAGCCATGCCGAGGTGCTGGCCGGCCGCAAGAGCCGCTGAACGAGCCGCTGAACAAGCCGCTGAACCGGCACCCTGAGGACGGTTGGTCGCATGACCCGCCGGACCGGCCTTCATCGAGGGTCTTGATTTCCACCGGTATCTGGCGTTTTTAGCGGCGCGGCGTCGATGGGCGACGCCGCCGCGGACGGATTTGGACGACTTGCCACCGCGACAATAAAGGCTAAGCCGGACGAAGGCGGATGTGCCGCCCTGCCCGGAGTCCAGTGCGATCTGTGGGAGGGCTTGCCTTGACGCTCAAAGACTACATTTTCACCAGTGAATCGGTTTCCGAGGGTCATCCGGACAAGGTTTGCGACCAGATCTCGGACGCCATCCTCGATGCCTTCATTGCCAACGACGTCGAGCTCGGCCACGCCGACGACAGCCATGCCAACACCCGGCTCGGTTGCGAGACGCTCGCCACCACCAACAAGATCGTGATCGCCGGCGAAGGCCGCGCTTCGGCGCCCTTCATGCACAAGTACGGCAAGCACACGGTGGTCAATCGCGAGGCCATCAGCGACATCGCCCGCAACGTCGTGCGCGACATCGGCTACGACCAGGACGGCTTTTCCTTCCACGGGGCCGACGTCGAGGTGCTGCTGCACGGCCAGTCGCCGGACATCGCCATGGGCGTCGACGCGAAGAAGAAAGGCGGCAATCTCGGCGAGCAGGAAGGCGCGGGCGATCAGGGCCTGATGTTCGGGTTCGCCTGCCGCGACAGCGAGGAATATGAGAAGGGCTCCTACATGCCAGCCCCGATCTACTTTTCGCACAAGATCCTCGAGGTGTTGAGCAAGGCGCGCCGCTCTGGCGAGCTGCCCGACCTGCAACCGGACGCCAAGAGCCAGGTCACGGTGCGCTACGTCGACGGCAAGGCGGTCGGCGCCACCAAGGTCGTGGTCTCGACCCAGCACAGGGAGGCCACCGCCAAGGGCAAGAAGTACAACTCGGGGCTGATCAAGGAGATGATCGCGTCCTATGTCGAGAAGTCGCTGCCCAAGGGCTGGATGCCCAAGAAGAGCGCCGACTTCTTCGTCAATCCGACCGGCAACTTCGTGGTCGGCGGACCGGACGGCGATTGCGGTTTGACCGGGCGCAAGATCATCGTCGACACCTACGGCGGCTTCGCGCCGCATGGCGGTGGTGCCTTTTCCGGCAAGGACCCGACCAAGGTGGACCGCTCGGCGGCCTACGCAGCCCGCTATCTGGCGAAGAACGTGGTTGCAGCGGGCCTCGCCGACCGTTGCCTGATCCAGGTCGCCTATGCGATCGGCGTTGCCGACCCCATGTCGCTCTATGTCGACACGCAGGGCACCGGCAAGGTCGACGAGCGCAAGCTCGAGAGGGTGCTGGGCGACCTCTTTCCGCTGCGGCCGACCAACATCCGCCGCACGCTGCAGCTCAACAAGCCGATCTACAAGCGTACGGCGGCCTATGGTCATTTCGGGCGCAAGCCCGACAAGGACGGCGGCTTCTCCTGGGAGCGGACTGATCTCGTGCCCGAGCTGAAGCGTGCTTTTAGTGCACGCTGACAGTTAGTATAATGGGCCAAGTCTTTGAAATTACAAGACTTGTCTGATAAGATGGAAGGGCGATAACAAGTCTGCAGGAGCAGACGGTGCATGGCCCCTCTGGAGACCGTCGACAGCGCAACGGCGCCGGATGACGCCGCTGCGCGGCCAATCGATGCTCTCATGCGCGCCTTCCTCTACATGGCGCAGCAGAAAGGCCGGCCGCTCAGCGAGGCCGACGTGCGCGCGCTGGCCCCTGTACCGGCGACCGGGCTCGATTCATCGGCCTTCCTGAGGGCAGCCCGTCGGCTGGGACTATGCGCGGAGGCCGTCGAGTTCGATGTCGGATCGCTCGGCGCACTGCCCACCCCGTTCGCCGTGTTGGGCGATAATGGCGAGGTCCATGTGGTGATGCGCCGCCAGGGTGCTCACTGGAGCATCCTCGACCTCATCGAAGGCCGGCTCTTGCCGCTGTCGGCGGAGCAGGTGTGCGGCGCTCTGGGCCACTGCGCCCTGGTGATGGGCGAGCGGCCGCCGGCGATGCGCCAGGACGCCTGGTACACGCCGCTGTGGCGGCAGATGAGGCCGGCGCTGGCGAAGCTTGCCGCCGCATCCTTCGCGATCAACCTGGTGGCCCTTGCGACGCCGCTCTTCATGATGCTGGCGCTGAACAAGGTGATCGGCCCGGGCCGATCGGCCGAAGCGTCTGCTCTGCTGCTCGCTCTCAGTCTCGGAATGCTGATCGCCTACCTCGTCGACTTCGCCTTGCGCGCGACGCGAGGCTGGCTGGCGGCCCGCACCGGGGCGCGGCTCGATGTCCTGATGAGCGGCGAGGTCCTGCATCACCTCCTTCAGTTGCCCTACCGGCAATTCGAACGCACCCCGTCGGGTGTGGCGATCGAGCGGTTGCGCCAGCTCGACGTCCTGCGCGGCTTCTTCACCGGCCACATGCCGGTGCTGGCCATGGACCTTGCCTTTGCCGCGCTGTTCCTCGCGGCGCTGTTTTTCGTCGACGCAACGCTCGGCACGGTCGCCGCCGTTGCCCTGCCGATCGCGGTCGGACTGTCGCTGGTCACGCACCGCGCGCAGCGTCGGCTGGCCGAGCGCGGTTTTGCCGCCCTTGCCGACAAGAGCTCGTTGCTGGGCGAGACCGTCGTGAACGCGCTCAGCATCAAGGCGTTGGGGCTCGAGGCCGAGATCGAGCGGCGCTGGCAGTCGCGCATCGAGGAAGCCGCCTTCACGAGCTTCCGCGCCGGCCACTTGGCCAGTCTGTCGGCCAGCGCCTGCGGTGCGCTGCAGCTGGTGGCGCTGCTGGCGATTGCCGTCATCGGCGTCCATGGCGTGCTCGATCATCGACTGAGCGTCGGTGCGTTCGTGGCGGCCAACATGCTTGCAGCGCGCACCCTGCAGCCGATGCGTGCACTCGCCTCGGCCTGGCATCAGCTGCAAGCCGCGGCGATCGCATTGCGGCGCATCGATGCCCTGATGCACGAGGCTGCCGAGGCGGAGCCGGGCAGCGTCACGCCCATGCCGAGCTTTTCCGGCGACATCGCGTTGGAGCGCGCCAGCTATCGCATCGAACCGGAGAGGCCGGCGCTGTTGCGCGACGTCAGCCTGGCGATCGGTGCCGGGGAGATCGTCGGCATCATCGGACCCTCCGGCTCGGGAAAGACCACTCTCGTCAACCTCGTGCAGGGCCTGATCCAGCCCATCGCGGGGCGCGTGCTGGTGGACGGCATGGACGTCGCCCATCTCTCGCCCCCCCAGTTGCGCAGCCAGATCGGCTGCGTGCCGCAGGAGCTGCAGCTTTTCTCCGGTTCGGTGCGCGACAACATCGCCCTGGGCGTGGCCGACAAGGATCCCAGCCGCGTCGTGGCGGTCGCCAAGTTCGTCGGCGCCCACGATTTCATCCAGCGCCTGCCCAAGGGCTATAACACGCTGCTGGGCGAACGCGGGCTCGGCCTCTCGATGGGGCAGCGCCAGCTCCTGTGCATCGCCCGCGCCTTGATCCGCAACCCGCGCATCCTGATCCTCGACGAGGCGACCAGCGCGCTCGATCCAGCCGCCGAGGAGCAGCTGTTACGCCGGCTCAAGACCGGCGCGCGCGGCCGCACGGTGATCATCATCACTCATCGCCTTGCGCCTCTGGCGATCGCGGACCGGGTCGCCCTGCTGATGGACGGCCGCATCGAGCGGGTCGGCCCGCCCACCGAAGTGATGGCCTATGCGCGCATCCGCATGGCCGAGGCTGTCCACGCAGCGGGGTAAACGTAATCCCGGCCGGAGCGCCCCTCGACTTCGCTCGGGATAAACTACGCGCGTAGCGGAGGGACCTGCTTTGTTGTCTCGTCCTCAAAAAGAGGTCCCTCGGCTTCGCTTCGCTCGGGATGACGGCGCCAGCAGCTGGTCTAATCGATGCCGCAGAACTCCGGATCGTGCAGCTGTGCCAGTCGCTCGGAGGCGAGGCGGGCGCAGTCGATCAACAGCGACTTGCGGCGCGCTGCCGTAACCGGCCGGCGATCGGGTGTGCGCAACACGTCGCCGCCGTAGGCGTCGGCCACGATCAGGCCGATCTCCACGGGGATCAGCGCTTGCGGGAAATCGAGCGGGACGGCGAAGAACAGCCGGTCGCACCAGGCGAGATAGTCGGGCCACTTGGCGTCGACCCGCCAGTCCTCGATCGACGACTTGACCTCCACGATGGTGAGCTCGCCGGCGGCGCCGAGGGCGAGGATATCGGCGCGCCGGCCGTCGGGCAGGGGCACCTCGAGCAGGACCGAGTGCCCAGCCTGGCGCATCAAACGGCACGCCCCACGGCACACTGCGAGCGTGACCTCGGGGCGCGTCAGGCTCGGCGTCGAGCCGCTCATGGCGCCGGACGGACTCATCCGCGGAGCCTACCGGCTGGCGGACGGCCGTGCAGGTCCGTTGGCGGCCGCATCGTCGAGTGGGCGCTCAAGGGTCGAGGTGAAGCGCTGCGCCAGCTCCTCGGCTCGGCGCCGCTCTGCGTCGCTGAGCTGCTCGGCCGATTTCTCGCGCACCGATTTCGCATCCGGATGGCCGTTACGCTCGGCCAGGATCAGCCACTTGTAGCCTTCGACCGGATCCTTGGCGCCGGCCACGCCGCCCAGCAGCATGATCCCCACCGCGTACTGCGCCTGCGGCTGGCCCTGCTGCGCGGCGCGCGTGTACCAGGCCTGTGCCTGCGCCGGATCGCGTGTGACTCCGACCCCGGCGAAATAGGCGTTGGCGAGCTTGAACTGCGCCGACGGCACACCGCCACTGGCGGCGATCTCGTACCAGCTGATGGCCGCCTTCACGACCTTCTCGTTGGCCGCCTTGTCGCGCGATGCTGGCGTGCGTGCGGCGAGGTCGCCCAGCGCCAGCGCCGCCTCCGGCACGCCGCGTTCCTGGGCCTGCGTCAGCCATCGCTGAGCCGCAGCCGGGTCGGCCTTCACGCCGAACCCTTCGCTCAACGCCAGCCCGTACCGCAAGCCTGCCAGCACGTGGCCCTTCTCGGCGGCCCGGCGATAGAGATCGGCGGCGCGGACCGGATCGGGACCGGCCTGTTCGGACGCGTCGGACATCGCCCGGCCCAGGGTGTAGAGCGCCTGCGGGTCGTTGCTGAGCGCGGCCTTTTCGAGCCAGGAACGGGCGAGCACGACGTCGCGCGGCACGCCGCGACCAGCCAGATACAGGATGCCGAGATTGATCTGGGCGCGAGTATGACCGGCGGCAGCCGCCTTTTCGAACAGCGCTGCGGCCTTCGCGTCGTCGCGCGGGACGCCCGCCAGCCCCAGGGCGTAGACCAGAGCGAGACGGTGCTCGCCCTCCGGCGAACCGGCGCCGGCCGCCTGCTGGATCAGCCGCAACGCTTCGCGGTCGGCGCCACGGTCGAGCAGCACGGCGCCGAGCCAGGCTTGCGCGTCGGCATTGCCCGGCGCCAAACCGCGAAACGCCGTCTCGGCGGCTGCGCGATCGCCGGCACGGTAGGCGGCGACCGGCGGTTGCAAGGCCGGCGCAACGTCCTGCATGCCCGCTTGCTGTGCGGGCGCAGCCTCTGCCATGGCCAACAAGGCCACGAGCAGCGTCGCGCCGAATCGGCTCATTTCGTTTTGAAGGTGTAGGCCAGCGCGGCCGCCTTGGCCTTCTCGATCTCGTCCGGCTTCAGGTCGTGGGTCAGCTGGTCGAACGATTGCGGGGCGACAGGGGCGTTCCAATGCTCGGCAATCGCCAGCCACTTGTAGGCTTCGAAGGCGCTTTTCGGCACGCCCTTGCCGTCGGCATAGGCGCCGGCAATCGGCAGCATGGCGGGCACATAACCGCGCTCCGCCGCATCGAGCAGCATGGGCGTCGCCTTGTTGACGTCGTAAAGCTTCGACTCTGGGTTGCCGTAGATGTACAGCCCGGCGAGGAACTCGGCGCGCGGGTCACGTTCCTTGATCAGGACCTGGAGCTCTTTTTCGGCCGTCGGCAAGTCACCGCCCTGCAACGCCTTGACTCCTTCCTCGAAGCCCGCCGCAGCGGAATGGGCGAACAGCACGAGCGCGATGGCGGCGCTCAGCGCCGCGAAACCAGGGCGGGAACGAACGGCGGTCACGCAGGAACCTCTCTCGATTGGACTGTGGCGAAGCGACTTAGAAGGTGACATTAACACGAAATCGCGACGGACGCGCAGGGACGGCAAGCAACCTGGGGGACCGCCATAGTCATCGGCCGCGGACCGCTTCAATTCTGTGCAGCGTAGTGAAGTTGGCTGTTTATTGGTCAAAGTGTCGCGCAGATCGCGATTCGATGGGCGCCCAGCTTCCCTGTTTTCGCCTATCTGCCTCTCTCTCCGTGCAGAAAATGTAAGCAAATTCGAGGTTCGGGCGAACCCAGATATGCAATTTTGCAACTAAAATTGGGCGAGCAGGTTTGCTAGCTTATGTTTGCAGTTGAGATCGAGTGCAGGAAGAATATTGCTGAAACGCACTGCTGAACGTGGTGCAGCGAGATAACCAGATAGCCCGTCGGCGGCCTCCCAAGCCGCTCATCGAAGCCCCTTCCCACACACCCCAAGGCTTCGATACCCCACACCCAGGCGGGCTCTAAAGGAAGGCCGGTCGTTCCCCAAGCGACCGGCCTTTCATATTTTGGGGCCAATGTCCTCCCCCTCGAGGTGAAAAAGGCCTTGTGAAGGATCTACGGCGAGCGGCATTGTTGCAGCGAAAGAGACAAGAGTTGCACCGAGATACCCAAAAATGCCTATCTCAATGGAGAAAAACCCACAAAAGCCGGCTTTTATTTCCTTCAGATATGCATTTTTGCAAGTTACGGTTTCAAGTGCGCGTGTTAAAGTAGACATATTAAGCATTTCTTAATTGCGGTGGCGCTCTCATGAAGATCGTTGGGTTCCCCGTCGACGTTTCCCAGGTCCGGGATCCGCGCATGGTGCACGGCCTCAGGATTCGGCAAGCATTGCTCCAGGCGACCTTGGACCTCATTCAAGCGGGCGACAATCGGCCGAGCGCCATGGCCATCGCGACGATCGCGGGAGTCGCCGCGCACGATCTTGAGCGCATGTTCCAAAGCATCGCGGATCTCTATGCGGCTGCCTTCGATCTCGCGGTCAGTCGCGGCTTCGACCATGCGGGTCGGGTCGACCCTGCCGCGCCGCTGTCGAACCGCGTTGAACTGCTGGTTTCGGACCGGGCGCAGCTGTTCGAGGAGTGGCTGCCGGTATGGCATTTTGCCGGACGCCTCAAGGAGGCAGCCCCTGCCGTCGGTGCCCGAGTCGACGCGCTGCGCAAGGTGCTGCGCGAGCGGTTGGCCGACTGGTTCGCCGCCGAGCTCGGCCCGCTCGAGCCCAGGACGCGTGCCATGGTGCTCGATTCGCTGGACGCCGCGTTCGGCATCGATAGCTGGCTGAAGCTCAGGCAGCGCCTGAAGCTTTCGCCCGATCGTGCTTCGCAGACATGGCGCTTCGCTGCGCAGTCGGTGGCTTTCCAGGCGCTCGGGGTTTCGGCTGCGGCTGCGGCCTGACAGGCGAACGCGTCCACTCAATTAAAAAGGGCGACGGCTGTGCCATCGCCCTCTTGTGCTGTTGCACCTGCCCTGTGCGCGAGCCGACGCCAGCGCGACGGGCTCAGTTGGCTTTGGCGCGGAATTTCTCGTGGCAGGCGCCGCAGGCTTTGCCGGCATCGGCGAACGCCGCTTGAAGCTGGGCGATGTCGCCGGAACCGGCGGCCACGGACAGCTTGTCGAATGCCGTCTCGGCGTTCTTGCTCGCCGCGTCGAAGCCCGCCCAGTCGGTCCACACTGCGGGCAGAGCCTTGGTGTCGCCCTTATCGGAGCCCGCCGGAAACAGCTTCACGAAGGCCACTTCGAGCGTCTTGAGCTTGGCAGCCTGGTCGACTGCGTCCTTTGCGTTGCCTTTGGCGTCGATGACGCCCTTGATGGCACGCATAGCGGCCGCCGCCTGCTTGCGGTTCTCCTGCCGCTCCTTGATGGGGTCGGCTTGCGCGAGCGCAATCGTCGCGCCGCCAACCATGGCGCCTGCCGCCAGCGCGCCCACCATCGCAACGACCAGAGACTTCCTCATGCCCAAAGACTTCCTCATGAAAGGTCCCCCGATTGAAAAATCGCCTCTGCCGACGGGAAGTTTTTCCTCGACGGCGCGGTATTTGTTGCAGAGCTTGACGCGAAAGCGAACAACCCAAGCCCGCCTGCGGCATCACGACTGCGTGTGCGTTTGAGATCGGCAAACCGGGGTGAAGATCAATGGCTCAAAAGACTGACAGGCTTCGCATCTGGGACCTTCCAGTCCGGCTGTTTCATTGGTGCCTGGTGTTGCTCCTGTGCGTCTCCTACTTCACCGGGGAAGCCGGTGGTGACTGGAGGAACGTGCATTTGCTGTCGGGCTACACGATTCTCACGCTGCTGTTGTTCCGCATCGCCTGGGGATTCGTCGGCAGCACGACGGCGCGTTTTTCCGACTTCGTCAAAGGCCCGCGCGCCTGCATCCACTATCTGGCGTGCCTGGTCCGGGGACGGAGCACGTTCGAGGCCGGTCACAATCCGGCCGGCGGTCTGATGGTGATCGTGCTGCTGCTCGCAGTGCTGACGCAAGTCACTGCCGGGCTGTTCTCGGTCGACACCGACACCGCCATGGTGAATGGGCCGCTGTCCGGTCTGTTGCCGGACAAGTGGAGCGAGCGCATCACCAAGTTCCACTGGTTCTGGGTCAACGTCTTGCTGGTGCTGGTCGCCGTGCACGTGCTCGCCGCCATCACCTATCTCGTTTGGAAACGGCAGAACCTGATCGGCGCGATGTTCACCGGCTACAAGCCCAGGGCCGACGTCGTGGCGCCGGGTGGTCGTGAGCCTGCCCTGCGCTTCGCCCCGGCCAAGCTTGCGCTGTCGCTGCTGATCGCCGCCGCCGCCATCGTCTATTTCATCGTGCGGGTTGGCGGCTGATCTGCAGCCGCGGCCTTGCTGCTGGGTGGGTGCGCCTCTAGGTTGGATCACATCTCCGATGTGAACCTGGATTTTGCACCATGAAATTTACCGGAACCGACTCCTATGTGGCCAGCGACGACCTGCGCGTGGCGGTGAATGCGGCCATCACGCTGCAGCGTCCGTTGCTGATCAAGGGCGAGCCGGGCACCGGCAAGACGGTGCTGGCCCACGAGGTCGCCAAGGCGATCGGCGCGCCGCTGATCGAATGGCACATCAAGTCGACGACCAAGGCGCAGCAGGGCCTCTACGAGTACGACGCGGTCTCCCGATTGCGCGACAGCCAGCTGGGCGACGAGCGGGTCAAGGACATCCGCAATTACATCAAGCGCGGAAAGTTGTGGGACGCATTCACCCTCGACCAGCGCCCGGTGCTGCTGATCGACGAGATCGACAAGGCCGACATCGAGTTCCCCAACGACCTGCTCCTCGAGCTCGATCGCATGGAGTTCTACGTCTACGAGACGCAGGAGACGGTGAAGGCCGTGCAGCGGCCGATCGTGATGATCACTTCGAACAATGAGAAGGAGCTGCCCGACGCCTTCCTGCGTCGCTGCTTCTTTCATTACATCCGCTTCCCCGATCGCGAGATCATGACTCAGATCGTCGACGTGCACTTTCCTGGCCTGCAGCGCAACCTGCTGCGCGAGGCGTTGAACATCTTCTATGATATTCGCGAGGTGCCCGGCCTGAAGAAAAAGCCGTCGACCTCCGAGCTGCTCGACTGGCTAAAGCTCTTGATGGTCGAGGACATGCCACCCGAGACGCTGCGCGCGAAGGATTCCAAGCAGCTGATTCCGCCGTTGCACGGCGCGCTCCTGAAGAACGAGCAGGACGTGCACCTGTTCGAGCGCCTGGCCTTCATGGCGCGACGGGAACAGCGGCAGTAATTGGTTCTAGTCGCCCTTCGTTTTCCTCTCCCCCGCTAGGGCAGGGTATTCGCAGATGGCCAATTTTCCCCGTCATCCCGAGCGGAGCCGCCCGAAGGGTGGCGTAGTCGAGGGACCTGTCTCGTTGATGCAGCAACAATACAGGTCCCTCCGCTTCGCCTCGCTGCGCGAGGCTCCGGTCGGGATGACGGCATTTTGGCGTTATATGCGAATGCCCTGCCCGCTAGGGGGGAGAGGAATATGATAAGGGATAGGAGATCACCATGTTCGTGAACTTCTTCCTCGAGCTGCGCCAGGCCAAGGTGCCGGTCTCCATCAAGGAGTACCTGGCGCTGATGGAGGCGATGGACAAAGGCGTCGCCGACTACAGCGTCGACCATTTCTACTATCTGTCGCGCTCGGCCCTGGTGAAGGACGAGCGCAACCTCGACAAGTTCGACCGCGTGTTCGGCCATGTCTTCAAGGGCCTCGAGGCGCTGCCTGCCGAGGGCACGACGGCCGAGATCCCCGAGGAATGGCTGCGCAAGCTTGCCGAGAAGCTTCTCACCGAGGAGGAGAAGAAGCAGATCGAGGCGATGGGCGGCTGGGAGAAGCTGATGGAGACGCTGAAGAAGCGTCTCGCGGAGCAGCAGAAGCGCCATCAGGGCGGCTCCAAGTGGATCGGCACCGCCGGCACCTCGCCGTTCGGCGCCTATGGCTTCAATCCCGAGGGCGTGCGCATCGGCCAGGACAAGAACCGCGAGGGCCGGGCCGTCAAGGTGTGGGACAAGCGCGAGTACAAGAACCTCGACGACACCGTCGAGATCGGCACGCGCAACATCAAGCTGGCGCTGCGCCGGCTGCGCAAGTTCGCGCGCGAGGGGGCGGAGGTCGAGCTCGACATGCCCGACACCATCCGCTCGACGGCGCGCAACGCGGGCTATCTCGACATCAAGATGATCCCCGAACGGCGCAACAAGGTGAAGCTCCTGCTGCTGTTCGACATCGGCGGCTCGATGGACGCTCATATCCGCGTCTGCGAGGAGCTGTTCTCGGCGGCGCGCTCGGAGTTCAAGCACCTGGAATTCTTCTACTTCCACAACTGCCTCTACGAGAAGCTGTGGAAGGACAATCGCCGGCGCCACATCGATACGTTCCCGACGGCGCAGCTGCTGCACACCTATCCGCCCGACTACAAGGTGATCTTCGTCGGCGACGCCTCGATGAGCCCCTACGAGATCGCCTATCCCGGCGGCTCGGTCGAGCATTGGAACGAGGAGGCGGGCCAGGTCTGGATGCAGCGCATGGCCGACACCTACCGCAGCCTGGTGTGGCTGAACCCGGTGCCCGAGCGGCACTGGAGCTACACGCCGTCGATCCAGCTCTTACAGCAGCTCAGCTCGAGCCGCATGTTCCCGCTGACCTTGGGCGGCCTCGACAGCGCGATGAAGGAGCTGAACAAATAGTCTTGCCGTAGCTCTCCCCCTCCGGCCTTCGGCCACCTCCCCCGTCAGACGGGGGAGGGTAGGAGGGGGAGAGCCCCAACAAGAATGTCTAGCGGGAGGAGATTAAGAATGAAGACCGGCCCGGCGATCGCCGACATCCTCAAGAAGGAAGGCGTCGAGTACCTCTTCGCCTATCCGGTCAACCATCTGATCGAGGCCTGCGCCGCGATCGATATCCGGCCCATCATCGTGCGCCAGGAGCGCATCGGCCTGCACATGGCCGACGCCATGTCGCGCCTGAGCAAGGGCCGCAAGATGGGTGTGTTCTGCATGCAAAGCGGTCCCGGCTCGGAGAATGCCTACGGCGGCATCGCGCAGGCTTACGGCGAGTCCGTTCCGCTGCTGGTCATCCCGCAGGGCTATCCGCGCCGCATCGCGCACGTGCCGCCCAACTTCAACTCGACGCTCGCCATGGCGCACGTCGCCAAGCACTCCGAGCCGGTCACCAGCGGCAAGGAAGTGGCCAACATCATGCGCCGCGCCTTCAGCCTGCTGCGCAACGGCCGTGGCTCGCCGGTGATCGTCGAGCTGCCGGCCGACGCCTATGCCGAGGACGCGCCCGAGCCGCTGAACTACGAGCCCGTGGTCGTCACCAAGTACGGCCCCGATCCCGCCGCCGTCGCGCAAGTCGCCAAGGTGCTGATGGCCGCCGAGCGGCCGGTGATCTACGCCGGCCAGGGCGTGCATTGGGCGGAAGCCTACGGCGAGCTGCGCGACCTTGCCGCGCTTTTGGCCATCCCGGTCTGCACCAGTCTCGAAGGCAAGAGCTGTTTCGACGAGAGCCATCCCCTGGCCCTGGGCTCGGGCGGCCGCGCGTATCCCAAGGCCGTGCGCCAGTTCCTCGACCAGTCGGACGTCATCCTGGGCATCGGCTGCTCGTTCACCGAGACCAACTTTGGCATCTCGATGCCCAAGGGCAAGACGATCATCCAGGCGACGCTGGACCCAGGCCATCTCAACAAGGACGTGCCGATCAAGTACGGCCTGGTGGGCGACGCCAAGCTCACGCTCGCCGCCCTGATCGCAGCCTGCAAGCACGGCGGTGCGACCAAGCGCGACGCAGCTCCAGTGGCGGCTGAGATCAAGGCAATCACCGAGGAGTGGCTCAAGGAGTGGATGCCCAAGCTCACCAGCAGCGACGAGCCGCTCAATCCCTATCGCGTGCTGTGGGACCTGCAGCACACCGTCGACGTCGCCAATACCATCATCACCCACGATGCCGGCAGCCCGCGCGACCAGCTCTCGCCGTTCTGGCGCTCGACGGATCCGCACACCTACATCGGCTGGGGCAAGACCACCCAGCTGGGCTATGGGCTGGGGCTCGCCATGGGCGCCAAGCTCGCCTGCCCTGACAAGCTCTGCATCAATGTCTGGGGCGACGCGGCCATTGGCTTCACAGGCATGGATTTCGAGACCGCGGTGCGCGAGCGCATCCCGATCATGTCGGTGCTGCTCAACAACTTCTCGATGGCGACCGAGCTGCACATCATGAAGGTCTCGACCGAGAAGTACCGCTCGACCGATATCTCCGGCGACTACGCCGCGATG
>JAFAKN010000252.1 GCA_019235415.1 Alphaproteobacteria bacterium
GAGGCCGACGGTAGCGGCGTGGCAATGCGCTCATTAGTGGAAACATCGGATCGGCCGGCAAATGCCATCGTGCGATCAGCGGCCGCCGCCGTGGTGCACAGGGCTCCGAGGACGAAGACCAGCAGCGAATGGCCTCGAAGCGTCATGAGATATCTGACCCGCGTCGCAGTTGCGCGAACGCAACGCGGGCTCCCGACCTTCGTTGCGGGACCGACGAACAGGCGGCTGTGTTCAGCCTGTCACTTAGACCACTTGGATACGAGACTCCGATCCGGGCATTGCCGCAAGATCGCCGTGTCCGGTGGCATCGGTTGGTGCGAAAACGATCCCCTCATAACCGCTGTCCGCCACCTTGTTGATGGTCGAGACGTACTTGGGGGCGCCGCCGTTGTAGACGAAATAACGGATACGCCCCTGTTCGTGGCCCGGGACGTTGGAGTTGTATCCGGTGAACCACGATTTCGCCTTGCGCATCAGCATCATCGAGTACATCTGCTTGACGTGCTCGGTCCAGCGCGTCTCCGCCGCGGCGGTCGGCTCGGCGCGATCGTAGCCGTGATCTCGCATGTAGCCGAGCAACTTGGTGCACCAGTTGACGCCGGTTTCGATGCCGCGCGGATAGTTGGTCGAGGCCGAGCCACTTTGCGGTCCCGACGGCATGAGAAGATTGGGGAAGCCGTGGATCATCATGCCGAGAAACGTCGTCGGCCCGTCGTTCCATTTGTCGCGCAGCGTCTCGCCGCCTCTGCCTCTGATGTCGATATGGTCGTACGCCCCGGTGATGGCATCGAACCCGGTGGCGTAGACGACGATGTCGAAGTCGAACGCGCGCTCGGTGGTGCGCAGGCCGGTTTCCGTCACGCACTCGATCGGAGTCTCGCTGATGTCGACCAGCTGCACGTTGTCGCGATTGTAGGCCTCGTAGTAGTAGGTCTCGAGCGGCACGCGCTGCACGCCGAAGCCATGGTCGCGCGGAATGAGCTTCTCGGCGACCTTGGGATCCTTGACTCGGCGACGGATGCGCTCGGCGATATATTCCGAGAACTCGGCGTTGGCCGCCTCGTCGGTGAAGATCTCGCGGAAGTTCCTGAGCCAAATGCCAAAGCCCGGCTCGTCATACAGCCGGTCCCACAGCTTCAGCCGCTCCTCGCGCTGCACTTCCCAGAAGCCGCGCCGGTCGGGCTCATGCTCGAAGCCGCCAGGCGTGCGCGCGCAGGTGGCGAAGATTTCGTCGTAGCGCCGACGGATATCCGCCATCTCTTCGTCCGAGATGCGGCTGTTGTTGAGCGGGGCCGCCCAATTGGGCCGGCGCTGGAAGACGGTGAGCGTCCCGACCTTGTCGGCGATTTCGGCGATCACCTGGATCGCTGTGGCACCGGTGCCTATCACCGCCACCTTCTTGTCCGCGAGCTCGACGCCTTCGTTCGGCCAATAGAAAGTGTGGAAGGATTGCCCCTTGAAGCGGTCCATGCCCTCGAGACGCGGCAGGGTCGGGATCGACAGCAAGCCGAGCGTCAGGATGACGAAGCGGGCACTGAGCGTTCGGCCGTCGCCGAGGCTCAGCCGCCAGGCGTTGGCGGCCTCATCGTAGTGAGCAGCCTCGACACGGCAGTTGAATTGCATGTGACGCCGCAGGTCGAACTTTTCCGCGACATGGTTCAGGTAGCGCAGGTTCTCGGGCTGGCTGGAGAATCTCTCCCTCCAGTGCCACTCGTCCAGCAGCTCGCGTGAAAACGAGTAACCGTAAGTGTAGCTCTCCGAGTCGAAGCGGCAGCCGGGATAGCGGTTCCAGTACCAGGTGCCACCGAGGTCGGGGGCCGCTTCCAGGACGGTCGCCTTCGCGCCAAAGTCGACCAGCTGCTTGATCTGGTAGATGCCGGCCACGCCGGCGCCGATCACGATGACCTCGTAGTCGAGCATGGGTTGCTCCCGATGTGCCTTTGGCGATGTTAACGCCGCTCGACCGAGCGCGCATCGCATCGCGACAGCCGCCTTTCGCAGCGCAACTCTGGACGTGGGCCTTGCTGCGGGGCCGCGGCTCGAGGTGCGAACCCGCGTCTGCCGCTCGGCTGTGCGCGCGATATCACAATTTCGGCCCAGGCGAGGCCGTCCATCGCCGGTACCGTCCGATAGCCGCTCCCTCTCCCCCCGAAGCGCACACCCGGAGCGGTGAGACCCCGCACCGTGGAGCGCCGCACCGCAACGCTTCACGGGCGGGGCCGCCCACGATATTGACGATGGCGGATTGACGATGGAGGGAGCCCGGGCGCCTGATGCGGCCTTGCCGCAAAGGAGGCCGCCCTGCCGTTCAAGAAGATCCTGGTCGCCGTCGATGGCGAGCCGATCGCCGCACACGCCGTAGACGTGGCGGCCGAGCTCGCTGGCTTCGCCGGCGCGGAGCTCGCCTTCATCCATGTCATCGAGCCGGAGCTCGTGAACGCCGCCGACACGGGTGTCCAGCCGGCGACGCTGGAGGCCGCCGCGCGTGACGAAGCGCACAAGCTCATCGATGATTTTCGCAGCCACCTCTCGCTCAATTCGCCCATTCTGGAGTTCGTCGAGATCGGCAGTGCCGCCACGGAGGTCGTGCGCGCCGCCAAGGACTGGCCGGCCGACCTGATCGTTGTCGGCAGCCACGGTCGCGGTGGCCTGCGGCGGGCGCTGCTCGGCAGCGTAGCCGAAGCCGTGATGCGCCAGGCCTCTTGCCCGGTGCTGGTCGTGCGCGGCAAGGAGTAGGCAATCCTGCACTCGGAGGAGAACAGCATGAAGACCGTGCAAACGATGCTGGCCGAAGCCGAGGCCGAAGTGCCGCGCATCAGCCCGCAAGACGCCAAGGTCCTGGTCGGTCGCAGCGATGTGTTGTTCCTGGACGTGCGCGAACCCGCCGAAGTCGCGGCATCCGGCAAGGTGAAGGGCGCGGTGGCCGTGCCGCGCGGACTCGTGGAGTTCCGTGCCGATCCCGCATCGCCGATGCACGATGCCGCGTTCGACCGCACAAAGACGGTGGTGACCTATTGCGCCTCCGGCGGGCGCGCCGCCCTGGTTGGCAAGACGCTGAAGGACATGGGTTACGACAAGGTCCGCAACCTCGGCGGCTTCAAAGGCTGGGTCGACGCCGGCGGCGAAATCGACAGAGCGTAATCGCAAAGAGATCGAGGCGGTTCGCTCCATGACCCATTGTCACTGCAGCACTTGCCGCAAGCTGAGCGGTGCCATTGGCTGGCCGGCCAGGACCTGATCGCAACGTACGAGTCTGCGCCGGGCGGCTTTCGCTTCTTCTGCCGGCGCTGCAGCGCGCGCGTGCCCGACGCGCGGTGCCCTACCTTGAGACGGTCAGCCTGCCGGCCGGCTTGCTCGATGACGATCCCGGCGTGAAGCCCAGGCTGCAGATCTTCGTCTCGTCCCAAGACACCATGGTGGACCATCGACGACGGCTTGCCGCAGCACGCCGAATGGGCTCCAGGGTTCGAGCCGAAGCCGCCGGCCGATTGAAACTCCCCGTCATCCCGACCGGAGCCGAGCGAAGTCGAGGGGTGCTCCGGTCGGGATGACGGAATTTAAACCTCGTCACGCTCTAGTCCCCGAGCCGGGACACGACCTCGTCGGCGATTCGCTCGGGCGCCGCATCGATGTCGACGGTAACCGGACGTTCGTCGGGTCCGGGTTCCTCGAGCGTCGCGAACTGACTGTCGAGCAGCGAGGCCGGCATGAAATGGCCGTGGCGCGCCTCGATCCTTCGCCGGATCAGCGCGTGCGATCCCTTCAGGTACACCAGCCGCACCTCGGGCCTGTCGCCGACAATGATCTCGCGATAGCTGCGCTTCAGCGCCGAGCAGGTCAGCACGCCGGACTGGCCGGCCAACCGCCATTCGTCGATCCTTTGTGCGATCCTGTGCAGCCAGGGCAGGCGATCGGCGTCTGTAAGCGGAATGCCATTCTTCATCTTCTCGACATTCGCGGCCGGGTGCAGCGCGTCGCCCTCCTGGAACGCCGCGTGCAGCCGCTCGGCCAGGAGGCGGGCGACCGTCGTCTTGCCCGAGGCCGATACCCCCATGACGACCACGATGATCGGCCGGTTGTGAGCGGCATTGCGGTCCATTAAGACTTCCCCCCGAAACTAGGGAAACATCACCGTGCTCAAGGTCGGATACAAGGCGTCGGCCGAACAATTCGCGCCCTCGCAGCTCCTCGACTTCTCCAGCCAGGCCGAGGCCACCGGCTTCGACTCGGTATTCGTCAGCGACCACTTCCAGCCCTGGAAGCACGTCGACGGCCACGCGCCCTTCTCGCTCGCGTGGTTGGGTGCCTTGGGCGCGCGCACCTCGCGGCTGGTGATGGGCACCAGCGTGCTCACGCCCACCTTCCGCTATCACCCGTCGATCGTCGCCCAGGCCTTCGGCACCCTGGGCGCGATGTTCCCGGGTCGTGTGATCCTGGGGATCGGCACCGGCGAATCGCTGAACGAGGTGCCGTCGACCGGCCAGCCATGGCCCGAGTTCAAGGAACGCTTCGCCCGCCTGCGCGAGGCCGTGACCTTGATCCGCACTCTGTGGCGCGAAGAACGCGTCAGTTTCGAAGGGCAGTACTATCGCACCGACAAGGCGACGATCTACGATCGGCCGCAGACCGAGGTGCCGATCTACGTCGCGGCCGCCGGCGCCCTGGTCGCCCGCTATGCCGGCCGTTCGGGCGACGGCTTCATCTGCACCAGCGGCAAGAAGTGGGACCTCTACACCGAGACCTTGATGCCCAAGGTGGCGGAGGGCCTGGCCGCCGGCGGCGAGCGCAAGCAGCCGTACGACTACATGATCGAGGTCAAGGTCTCGTTCGACACCGACCTCGAGCGCGCTCGCCAGGACACGCGGCACTGGGCGGCGCTGGCCCTCACGCCCGAAGAGAAGATGACCGTCGAGGACCCTGTCGAGATGCAACGGCTGGCCGACGCCCTGCCGATCGAACGCGCCGCCAGCCGCTGGATCGTCTCCAACGATCCCGACGAGCAGGTCGAGAAGATCGGCAAGTACGTCGAGCTCGGCTTCCGCCACCTCGTGTTCCACGCCCCAGGGCCGGACCAGGCGCGCTTCCTGAAGCTCTATGGCGAGCAGGTGCTGCCGCGTCTGCGCAAGCGCTACGGATGAGCCGAACCGGCGCCGTCGAGCTTTTAGCCGTTCCCGGCCTGCCCATGATCAACGCAGGCGACGATCTGGCAGCCCTCATCGCCGCGGGCCTCGACCGCGGCGGCTTGCGGCCGCGCGCTCAGGACGTGCTCGTTATCGCCCAGAAGATCGTCTCCAAGGCGGAAGGACGGCTGATCGAGCTCGCATCGGTGACGCCCTCGCCGAAGGCCAAGGCGCTCGCCCAGGAGGTGCAGAAGGATCCACGGCTGGTCGAGCTGATCCTGTCGGAATCGGTTCGCGTCGTGCGGTCCAGGCCCAACGTGCTGATCGTCGAGCATCGGCTCGGCTTCGTGATGGCCAATGCCGGCATCGACCAGTCGAACGTCGGCCTGGCCGACGGCGTGGAACGCGCACTGCTGCTGCCGGTCGATCCCGACGGGACGGCGGAGGTGCTGCGGGCGAACCTCGGCGCCCGCTACGGCGCGCCGCTCGCCGTGCTGATCATCGACAGTTTTGGCCGCGCCTGGCGGCGCGGCACGGCCGGTGTGGCGATCGGCGCATCAGGCATGCCGGCGCTGCTCGACCTGCGCGGCAATCCCGACCTGTTCGGCCGCACCTTGCAGGTCAGCATCTCGGGCTTCGCCGACGAGATCGCGTCGGCGGCCTCGCTGGTGATGGGCCAAGGCGACGAGGCGCAGCCCGTGGTGCTGGTGCGCGGGCTCAGCTGGACCGCGCCGGCCAATCCGGCGCGCGAGCTGGTGCGGCCGGCGAGCGAGGATCTGTTCCGATGAGAGAGGGTGTCGTGCTGGCGCTGTCCGGCGGGGTCGGCGGCGCCAAGCTGGCGCTCGGGCTCGCCCGTGTGCTGCCCGCCGACCAATTGGTGATCGTGGCCAACACCGGCGACGACTTCGAGCATCTCGGCCTCAGCATCTCGCCCGATATCGACACGCTCACCTACGTGCTGGCCGGCCTCGACAACCCGGCGACCGGCTGGGGCCGGCGCGACGAGACATGGTCGTTCATGGAGACGCTCGCGAGCCTCGGCGGCGAGACGTGGTTTCGCCTCGGCGACCGCGACCTCGCACTGCACGTCGAGCGCACGTGCCGGCTTGCGGCGGGCGAGACGCTTTGCTCCATCACCGCCGATGTCTGCCGCCGGCTGGGGGTGGCGCAACGCGTGTTGCCGATGAGCGACGATCGGGTGCGCACGCGGGTGCGCTCGGACTCGGGCTGGATCGACTTCCAGGACTACTTCGTCCGCCAGCAGTGCCGGCCGGTGGTCCGCGAGCTCGCCTTCACCGGCGTCGAGAAAGCGCGCCCGCAGACCGAGGTCATCGCGGCCTTGCAGAACAAGGTGCGTGCGGTCGTGATCTGCCCGTCCAACCCGTTCATCAGCATCGAGCCGATCCTCGCCGTGCCGGGGCTGCGCCAGGCGATTGCCGGCTGCGGCGCGCCCGTCGTGGCGGTATCGCCGATCGTCGGCGGACGGGCGATCAAGGGACCGACCGCCAAGATGATGCAGGAGCTCGGCCTCGAAGTGAGCGCAGCCACGATCGCCGAGCGCTACGGCGATCTCCTCTCCGGTTACGTGGTCGACATCGCCGATATCGCGAGCGCGAGCGCCCTTGCCCTTCCCGTCAAGGCGGTACCGACGCTGATGACCGACCTCGCGACCCGCGAGTCGCTGGCCAAGGCCGTGCTGGCCTTCACCGATACGTTGTGAACCGCGCCGAGGATATCTGGGCGATCGTGCCCATCAAGGAGCTGGAAGGGGCAAAGCAACGGCTGGCGCCCCTGCTCACGCCGGCTCAGCGTCGCGCGCTGATCGAGGTGATGATGGGCGAGGTGTTGGAGGCGGTCGCCGGCGCGCGCAGCCTTGCCGGCATCCTGGTGGTGACCCTCGACCCGCAGGCAACGGCGTTCGCGACGCGGCTTGGCGCGCGCGTGGTGACCGAAGGCGCGCGCGAAGGGCACACCGGCAGCGTCACATCAGGCCTAGAGCTGCTGGCGCGCGAGGGCCGCGGCGGCATGATCACCTTGCCGGCCGACATCCCGGCGGTCACGCCGCAGGAGATCGACCTGGTCGTGGCCGCGCACCTGCCTGCACCGTCCTTCACCATCTCGCCGGCGCACGACGATCTGGGCTCCAACGCCGTCATCTGCTCGCCGCCGGATGCAGTGCCGCTGCGGTTCGGCGACAACAGCTACTTCCCGCATCTCGACGCCGCACGCGTCCACGGCATCCAGCCGACCGTGGTTCGGCAGCCGGGCATCGCGCTGGACATCGACCACCCTGTCGATCTCGCGTCCTTCCTCCACATGCCGCAGTCCACCGGCACCCGCACGCGGGCACTCCTCGAAGATGCCGGCATCCCAGAGCTGCTCGCTCAGCACGGGCTCTGATACGCTCGGGCCGCGTGGCACCTCGCTTGCATGGCCATGTCCAAAGATTGGAGGGCACCATGGCGCACGATCACATCCATCTCGATCCCAAGGTGCCGCTCGGACGCCAGCCCGACAAAGGCCACAACCGCTGGCACCCCGACATCCCGCCGCTGGTACGCATCGCCTCGGGATCGACGGTCGCAATGGACACTATCGACGGCGTCGACGGCCAGATCACGCCGCACACGACGCCGGCAGATCTCGTCAACCTCCAGATGGGTCGCGTCCATCCGATGACTGGGCCGGTGCACGTCGCCGGCGCCGAGCCCGGCGACCTTCTGGCCGTGAAGATCGAGGAGATCATCCCGGCCGACCGCGGCTTCACGGTGATCATGCCGGGCTTCGGCTTCCTGCGCGACCTGTTCACCACGCCGTTTGTCGTGCACTGGGAAATGGCGAACGGCTTCGCCACCTCCGAGCAGTTGCCCGGTGTGCGTATCCCAGGCGCTCCGTTCATGGGCGTGATGGGCGTGGCACCCTCGCACGAGCTGTTGCAGAAGATCGTGGCGCGCGAGGCCGAGCTGCTCGGCCGCGGCGGCATGGTGATGCCGCCCGATGCGATCGGCGCCGTGCCGGCCCAGGAAGGCATCGCGAGCAAGGCGCTACGCACCATTGCGCCACATGAAACCGGCGGCAATTTCGACATCAAGTCGCTGACTGCGGGCGCTACGCTGTACCTGCCCGTCCAGGTGCCCGGTGCCCTGTTCTCGGTCGGCGACGCCCACTTCGCGCAAGGCGACGGCGAGTCGTGCGGGACCGCGGTCGAGACCTCGGCGACCTTCGTGGCACGCTTCGAGGTGCTGAAAGGCGAAGCGACGCGACGCCGCCAGCGCGATCCGTCCTATGCGCTGCCCGGCCACGCGCACCACAACGCGCCGGGCGTGCACGGCGCGTTCGGCATTTCACCCAGCGAGGGCTACTACGCGACGACCGGCATGTCGGTGCGCAGCGACGGACGCGCCGAGTCGGAGGACCTGACGCTCGCGGCGCGCAATGCGCTGATCAACATGATCGACTACATCGCCGACGCCTACAGCTTCACGCGCGAGCAGGCCTACTGTCTGGCCAGCGTCGCGGTCGACTTGCGCGTCAGTCAGGTCGTGGACGTGCCGAACATGACGGTATCGGCCGTCCTGCCGCTCGATATTTTCGAGCGCCGTTAGGCGGCCACCCGCTTCTTGGGCGGCGTTTGCACCACGGGCGCCAGCTCGCCGGCGGCGAAAGACGCCGCGCGACGTTCCTCGGGTACCGGCCGATAGAGCGTGTCGCGCTGCTGCGGCTCGCGACCGATCGAGCGGATCAGCGCCTCCATGGTGGCCGGCGGGAACTCCTGACCGTGCTGTGTCCCGGCGGCGCGCGAGATGCTTTCGTTCATCAGCGTGCCGCCGAGGTCGTTGGCGCCCGACTGCAGGCAGATCGCGGCACCAGCGGGCCCCATCTTCACCCACGAGGTCTGGATGTTGGTGATCGCCGGATGCAGCACCAGGCGCGCCACCGAATGCATGATCACCGCCTCGCGGAAGGTCGGCCCGCGGCGTGCCCGGCCGTGCCGGTACATCGGCGCTTCCATGTGCACGAAGGGTAGCGGCACGAACTCGGTGAAGCCGCCGGTCTCGACCTGCAGGTCGCGCAGCGCCAGCAGGTGGCGGGCCCATGAGATCGGGCTCTCGACATGGCCGTACATGATGGTCGAGGTGGTGCGCAGGCCGAGCCTGTGTGCCGCGCGCTGCACGTCGAGCCATTGCGCGGTGTTGATCTTGTCGGGGCAGATGATGGCACGGACCTCGTCGTCGAGGATCTCGGCCGCCGTGCCGGGCAAGGTCCCGAGCCCGGCTTCCTTCAACTGCTCCAAGAACGTCACGATCGGCTTCCGCAGCGTCGCCGCGCCCTGCGTCACCTCGAGGGGCGAGAAGGCATGGATGTGCATGTCCGGAACCGCCGCCTTGATGGCGCGACAGATCGCTTCGTAGGTCTCGCCGGTGTAGTCGGGATGAATCCCGCCTTGCAGGCAAACTTCCGTCGCGCCTCGTTCCCACGCCTCGACCGCGCGACGCGAGACTTCTTCTAGAGCGAGGTCATACGGAGCGCCGCGCAGATCCTCGTGCGTGCGGCCCTTGGAGAAGGCGCAGAAGCGGCAGCGGAAGTAACAGATGTTCGTATAGTTGATGTTGCGGTTGACGACGTAGCGCACGACACCGCCGCTGACCGCAGCGCGCAGAGCGTCAGCGGCAGCCGTGACATGGCGATAGTCGGCGTCGCGCGCTGCGAACAGACGAACGATCTCGGGCTGATCAAGCCGCTCGCCTTGCGTCGCACGGTCGACGATGCGGGCGAGGTTTGGCTCGACGTCGCGCACCAGGATTCGCGGCGGCCGCGGCGGCTCGCTGTTGCCCGGCGCCCAATCGTCCTCGCGGGCGAAGCCCTCGGCATCGCTCAGCCGCCGCACTTGTGTGGCGACCTCCGGCGCGAGCCAAGTATCGGCATCTCGCACATAGGATGGATAGACGGCGAGCCGATTGACCAGCACCTTGCCCATGTTGGCGCTGAGCCGGGTCAGCTCCTCGAGCGCGGGCCACGGCGCTTCCGGGTTGACGTGGTCGGGCGTGACGGGCGACACGCCGCCCCAGTCGTTGAGGCCGGCGCCGATCAGGCGGGGATAGACGCCGGGAGACAGGTTGGGCGGCGCCTGGATGTTCATGTCTGGCCCGAGGATCAGCCGCGCCTGCGCAATGGTCCATAAAAGGTCGTCGAGGTCGGGCTCCTCGGCATCGGCGCGCTTGGTGTCGGGCTTGGCGCGAAAGTTCTGGACGATCACCTCCTGGACGTGGCCGTAGCATGCATGCAGGTCGCGAATCGCCTCGAGCGACTGCAGGCGCTCCCCGCGCGTCTCGCCGATTCCGATCAGGATGCCCGTGGTGAACGGTACCTTGAGCTCGCCGGCGAGCCGGATCGTCTCCAGCCGCACGGCAGGGTGCTTGTCCGGTGAGCCGTAATGAACCTGACCCTTCTCGCACAGCCGCTCGCTCGCCGATTCGAGCATGATACCCTGGCTGGCGCTGACCTCACGCAAGGCAGCGATCTCCTCTCGCGTCATGACGCCGGGATTGGCGTGCGGCAGCAGGCCCGTCTCGCGCAGCACCAGCGCGCACATCGCCTTCAGGTAGGAGATCGTCGTGTCGTGGCCGAGCTCGGCCAGCGCTTCGCGCGCCGCGCGATAGCGCAGTTCCGGCTTGTCGCCCAAGGTGAACAGAGCCTCGGTGCAGCCGGCGGCGGCGCCGGCGCGCGCGATGGCCAGCACCTGCTCGGGCGACAGGTAGGCGGCGCGACCGGCGGTCGGCGTCTCGGCGAACGTGCAGTAATGACAGACGTCGCGGCAAAGGTGCGTCAGCGGGATGAACACCTTGCGCGAATAGGAAATCAGGCGCCCGTGCCCGCGATCACGCAGGGCGCTGGCTTCTGCCATCAGGCGGGTAAGCTCGGACGTAATCTCGGACATGGCCGGAACGATAGCGGCAATCGCTGCCGGCTGCATCGTGTACTATGCCGGCCACCATCGGGAGGGTTCGTTCCATGAAATTCGGCTTCAACGCGCCGACGCAGGGTCCGCTGTCGGCCACGGAAAATCTCGTGCGGCTGGTGACCGGAGGCGAGGCCATGGGCTTCGACTACGCCACCTTCAGCGACCATGTCGTCATCCCCACCGACATCGAGGCCAAATATCCCTACAGCTCGACCGGTGAATTCCCGACAGGCGCCCGTGCCGAACGGCACGAGCAGCTGATCGAGATGGCTTACGTTGCCGGCCAGACGAAGAAGCTTCGATTGGTCAGCTCCGTGATGGTCGTGCCGCACCGCCCGGCGGTGCTGACAGCCAAGATGCTGGCGACCATCGACGTGCTGTCGGGCGGACGGCTGGTCGTTGGCATCGGCGCAGGCTGGATGCGCGAGGAGTTCCAAGCCATCGGCGCTCCCGACTTCGACCAGCGCGGCAAGGTCACCGACGAGTACATCAAGGCCTTCTTCGAGCTTTGGTCGAACGACAAGCCCAAGTTCGCCGGTGATCACGTGCGCTTCGAGAACATCATCTTCGCTCCCAAGCCCGTGCAGAAGCCGCACCCACCGATCTGGGTAGGCGGCGAGAGCGGACCCGCCCTGCGCCGCACGGCGCGACTGGGCGATGCCTGGTACCCCATCGGCACCAACCCCGCCTTTCCGCTCGACAGCCTGGCGCGGTTCAAGGCGGGGCGCGCGCGGTTACGCAAGATGACCGAGGAAGCCGGCCGTGACGAGAACGCCGTGGGAATCGCGCTGCGCTGCACGGCTTATGGCGAACAGGTCCCGGCCAAGGCGGGTGACGGCGAGCGCCGCCTATTCGCCGGCAAGCCGGCCGAGATCGCAGCCGACATCAAGGCGCTGCGCGAGGCGGGCGTTGACCATCTCGACTTCGGCTTCGCCGGCACGACCGTCGACGAGGTGGTGGGCGAGATGCAGCGCTTCAAGCGAGACGTGCTGGCGCTGGTGTAGGCGGCAAGAGTGTAGCCGGCGATGTCATCCCGAGCGCAGCGAGGGACCTTTAGGGTCCCTCGCTTCGCTCGGGATGGCAGCTGGACCTACGCCATCTGCGGAACGATCTTCGCCCAGCGGTCGAGCTCGGGGAGGATCTTGTCGGCTTTGGCCGATTCGAGGCTGACGACGACCCGCACGACGCCCGCGTCGCGGTCGCGCTTGAGCTGGTCGACGTCTTCCTTGGAGTTCCAGATGGTGATCGGCAGCGAGGCGAGATCGCGGCCGGCTTCCTTGGCCATCTCCTGGAACTTGGGCAGCAAGTCCCGCACCTCGGCGTAGCCGGCACGACTGCGCAAGGGAATCCAGCCGTCGCCATAGCGCACGGCGCGCCGTGCGCCGTAGGGAAACGCGCCGCCGACGATGATCGGCGGATGCGGCTTCTGAGCGGGCTTGGGCCAGGCCATCATCGGATCGAACTTGACCATCTCGCCGTGATACTCGGCCTTGGACTTGGTCCAGATCTCCTTCATCGCCTCGATGCGCTCGCGCACCAGCTTGTGGCGCGTCGCGAAATCCGTGCCGTGATTTTCCATCTCGTCCTGGTTCCAGCCATTGCCGATGCCGAACAGGAAGCGTCCGCCCGACACTTGGTCGATCGAGGCGATCAGCTTGGCCGTCTGGATCGGATCGCGCTGCGCCACCAGGCAGACGCCGGTGCCGACCTTGATGGTGCGTGTGACCGCAGCGGCGGCCATCAGCGCCACGAACGGGTCCATGGCATCGTAGTATTTCTTCGGCAGCTCGCCGCCCGACGGGAAGGCCGACTTGCGGCTGAGCGGGATGTGGCTGTGCTCGGGCGACCACACCGAGTCGAAGCCGCGCTGCTCGGCGGCGACCGCCAGTTCCTGCGGCGTCATCGAATAGTCGGTGAAGAACATGGCGACGCCGATGTGCATTTTAGCCTCCCCAATGTCTCAGACTCGGACTCATCGGAGCGCGTCCCTCCAGTAGCGCCCGTCGCGTTGGACAAGAGCATGAGCGCGACTGGAGTCGCGCGCTCCGATGAACGCTACGCCGCCTTGGCCGCCTTCGGCCATCTCGTCTGCAGCTTGGGCAGCACCTGCTCGATGAGCTGTTTGGTTTGCGCGATCACGATGTCGCTGGGACCGATCGGCCGC
>JAFAKN010000258.1 GCA_019235415.1 Alphaproteobacteria bacterium
GCCGCCGGCACGACCTCGGCGCGTCTTTCCGCGTTCCACGTCGCCTGGTGGCTGATGGCCGTGGTAGCAGCGATCGGGCTGGTCCCGACGGTGCTGATCCGGGCCAACCGATAGCAGGCCGCTCAGTCAGTCTTCGACCAGGCCTTCCTCGCGCGCCTTGATCTGCAGCGCGAGGTAGCGCGAATAGATGCGGCACTGCGCCAGGCTGCCGGCGGTGAACCACAGCCCGCGCTGTGCCGTCGGACGCCACATGTTCGCGAGCTCACCGCCGTCGTCGAAGCCCCACACCGGTCCGATGCGGTCGGCGACGCCATCGCCCAGCAGCCGGCGCACCGTCTCCTGCTGGTTGGCATAGCCGGTGGCGACGACCAGCAGCTCGGCCTCGCGCAGGCTGCCGTCGCGCAGCCGCGCACCTGCCGCCTCGAAGCGCTCGATGGCATCGTACTGCAAGAGCTTCACGCGACCGTCGATGATCATGTCGGAGCAACCGACGTTGAAGTAGTATCCGCCGCCGCGGCGCAGATACATCATCTGGAAGCCGGTATCGTCCTCGCCGTAGGTGAGGCGGAAGCCGCGCTTCTCGAGACCGGCCAAGAGCGCGCGGTCGACCTCGCGCATCTCGGCGGTCGACAGCTGATAGGCGCGCTGCAGCACGGCATAGGGCGAGGCCGTCGCCAACAGGTCGCAATCCTCGAACGGCAGGCCTTCACTGTAGATGGCATAGACCTTCTGGGCTTCGCGGATCGACACGATGTAGGTCGGGCTGCGCTGCACGATGGTGACGTCGGCGCCGCTGGCGCAGAGATCCTGGGCAACGTCGTGGCCGCTGTTGCCGGTGCCGAGCACAATCGCCTTGCGGCCCTTCCAGGCGGCACCCGAAGTGTAGTCGCCGGAGTGCAGCACGGTGCCCGCGAAGCCTTCCAGACCGGGGATCGACGGCCATGTCGGTATCGCGCTGACCCCGGTGGCAAAGATCACATGACGCGGATGCAACACCCGCTCGTGGCCATCGCGACTCACCTTCAAGTTCCAGCGCTTGGCCACCTCGTCGTAGCCTCCGGATAGAAGCTCGGTCGAGGTCCAGTAGTTGAGGTCGAGCGCCTCGACATAGGCTTCGAACCAGCTGGCGAGCTTGTCCTTGGGGATGAATACCGGGAAGGTCGGCGGGAAGGGCATCAACGGCAGATGGTTGACATGCACCTCGTTGTGCAGCGTGAGCGAATGGTAGCGCCGCCGCCAGTTGTCGCCGACCCGCGCATGACGGTCGACGATCAGCGTATCGACGCCCAGCGCCTTGAGACGCGCCGCCACCGACAGCCCGGCCTGTCCGCCGCCGATGACCATCACCACGGGGTCGCGATCCGTGTAGTCGAGCGACTTGCGCCGCTGGTCGAGCCAGTTGTCGCCGCCGAAGTCGCGCGAGTAACGCTCGGCGTCGCTGAGCTCGGGCGGCCGGCCGTCGGGCCAGCCGTGCAGCGTTTCGAGCGTCGTGACCAGCGTCCAGGCACGCCAGCCGCCGGCACGCTCGACAAGGCGTGCGACCGCGTTGGCGTGGCCAAAGGAGGTGTCGAACTCGAGGATGATCTCGATGCAGTCGATTCCGGCCCGCTGCACGCGCCGCGGCGGCGTGCGGCCCTCCGCAATGCGCACCTCGGTCGGTCCCGTGCGGCCGAGCGTGGTCCGCAAGGCCGCCTCGATCGCAGCGACGCTCGTGTACGTGACGATCGACCACGTGAAAGCGACGACGTCGCGCCAGTGGCCGTCGGGGACGAACAAGCGGGCTACGGCACTGGCATCGTTGCGGGCGAATGCGTCACTCAGCGCGCCGAGCCAACGCTCGGCGATCTGGCGCTCGTCTTCGCGCGCGACAATCAACTGATCGGGCATGATGCGATACAGGCGTTGTTGGCGAGCAAGTGCATCAGCATAGGCAGCTCTGCGTGGCCATGCCACGGCGCGCGACGGAACGCTTGGGCCTTGCTCCGCCCTGCGACACGCGCAGTTATCTCGTCGGCCTCAGCCAATAGCCGATGGCGATGTAGAGACTGCCCAGCAGAATGCCGAACCAACCGACCAGCCACACCAGGGCCGGCTCGGCGATACGCGGCCACGCAACCAGGGCGATGCCGAACACGATGGTCATGATGCCGTCGAGGGCCAGGATCCAGTCGGCTTCGACCACCTTGCGCAGCTGGATCGCGCCTGCGACCTGCATGATGCCGGTGACGATCGCCCAGGCTGCGACGAACAGGACCAACCACGCCGCGACCGTGGCAGACATGGTAAACGCCATCGTTGCCGAGGCGATGCCTGCCAATCCCGTCAATGCCAGCCAGGGACGCGGCGTGCCGGTCCTGCCGGTCACCGCGGCCCACAGCACCAACAGGCCGTCCAGCAAGGAATACGCACCCCATAGCAAGGCGAGCGCCCGATGGCTTTCATCACCGACGTGAAACGCAAGCAGACCGAAGACGAGCGCCGCGACGCCGCGCAGACGCAGCAGCCACCACTGCCCGGAAAGCGCTTCGAGCAGCGCCGTGGTGGCAAAGGCGCCGCGGCCCGGGTCGAGATTGGAGCTGGTCATCTATCGGCGGCCGGCATTTCTTCGACGAGAACTCTACGCGCCGCTGGTCCGGTCGGATTGAGCCAGATCAAGTCAGCGGCACCGGCGGCGACAAAGGTTCCTGCCTTGCGCTAGGCTTGGCCTCGAGCGACAGGGAGGATCGGCATGGCGGACAAGACCTGGGAGCTGAGCGGCGAGTATATGGAAAGCTGCAACTGCGACTATCTCTGCCCATGCATCTTCACCAATCCGCAGGGGCCGGCAACGCACGACGATTGCACGGCGCTGATGGTCTACCGCATCGACCGCGGCCGTCACGGCGACGTGAGCCTCGACGGGTTGAAGTTCGCGCTCGTCATCCGCTCCAAGCGGATCATGGCGGACGGCGACTGGGTCTTCGGCTGCATCATCGACGAGACCGCCGGCGAGGCCCAGCGCCGCGCGCTCGCCGACATCGTGAGCGGCAAGGCAGGCGGACCGCCGCAGATGATCCGCGACAACCTGGTGAGCGACTTCCGCGGCGTCGAGTTCAAGCCCATCGCCTTCACCGTCGAGGGGTTGCGGCGCAGCGCCGAGATCCCCGGCACGCTCGCCTTCGAGATCGAGGGCGTGGCCTCGCGCAACCGCTCGGGCGAGCCCTTCTACATCGACAACACGGCGCACCCGGCCAACCGGCGCCTGGCGCTTGCGCGCGCCCGCAGGACCGAGGTGGCGGGCTTCGGGCTCAGCCTCAGCCTCCAGGGCAAGGGCAATAACGGACACTATGCGCCCTTCGCCTGGGCCGCCTGATCCAACTGCGTCGACAGGCTCGGGGATCCCCGGTGTTGCGTGAGCGCTGGGTGATCCTGGGCGCTTTGCTAGGGATTGCGGCGCTGTGCTGGCTCTATCTGTTCATCGCCGCGGCCGACATGGCGGCGATGGGCCAAGGGGCGATGCCCATGCCGATGCCGCCGACGGCCGGCGTCGGCCTGCTGCTGCTGTTCGCGATGTGGTGGATCATGATGATTGGCATGATGCTGCCCAGCGCCGTGCCGATGATCCTGATGTTTTCCGGCATCAACCGGCGCCGCCGCCTGCGCGCCGAGCCATTTGTGCCGACGGCGATCTTCGTCGCCGGCTACCTTTTCGCCTGGGGCGCATTCAGTGCACTGGCGACCGTCGGACAATCGGGCCTCGAGCGCGTCGCCCTGTTGTCGCCGATGGACATGACGACGACCAGCCGCTGGTTGGGCGGGCTTCTGTTTCTCGCCGCCGGCATCTACCAGCTCACACCGCTCAAGCAGAGCTGCCTGCGGGCCTGCCGTTCGCCGTTCGACTTCATCGTCAATCACTGGCGCGACGGCGAGATGGGCGCGTTGCGCATGGGCCTGGCGCACGGCGTTTACTGCTTGGGATGCTGCGCCCTGCTGATGGCGCTGCTGTTCGCCGTCGGCGTCATGAACCTCATGTGGGTGGCAGCACTCGCCGCCGTCGTGCTGATCGAGAAGCTGCTGCCGCTGGGCGATTGGACGGCGCGTGTTGTCGGCGTGGGGCTCGTGGGATATGGCCTCTGGCTGCTGGCGATGATGTAGCGACTCCGGCCGACCCCAAGCGGGCGTCGGCGATCGAGAAAAGGTCGATCATGGGACGTTTCGCAACGACGGTTGCTCTTTACGAGAAGCTCCGGCCGCCCTACCCAACCGAGTTCTTCCGCACCGTATCGGCACGGCTGGGGCTCAGCGAGCGGCACAGGCTGATCGATCTCGGCACCGGGCCCGGCCTGCTCGCGTTGGGCTTCGCGCCCTATGTCGGCCGCATCGTCGGCGTCGACCCGGAGCCCGGCATGCTGGCCGAGGCACGCCAGGCCGCGCAGCGTGCCGGGGAGGACTTCACTTTGATCGAAGGCAAGGCCGAGGCGTTGCCCGTCGACGTCGGGCAGTTCGACATCGTGACCATCGGGCGCGCCTTGCATTGGCTGGAACCCGACGCCACCGCGGGCCTGCTCGACCGCCTGGTGGCGCCCGGAGGCGTCATTGCCATCTGCTCATCCAACAGCGCCGCGGACGAGCGCAATGCGTGGGTCGAGGCCTACAATCGCGCGCGCCGCGATTGGTCCGGCGCCGCCGACGGCGTGCGCTATGGGCGGCAGGTCGCCCTTCGCCTTGCCGGCAGCCGCTTTCGCGCCGGCGAGACCATTGCCGTCGAGAGCCGTCACGCCGTGCGGGTGGAGCAGCTCGCACGGCGCATGCTCACCTTCTCGTCCTCCTCGCCGGCCGTGCTTGGCGACAAGGTGGAAGACATGCTGCGCGACGTCGAGCAGCGCCTGCTGCCGTTCAGCCATTCCGGCGCGCTTGACGAGGTCGTGGTGTCGACGGCGCAGATCGCGCGCTGATCTGAAGCATCACGGCCGTTGCGGCGAAAAGTCCTGATCCGGAAAGGACGACGCGTGCGGTACCTGGATGACGACTGCAGCGTGGTCGGTACTTTGATGGCAGGCGTTGCAGGTCGCGGTGAGCGCTGCATAGGCTTCGGTGAATTTCGCCGCATCGGCGCTCTTGATCGCCCCTGCGACGTCGTCGATCGGCGCCGCGGTGGTCGCTTCGATCAGCGCCGTCATGTCCGTCGAATGGTAGACCGGCACCGCTTGGCCTAGCCGACGGAAAGCGCCCTGCAACTCGCGCAGCTCGTAGGCGGCGTAGGCCCAGTTGCGCTGCTGCCCGGCCAGACCCAGCTTCACGTGCCGCGGCTGGATCGCCATCGTCATGAGGTCTCCGAAGCTCTGCCTATAGGGCGGCGCCACCCCTTGCGCCGTCTTGGGGTCCTGAGCCAAGAGCTCGCCGCCCGCGAGCGCGACCCCCGCTGCGACCAATGCCCACAATATATGCTTGCCGATCATGCCCTTCGGACCCGGTGCCTGTTCGGTGCGATGTTTGGCCGGGAAGGGCGCGCTCCAACTCATACGTAGGTTCAATTGGCAGGGATGGCCGGCAGAGGCCAAATACGGCGCGACTTGAGCGGGCAACGCGCATTGTTCAGCATGACGTTGTCCTCTCCTCGAGTGCGCTGTTTTCCAGGCGTGGCCCCCTCCACTTCATGCCTGGCGCCGGACGGCCTCCTCCCCCGTTCCCCAGCCGTCCGGCGGCAGCGCGCGCCGAAGTTTTCAGGACGGAGCGCATCGATGAAGAGTTTTGTGAAGAAGCCAGCTAGCTCTCTGCAACGCACGCTCGCCCTCGGGCTCCGCCGTTTCATCCCCTCCGTCGAAGTTGCCGTGGCCCTCGCCATCGTCGTGACGCTGGCGACCAGCCTCCTCTATCTCGCCAGCCTCATGTCGCCGGAGCTGGCGCTTCTCTGGGACCATTAGGCGGCGGCTCTTGGCGAGCGCCGCGGCCTGGTGCACATACCTCCGTATAGCTTCCGGCGGCATGCCGGGCTCGCTACGGTCGGAGCAAGGCCGATGTCGACGTTTCGCCTCAGGTGGTGGCCTACGCCTCCCGCGGTTCTCGCCTACGGTGTTGCCATCCTGTCCGTCACGGCAGCGCTCGCCCTGGCGCTGCTGCTCGAGGCGTGGGTCCAGTCGGCGCCAACGGTGTCGCTGTTCCTGTGCGCCATCATGTTCGTGGCCTGGTATGGCGGGCTTGGGCCGAGCGTGCTGGCGGTCGTGCTGGCGACCGTCTACTTCACCCTGTTCATGGTCGAGCCGACTGGCGCCGTCGCGGTTGACGGTCACGACGTGCCGCGCATCGTCTTGTTCATCCTCACCACCGTGTTCGTCATCCTCCTGAGCGCCGCCCAGCAGCGCAATGCGCAGGAGCTCGTGCGAGTCAACAAGGCGCTGCTGGCCGAGGTCGCCCAGCGCCGCCGAGTCGAAGCCTATCTCGACGAAGCCCAGGCGCTCAGTCGCACCGGCAGCTTCGGCTGGACGCCGGCCAGCAACGACTTGTTCTTCTCCAAGGAATGTCAACGGTTGCTCGAGCTCGACCTCGACCAGCGTCCGAGCTTCGACGACATCCTGGCGCGCGTGCACGCGGACGACCGGCCGATGGTCCATGCGGTGCGCGAGCGATCCGACGCGGGGCAACCCGACCACGACTACGAGATCCGCTGGCGCGCACTCGCCGGCACCACCAAGATCCTGCACGTCCGCGCGCATCGCGTGCGGCTGCAGTCCGGCGAGGAGGAACTGGTCGTCGCGGTCATGGACGTGACGGCGGCCCGGCGGGCACAGGAGGCGTTGCATGCGACCGAGGTGGCCCTGACCCACGCCGCCCGCGTCGCGACCCTGGGCGAGATGAGCGCGTCGATCGCTCACGAGGTCAACCAGCCGCTGGCCGCGATCGTCACCAACGGCGCGGCGGGCGCGCGCTGGCTCGATCGCCAGCCGCCGGATCTCGGCGAAGTGCGCAGCGCGATCGAGCGCATGATCCGCGACGCCCAGCGTGCCAGCGAGGTGGTGCAGCGCCTGCGCGCGCTGGCGCGCAAAGCGCCGGTCGAGCGACAGCCAATCGATCTCAACGAAGTGGTCGGCGACAGCATCGCGTTCCTGCAGCGCGAGATTCAGACCAGACGTATCGTGCTGAAGAGCGAGCTTCGGCCGGGCCTTCCGCCGGTCGTGGCCGACCGGATCGAGCTGCAGCAGGTCGTCATCAACCTGATGGTGAACGGCATGCAGGCCATGGAGCGAGTCAGCGACCGGCCGCGGCTCCTTCTGGTGCGCACGAGCAGCGAGACCGGCAGCGAGGCCGGCCAAGCCGTGCTCGCCGTCCAAGATTCGGGCATCGGGCTCGACTCGGCCAGCCTGACACGCTTGTTCAACCCGTTTTTCACGACGCGTCCGGCGGGTCTCGGGCTTGGCCTGTCGATCTGCCGCTCGATCGTCGAATCGCATGGAGGACGCATATGGGCCTCAACCAACGAGGGACCGGGCGCGACCTTCCAGGTCGCGCTGCCGCTGAGCACGGAGCGCATCGCGTGAGCCGGGTATTCGTGGTCGACGATGAGGTGGCGGTGCGCGAAGCCCTCGACAGCCTGTTCCGGTCGGTCGACCTCAAGGTCGACCTGTTCGCCTCCGCCGCCGAGTTCCTGCAGTACATGCGACCCGACGGTCCGAGCTGCCTGGTGCTCGACATCCGGCTGCCCGGCGTCAGCGGCCTCGATTTCCAGGACGAGCTGCTACGGGCCGGCATCCGCATCCCGATCATCTTCATGACCGGGCATGGCGACATACCCATGTCGGTGCGCGCCATGAAGGCAGGCGCGATCGACTTCCTGGCCAAGCCGTTCCGCGACCAAGACATGCTGGATGCCGTGGCCGCCGCGCTGAAGCGCGATCAACAGATGCGCGAGGCGGAAAGCGCCAACCGTGCGCTGCGCGAGGCCTACGAGCGGTTGACGACCCGCGAGCGCGAAGTCATGGCGCTGGTCACGTCCGGCTTGATGAACAAGCAGGTGGCAGGCGAGCTCGGGCTGAGCGAGATCACCATCAAGATCCACCGCAGCCATGCCATGCAAAAGATGAAGGCGAGGTCGCTGGCCGACCTGGTGCGGATGTCGGAAAGCCTCGGCCTGCAGGCGGCGAAATCGCGCCGGCCCTAAACGAGCGTATGATTTCGTCACAGCCGACGATGCGCCACCTTTCGGGAGTAGTGGAGCCCGCCGTCGTTCACTGCCAGGGCGGGCGTGATTGGAAAGGTCGGTTTATTGTCCCAGGTTCCCGTCGTGTCGGTCGTCGACGACGACGAATCGGTGCGTATCGCGATGAGCAGCCTGTTGCGCTCACTTGGCTACGATGCCTGCGTCTTCGCCTCGGCGGAGGCGTTCCTCGCCTCGCCGAGGCTGCACGATTCGGCCTGCCTGATCGTCGACATGCACATGCCCGGCATGACCGGCCTCGACCTGCAGGCCGAGCTGAGGTCTCGCCATCGCGACGTACCGATCATCTTCATCACCGGTTTCCCGGAGGAAACGCTGCGGCGCCGCGCCGAAGCGGCCGGCGCGGTCGGGTTTTTTGGCAAGCCGGTGGACGGCGGCATCATCATCCGCTGCCTGGACGCGGCGCTGCATCCTTCGCGCTAGTCGTCGCCTTCTTCTCGCCGCCTTGCGGTCGCAACTTGTGGACATCTGCGACGGAAACGAGGCCATGCACGAATCGGCAGACACTTTGCGGCAGCGCATCATCCAATTGGAGCAGGCCGCGCAAGCGGCCCGGCTCGAGGCCATGCAGACCGTGGCCCGCATCCTCACCATGAAAAGCGCTGAACTCTCGGGCGTCCCCGCGACGCGGCAGGGGACCGCCGACGCAGCCGTGCTGCAGGCCCGCTACCTCGGCCTGCAGGGCAAGATCCAGGACCTGCAGACCAAGATCGACTGGTTGCACGCTCAGGAGCACGAGCACAAGCACAGCTAGAACCTCACCCTGAGGAGCACCGCGGAGCGGTGCGTCTCGAAGGGTGGCTGCACCGAGACTGTTGCCTATCCTTCGAGACGCCGCGCTTTTGCGCGGCTCCTCAGGATGAGGTTGTGCTCGCTCTCGGCATAAGACCTCCCGACGACCCCGCAGATGGCACGGCGCTTGCACTGTCATAGGCCGGAGCAAGGTCCGCCGCGGGGGGAGTTGCGGTGAAGGCAGAAGTTGCGGTCGTTCCCGCCGAGCCCTATGCGTTCGAGCTGATGCCCGACCGCTGCGGTCTGTTGATCATCGACATGCAGCGCGACTTCCTCGAGCCGGGCGGCTTCGGCGAGATGCTGGGCAACGACGTCTCGCAGCTGCGCCGTACCATCGAGCCCAACCGCCGGCTGCTGCAGGCATGGCGCGCCGCCGGGCTGCTTGCCCTGCACACCCGCGAAGGGCACCGGCCCGATCTCACCGACCTGCCGCCCGCCAAGAAGGTCCGCGGCCGTGGCACGACGACGATCGGCGACGAGGGGCCGATGGGGCGCATCCTGGTGCGCGGCGAGGCCGGCCACGACATCATACCCGAGCTCTGTCCCGCTGCAGGCGAGCCGGTCATCGACAAGCCCGGCAAGGGCGCCTTCCACGCCACCGACCTCCATTCGATCCTGCAGCACCGCAGCATCAGCCAGCTGATTGTGACCGGCGTCACCACCGAGGTCTGCGTCAACACCACGGTCCGCGAAGCCAACGACCGCGGCTACGACTGCCTGGTGCTGGAAGACTGCGTCGGCTCGTACTTCCCCGAATTCCAGGAGATGGGCCTCAAGATGATCAAGGCCCAGGGCGGCATTTTCGGCTGGGTGGGCAGCTCGGCCGACGTCATCGCGGCAATCGGCGGAGGCTGAACGGCGCGGGGGACGTCCTTCGACACGAAGCGAGGAGGAGAGCGACATGGCTGTCACGAGCGAGAGCGCCAGGCCGAAGCTGTGGGTTCCCGGCGATTGGAACGCCTTCTTCGCCACGGACCTCGCCGCGATTCTCGACCACCGCGCCATCAGGCGGCTGGTCGTCACCGGCGTGACGACCGAGGTTTGCGTCAACACCACGGTCCGCGAGGCGAATGACCGGGGGTTCGACTGCCTCGTCCTCGAGGATTGCGTCGGATCGTATTTCCCCGAATTCCAGGAGATGGGCCTCAAGATGATCAAGGCGCAGGGCGGCATCTTCGGCTGGGTCGGCCGGTCGCCCGACCTCATTGCGGCCCTCGGCCGGTAAGCCGGCCAGGGCCTCGGGGCAGCATCAGTGGTGGTGGCCGCGAACCACCACCACCGTCCCGAAGGGCGGGCCCCACATGTTCCAATTGAAGGCCGCATTCTCGTTCATCTG
>JAFAKN010000259.1 GCA_019235415.1 Alphaproteobacteria bacterium
AGCCAGGACCCGCAGCAGGTCGCCGGCGCCGCATCCGTAGTCCAGCAAGGCCAGCCGGCCGGACTTGAGGCCCGGCTCGCGCCGCAGCAGCCAGCGCGCCTTCACGGCGATGAACTGGTCGGCGGAATTGCCTAAAAGCCGCTTCACGGGGTTGTCGAGGCCGCCGTCGTAGCCGACGGCGTGGCGGTCGAACTCGGCCTGGTTCATTGCGGCCCGCCGACGATTTCGCTGATCATGAACAACGGCCGCCCCTTGCTCTGGTCGTACAGCCGGCCGAGGTAGGCGCCGATGATGCCCAGCATCAGGAACTGCATGCCGCCTAAAAGCCCGACGGCGGCCATCAGCGAGGTCCAGCCCGGCAGGGTCGCGCCCAGCGCCCAGCCGACGATCGAATAGACAAAGAACCCGAAGCCGACGGCGGCCATCACCCAGCCGATGGTCATCGAGGCCATCAGCGGCACCACCGAGAAGGCGGTGATGGCGTCGACCGCGAAGCGCACCATCTTGGCCAGCGGATACTTGCTTTGGCCGGCGGCCCGCGCCTGGCGATCGTAGACCAGCGGCACCTGGTTGCCGCCGATCCAGGCGATCATGCCGCGCAGGAAGCGATGGCGCTCGGGCATGGCCAGCAACAGGTCGAGCACCCGCCGGTTGACCAGGCGGAAGTCGCCGGCGTCGGTCGGGATGGCGACGTCGGTCAGCCGGCCGATCAGGCGATAGAAGGCGGCGGCCGAGGCGCGCTTGAACAGGCTCTCGCCGTTGCGCTGGCGGCGCTGGCCGTAAACCACGTCGGCGCCCTGGTCCATCAGGGCCATCATCTCGGGCAGAAGCTCGGGTGGATCCTGCAGGTCCGCGTCGATGATCAGCACCCGCGCGCCGCGACAGACACTGAGACCTGCGGTCAATGCCAGCTGGTGGCCATGATTGCGCATCAGGCGGACCGCCACGACGCGGGGATCATCGGCGGCGGACTTGGCCATGACGGCCCACGTGCCGTCGGCCGAGCCGTCGTCGACCAGCACGATCTCGCCCGTCCCGCCGATGCCGTCGAGCACCGCACCGACCCGCCGCACGAACTCGGGCAGCACCTCCTGCTCATTGTAGCAGGGCGCCACCACGGAAAGCGCCGGGCGGACCGCGGACGTCATGCGCGAGCAATAACGGGTGTTCGATTTGGTCGCTACGGCTTTCCTCCCCCGTCTTACGGGGGAGGTGGCCCGTAGGGCCGGAGGGGGAAAGCGACAGATAGGACTCTGGCCTTCCCCTTCCGCCCCCTATCGGGGGCACCTCCCCCGTATGACGGGGGAGGGAGATCAGGTATCAACCCTCCCCATGACGGCCAACGACAACGACCATCGCGGGCTCCTGCCGGCGGGCTTGGGGGATCTGCTGCCGCCCGACGCGGCGCGCGAGGCGCAGGCGATCGGCACGGCGATCGAGCGGTTCGCCGCCTGGGGCTACGAACGGGTGAAGCCGCCGCTGGTCGAATTCGAGGAATCGCTGCTGGGCGGCCCGGGCGCGGCGCTCGCCTCGCAGACCTTCCGGCTGATGGACCCGGTGTCGCAGCGCATGATGGGGGTGCGGCCCGACATGACGGTGCAGGTCGCGCGCATCGCGGTCACCCGCCTCAAGCACGAGCCCCGGCCGCTCCGGCTGTCCTACGGCGGCAACGTCATCCGCGTGCGCGGCAGCGCGCTCAAGCCCGAGCGGCAGTTCGCCCAGGTCGGCACCGAGCTCATAGGCGTCGATTCCGCCGAAGCGGACGCCGAAGCGGTGCTTTTGGCAATCGATGCGCTGCGCGCCATCGGCGTCGCCGAGCTTTCGGTCGATCTCAACCTGCCGACCCTGGTCGCGGCCGTCGGCGGCGGTCTCAAGCTCGGCGGCGACGCCCTGCGGCGGGTACGGCGCGCGCTCGATCGCAAGGACGAGAGCGGCATCGCCAAGGCGCTCGGCGACAACGCCAAGGCCGCCGCGCTGTTCGTCGGGCTGCTGCGCGCCGCTGGCGCCGCCGAACAGGGCATCCCCGCGCTCGCCGCACTCGCGTTGCCACAGGCCGCAGCCGCCGAGGCGGCTCGCCTGGCCGAGGTGGTGGCGCTCCTGCGCGCCGCCGATCCCGACCTGCCCATGACCATCGACCCGGTCGACTATCGCGGCCTCGAGTATCAGACCGGCGTGTCGTTCGCGGCCTTCGCCCTGGCCGGCCGCCAGGAGCTGGCGCGCGGCGGACGCTACTCGGCGGGCTATCCGGAGGACGGCGTCAGCGAGTCGGCCACCGGCTTCACCTTGTACATGGATGCGGTGCTGGCGGCGTCGCAGCCGATGGCGGAGCGGCCGCGCCTTTTCCTGCCGCTCGGCATCGGCTGGCCGGACGGCAGCCGCTGGCAGGCCAAGGGCTATGCCTTGGTCCGCGCCGTCTCGCCGGCCGACGATCCGCGGCGCGAGGCACGGCGGCTGCGCTGCAGCCACGTCCTGATCGACGGCGACGCGGTCCCGCTGTGACCGATGCGGGAGGTCGCGAAACCTCCCGCCCGGTGCCCTGCCCCTTCCCGGCGTCGCCGCTCAGTGCGGCCGGGTAGTGTCGGCCGCGGCCAGCATCGCGCCGCGCGGCGTCAGGCCGGCCGTGCGCTCCTCGACGAGGAGCTCGATCATGCCGACCAGCAGGACCAGCTCGCTGTCCTTCATCTGCTCGGCGTCTTCCTTGATGTCCTGGATGGTGTGCCACAGCCGATAGAGGCTGGATGCCCGCTGTCTGGTCGTGAGGCCCCGCTTGCGCGACTTCCGACCGATATGGATCGCCACTCCGTTTGCCATCACTCTCCCTCCTTCCGGTCCTCCACCCGTGACCGGGCAGCCATGACACATCACCTGCAGCCGCCGTTCGGTGGTAAAACGCACAGAGCCATCCAATTGGTTCGATTATTCATGCGTTGGCCGCGGGCGAAGGTTTTTCCCCCTTCGTGCTCCTCCCTCCCGCGTGCTATGCAACTTCACGCCTCTCCGGGACCGATCCCGGGGAGGCGTTTTTCGTGCCGGCCGGTTTGGCGCCGGCCTGTTTCGTGCCGGTAGGGCGCAATCGCAGGACCAAGCAATGGCCAACGTGGCAGTGATCGGCGCCCAATGGGGCGACGAGGGCAAAGGCAAGATCGTCGACTGGCTGAGCGAGCGGGCCGAGGTCGTGGTGCGCTTCCAGGGCGGCCACAACGCCGGCCACACGCTGGTGATCGGCAACCAGACCTATCGGCTGGCCCTCCTGCCGTCCGGCGTGGTGCGGCCGGGCAAGCTGTCGATCATCGGCAACGGCGTGGTGGTCGACCCCTGGCATTTCCTGGAGGAGGTCCAGAAGGTGTCCGGCCAGGGCGTCTCGGTGACGCCCGAGAACCTCAAAATCGCCAACCATGCCGTCCTGATCCTGCCGCTGCACCGCGACCTCGACGGCTGGCGCGAGGACGTGCCGGGCACCATCAAGATCGGCACGACGCGCCGCGGCATCGGTCCGGCCTACGAGGACAAGGTCGGCCGCCGCGCCATCCGGCTGGGCGACCTCGCCGAGCCGGAAGTGCTGGGGCGCAAGGTCGAGACCCTGCTGGCGCACCACAACGCGCTGCGCCAGGGGCTCGGGCAGCCGACCGTCGACGGCCGGGCGCTGCTCGCCGACCTGCTCGAGCTTGCGCCCCGGATCCTGCCGTTCGCCGAGGACGTCTGGGAGCGGCTCGACGCGCTGCGCGCTTCGGGCAAGCGCATCCTGTTCGAGGGCGCCCAGGCTACCATGCTCGACATCGACCACGGCACCTACCCGTTCGTGACCTCGTCGAACACGGTCGCGGCGCAAGCCATGATCGGCAGCGGCCTGGGCAACGGCGCGGTCGGCTACGTGCTGGGCATCGCCAAGGCGTACACCACGCGGGTGGGCGACGGCCCCTTCCCGACCGAGCTCAGGGACGAGATCGGCCAGCTCCTGGGCGATCGCGGACACGAGTTCGGCACCAACACCGGCCGGCGCCGGCGCTGCGGCTGGTTCGACGCGGTGATGGTGCGCCAGGCGGTCAAGCTGAACGGCATCGACGGCATTGCGCTCACCAAGCTCGACGTGCTGGACGGGCTCGACGAGATCAAGGTGTGCGTCGGCTACGAGCTCGAGGGCCGGCGCATCGAGCGCTTCCCCTTCACCATGGGCGCGCAGGCCAAGCTCACGCCCTTGTGGGAGACCTTCGACGGCTGGGGCGAGAGCACGCGCGGTGCCCGCTCCTTCGCCGAGCTGCCGGCGACCTGCATAAAATACGTGCGCCGCATCGAGGAGCTGGTCGGCTGCCCCGTCGCGCTGCTCAGCACCAGCCCCGAACGCGAGGACACGATCCTGATGACCGACCCTTTCAGGGATTGACAGAGCGCAAACGCCGCAAGGCCGGCACTCGTGCTACTTTCGCCAAAGGCCGATCGGCCGAGGAGAAGGCGATGGCAACGTATGAGCGGATCGAAATCAACCCTGAGGTCATGGGCGGAAAGCCCGTGATCCGCGGCACCCGCCTGCCCGTCGAGACTATCCTGCGAAAGCTGGGTGCTGGTCTGGCGCCTGAGGCTATCTTGGAGGATCACCCTCGGCTGACCCTCGAGGACATCAGAGCCGCACAAGCCTTTGCTGCGGATTATCTGGCTGATGAAGTGCTCATCTACGGCTAAGGGACGTGCGTTGGCTCATCGATGAATGCGTCGACGCTGCGGTGGCTCGACTACTACGGACTATCGGCCACGACGTAGTCTATGTCGCTGAGTTGGCGCCACGAGCAGCAGACCACACAGTCATGGAGCGAGCTGCACTCGAGAATCGGCTACTGCTAACGGAAGACAAGGACTACGGCGACCTTACGTTTCGTCAGGGCCGGGCCGTTCCGGGCCTTGTGCTCCTGCGCATCGACCCGACGCGGCGCTCACTAAAGGGGCAACGGTTGTTGGCGGCGATAAATCACTTCGGCCAATCCTTGTTCGGTCGCTACACGGTCGTTGAAGAGGTCCGACTCCGCTCCAGGCCTCTGAGCCGCCATTGACTGATGATTGCCGTTCTATCGGCGTGGTTCAATGGATCGCGGCGTACATGATCTTGTCTTCCGTCGCGTCGGCGGCGTCGAATTCGGCGACGATGCGGCCGAGGCGCGCGACCAGGATGCGGTCGGAGATGCTCAGGACTTCGGGCAGGTAGGACGAGATCACCACGACCGCCTTGCCCTCCTCGGCGAGCCGGCGGATCTGGGCGTGGATCTCGGGGATGGTGCCGACGTCGACGCCGCGCGTCGGCTCGTCGAAGATCACGATCGAGGGATCCTGCACCAGCGACTTGGCGACCACGACCTTCTGCTGGTTGCCGCCCGACAGCTCGACGATCTTGGCCTTGCGCTGCAAGGCGCTGATCTTCAGCCGCTCGACCCAGTAGTCGGCGAGCTTGCCGCGCATCAGCTTGGACAACAGCAAGCGCCAGCCGGCCCGAGTGGCGAGCTTGCCGATATAGACGTTGTCGTCGACCACCATGGTCTCGAAGAAGCCGTTCAGCTTGCGGTCCTCGGTGACGTAGGCGATGCCGGCGTCGATCGCCTGCTTGGGGACTCGGTAGCGCACCGGCTTGCCGCGCAGCTTGACGGTGCCGCCATTGATCAGGTTGCGCTTCAGCGCCCCGAAGACGACCTTGGCGATCTCGGTGCGGCCCGAGCCGATCAGGCCCGCGATGCCGACCACCTCGCCGGCGTAGACCGAGAACGACATGTTCTTCACCACCATGCCCATGGTGACGTTCTCGACCGTGAGCACCTTCTCGCCTCGGGCGCGATGCGCCGCTCCGCCGTTGGCTTCCTTCGCGGCCCGCGCGTAGTAGGTGTGGGTGATGTCGCGGCCGACCATGTGGCGCACCAGCTTCTCGCGCGTCATGTCGGCGGTGTTGGCGGTGATCACCAGCTTGCCGTCGCGCAGCACAGTGATGCGGTCGGAGATCTGCAGGCTCTCTTCCAGGGCATGCGAGATGTAGATGATGGCGACGCCGCGGCGCCGGAGGTCGCGCACCAGATTGAAGAAGTGGACGATCTCCTCCGGCGTGAGGCTCGCGGTCGGCTCGTCGAAGATGATGATGCGCGCCTTGTTGTAGACGGCGCGCGCGATCTCGACCATCTGCTTCTTGGCGGTCCCGAGCAGCGCCACGGGCGTTGCCGGATCGATGTGGAAGTTGAGCGACTGCAGCAGCTGCTGCGCCTGGATGTTGAGCGTACGAAAGCGGGTCAGCAGCTTCTCGTTGCCGAGCTCGATGTTCTGCGCCGCCGTCATGGTCGGCACCAGGCTGGTCTCCTGGTAGACCATGCAGATGCCGGCAGCCAGCGCATCGCGCGGACGCTCGAAGTCGGCCGGCTTGCCGTCGACGTAGTATTCACCGGACGTAAGCTTGATCGCCCCGGCGATCGCCTTGCACAGGGTCGACTTGCCGGCGCCGTTCTCGCCCACCAGCGCGTGCACCTCGCCGGCGTACAGGTCGAAGTCGATGTCCTCGATGGCGTGCACCCCGCCATAGATCTTGCTGCCCTTGACGACTCTCAGGACGGGCTCGCCACTGGCGGCCGAAGCCGTGGGCAGCAGGGCCGTCAGGACGTCGTTCATGGCCGGCCTCCCGAGCGGTCGAGCAACAGCCGCCCGCTGCCCTTCGACACGATGACCAGCCCCTGCGCCGTCTCGCAGGCGGCGGTGATGCCATGATGGTGGCCGCCGACCCGACTATGCAAGCTCCGCACCGGGTCGCCGTCCTCGTCGATGCGCACCAGCAGGCCGTAGGAGCGCGGCGGCGCCCACGGCTTCTGGATGCCGAGCGCCTTGATCGAGCCGAACTGCATCGGCTCCAGGCAATGGTTTGTCGTCGCCAGCGCCGGCGCCACCCACAGCGCAGGCTCGATGGTGCGCATCATCTCCTCGCGGAAGTCGTCCTCGCGCAGCACGAACTCGACCAGGTGGGTGCGCACGGCGAACAGGCTGAGCCAGAACCCGCCGCCCCGCGCCGGCGCCAGCCGGGCGGGATAGCCGGGCAGGTTGCCGTTGACGACCGCTACCTTGCGATCCCGCAGCGCCATCCGGCTCAGCCGATGGTTCCAGCTTTCGGTGAACCATAGGCTGCCGCCGTCCGGCGCGATCGCGAGGCCGTGCGGGTAATGCAGGCCGTCGAGCACCACCTGCGGCTGGGCGAATCCCGGCCCGCAGGTGACGAGCCGGCCCAGCCGGTTCTTCTGCATGAGGTCGACGCACCAGTCTTCGGGCGGGTTCCGGCTGCTGCCATTGGCGGCGAAGATCGTGCCGTCGCGACCCACGACGACCGCGGTGAGGCAGTTGAGCGGGTTATCGGCGACCTGGTTGAGCCAGGTCTGCTTGCCGTTGCCGTCGACGGCGACGAGACCTTGCCCCGAGACGCAGACCAGCAGGCTCCCGTCGGGATGGAAGGCAAGACCGCCCGCATTGCCGTCGAACTCGGCGAAGACGCGGCGTTCGGCGAATCCCTCGCCGCTCAGCCGCAGCACCTGCTTGCCGGCCGACACGTAGAGCGCGCCGTCGCCGGCCGCCAGGGCATCGTCGACGCCCGGCAGCGGCTCGCCGATCGGCGTGCAGGCGTCCAGGCGATCGTTGGGGCCGAGCGCGCCGTCCATCGACGGGATCGCGTGCTGCTCCCGGTTGGGGAACAGGATCTGCTCCATGTCGCGCAGGAAGTAGGTGAAGAATCCCATCGCACTCTCAATTGCGCTGCTTGCTGCCCCAGTAGGCCTCGTAACCGGTCCAGCTCGGATCAGCGCCCTCGAGCTTGACGCGGCCGATGCGGTTGTTCTCCAGGCCACCGAGATAGAGGTAGCCTTTGTGCTCGCGCATCGAGGTCAGCGTCGAATGCGAGATGCCGGTCGGATCCCAGAACGATTCCAGCACCTCGCCGCGCTCAGTGAACTTGAGCACGCAACCGTGGTTGAGGCCGGGCGCCAACCACTCGTCGGTCGGCACCTGCTTCACCATGCGCAGCCGGAAGCCCGGCTTGCGCATCGCGAGATCGAACGCCGGCGTGCGGATGCCGACCAGCGCCAGCCAGTAGTTGCCGTCGGAGGCGCGGTTGATGTTGTCGCAATTGCCCGGGATCTCGTCGAGCACGACCTCGAGCTTGTCCTTGTCCGGTCCGCCCAGCCACAGGCGGAACACCTTGCACAGCGACGTGCTGGCGATCAGCAGCGACCGGCCGTCGTGCGAGACGCAGATGCCGTTAGGGAAATAGAAATGGTTGAGGACCGTCCAGGTCCTGCGGGTCGCCGGATCGTAGCAGACGACGCGGCCGTTCGGCCGGCCCTCCATGATGTCCAGGGAGTTGGTCGTCATCTCGTAGCGGGTGGTGCAGTCGCTGAAATAGATCTTGCCGTCGGGCGCGATGTCGAGATCGTCGGCCATTCGCAGGCGGCTGTCGTCGTTCAGCTTGTACCAGGTGCGGTTGGTCTCGTCGGTGACCTTGTAGACTTCCTGGTTGGGCCGGATGCCGTAGACACCCATCCCGGCGACAGCCACGATCAGGTTCTCGTCGCGATCGAACTGCATGCCGAGCGGCCGGCCGCCGATATGCGCGAACACCTCGCGCTGCTCGAAGCTCGGTCCCGAGAAGCGGATGATATTGCCGTCGCGCGTCGAGCCGTAGAGGCGGTCCTGGCGGTCGAGGATGACGTCCTCCGGCCCCTCGACCTGATCGAGGCCGATCGCCTCGGCGCCGATCAGCCGGTCGTTCTGGGCGTAAGGCGAGCTGCTGCCACGCAACAGGGACGGCGCGGCGGCAAGCGGCACGCGGGCTGGATTGACGTAGATCTTCTGGATCGCCTTGCCCCGATTCTTCGCCCATTTCACGTCGACGCCGACCGCGGCGAGCAGGATCAGGCCGATCGCGCCCGAAGTGACGTAGCCCGGGATGCCCATGCGCACCAGGCCGTTGGTGAGCAGGAAAATGATGATGCCGCCGATCATGGCGCGCCACACCGTGCCCTTGCCGCCGGACAGCGAGACGCCGCCCAGAACCACGGCGGTCAGGGCCTGGAACTCCCATCCGACGCCGGTCGTGGAATCGGTGCTGGTCTGCCGCGCGGCATAGAAGACGCCGCCGAAGGCGCACAGCATGCCGGACAGCACATAGGTGAACAGCAGCATGCGCTCGACCTGGATGCCGGCGTGGCGCGCCGCCTTGCGGTTGGCGCCGATCGCCGTCAGGTGCCAGCCGAACCGCGAGCGGCTGAGGAAGAGATGGCCGACCAGCAGCACGACGATCAAGGTCGCGGCGTTGATCGGCACGCCCAGGACGTAGCCCTCGCCGAAGAAGTCCCAGACGTCGCTGTCGACGGAGTTTGTGGCGAACACCGTGGCGTAGCGTTCGTTCAGAAGGTTCACCGATGCACGCAGGATGATCAGCGTGACGAGCGTGGTGAGGAACGGCCGTGCCTTGAGATAGCCGATCAGCAGCCCGTTGACGCAGCCGATCGCCGCGCCAACGGCCAGCGTGGCGGGAACCGCGGCCCACACCGGCAGGTCGAGCACGTAGAGGAAATAGAGCATCGCGAAATTGCACACAGCAAAGATCGCCCCGACGCTGAGGTCGATGCCGCCGCTGATCAGGCTGAAGGCCATGGCGAGCGCCACGAACCCGAACTCGGCATAGAGCCGCATCAGCGACAGCAGGTTCTCGAGCCCGGCGTAGTTGGGGATGGTGGCCGAGAACCACGCCAGCAGGGCCAGCATCACCGTGAAGGGGATGACCGGCTCGAACCACTGCTTCAGCAGCAGCTCCGACAGCAGCAGCCGCGGCGACAGGCTGGCGCGCAGCCGTGTCGCGAAGCCGTTGTCCATGCTGGTGGCTACCCTGGCGATCGACATGAGCTTCCTCCTCCCGATCGCGCGCTGGGCGCTACTTCTTGTCGGCTGTCGGTGCCAGCGGCACAGGCGAGGATGCCTGCGACTGCGGCAGCGCGAAGCAGTTGGCGCCGTTGGCGTTGGTCTTGTCGAGCCAGAGCGGCCGCGTGTAGAGCGCCAGGTGCTTGGTGCCGGGCTTGTCCTTGCTCTGCAGCAACATGACCGCGGTGTTCATCAGCTCGTGGCCCTGCTCGGTCGCGGTGTAGCTCAGGAACTTGTAGAAATTGCCCTGGTTCACCTGGTCGCAATCGAGCGTCGAGCCCTCGCCCGAGGCGTAGACCTTGACCTGGTCGATCTTGCCGGCGTTGCGGATCGCCTGCGCGGCGCCCGATTCCATGATGCCCCAGAAGCCGACGCTGGCGCACAGGTCGGGATGCTGCTGGATCACCGTGGCGGTGGTGTTGAGCGCGTTGTTGGCGTCCCAGGCGGCGGCCTGGTTGGAGACCACCTTGATCGCCTTGTCCTTGTTGAAGACCTCCATGATGCCGGCGATCTGATCGACGCTGGCGGCCGCGGCGAGCTCGCCCTGCACGATCTGCACCTTGCCCGACTTGCCGCTGCCGGTGCCGCACTGCTTAACGACGTCCTCGGCGATCATGCGGCCGACCTCGACCCAGTCGGCGCCGACGAAAGCGTCCGACTTGTAGTTCGACGACATGTTGATCTGGATGACGTGCGTGCCCTGCCCCTCGGCACGCTTCAGCTCTTTCATGAGCAGCGTCACGCTGGGGTTCTGCACGATCAGCACGTCGGGCTTGTCGTTGACCAGCGCGGTCAGCGCCTGTTGCATGGCCGCCGGATTGTTGTTGGGATCGCGTACCACGTACTTGAGGCCGCGCCAGTCGGCCTCCTGCTTCAGGACGCGGTTCCATTCGTCCTGCAGCGGCACGCCGAGCGCGATCGGCAGGAAGGCGATGGTCTTGCCCTTGATGTCCTTGTCGTACTCGGCGCGCAGCTCGCGCGCGGTCTTGGTGCCGCCCTCGTCCTGGGCCAGTGCGCCCAGCGGCAGGGCCAGCAACGCGGAGCCCAACAGGGCCTGGGCAGTCCTCGACCGCCATGAACGGTGCAACATGGTTTCCTCCGTTATCGTTTCACTCGCCTTGCCGCGCCGTCTCCTCGTCCCGTGGATGCAGCCAGTTGTCGAGGACGATGGCGGCGAGCAGCACCACGCCCTTGATGATGTTCTGGACCTCGCTGTTGATGTCCATGATGGTGAAGGCGTTGAACAGCGTGCCGATCAGCGCGCAGCCGACCACCACGCTGAACACGCCACCGCGGCCGCCGACCAGGCTGATGCCGCCCAGCACCACCACCAGGATGACGTCGAAGATATAGGTGCCCTGCACGATGCCCATCTGCATGCTGCCGGTGGTGCCGATCCACACCAGGCCGGCGAGCCAGGCGAGCAGCGCCACCAGCACGTATTCGAGCACGATCAGCGGCCGCAACGGGATGCCGGCGAGTCGCGCCGCCTCCGGGTTGTCGCCCTGGGCATAGATGAAGCGGCCGATCGAGGTGCGCGCGAGGAAAAGCTGCATGCCGATCGCCGCCAGCGCGAAGACGATGATCGGCACCGGGATACCGAACAAGTAGTCGTGCCCGAGATACAAGAGGTACGGCGCATCCTCCGGCTTGGGCGCGTAGACGACCCACGACGGTGCGTACCAGAAGGCGGCGCCGTAGATCACGAAGCCGGCCGCCAGGGTGACGAACAAGGGCGGCGCCTCGACGAAGGCAACCATGACGCCATTGGCGACTCCGATCATGAGCGCGATGACCAACGCCAGGATCGCCGCCCAGAAGGTCGGCAAGCCGCGCTGGATCTCGATCAGCGCCACCGACCAGGAGCCGGCCATGATCGCCACCTCGCTGAGGTCGATGCCGCGGCTGATGACGATCAGCCCCATGCCCAACCCGAGGATGCCGAGGATGGAGATGCTGCGGACGAGGTTCAGGAGGTTGGCGAGATGCGCGAACCCCGCCAGGGTCGCGCTGAAGACGACCAGCAGCGACAGGGTGATCAAAAGGACGATCTGTTCCTGTGACGGCTTCTTGAGGAGCTGCGTCACAAGCGACGGCGACTGGCTTCGTTCCCCCGCGGTTGATGCATTGATCGTCATGGCGATGCACCTCCATCCGGTTCAGATGCTGAGGTCGAGCAGATTGTAGTCCTTTATCTCGGCCCTCGCGCGCTCGCCCCAATGGTAGCTGAGACCGGCCTCGGCATGCGGCCGGTAGACGTAAGGCATCTCGTTGGGAAAGCGCTGGCGCCGGGCATCGATGGCGTAGCCGATCAAGCGGGCGCGCTCAGCGATTCGATCGGCGTCGTAGACGGCTTCCTTGTTGTGCACGCCGCCGGCCCTGACATCGAGCACGGATTTGCGGCGGTGGAAGCCGAAATTCACCGTCACGCGCCAGTCCTTACTGGTGTTGGCAAACGAACCATGCAGCGACTGGCGGTTGGTGATGGCGACGTCGCCCGGCTTGGCGATGATCGGCACAGCCTCTGGCAGCCGCTCGCTGCCGGCTTGCGTCACCATGGCCTTGATGTCGATCTTGCCGAGCTTGTGCGAGCCCGGGACGACCCAGACGCCGTTGGCGGCGGTGCAGCCGTAGAGCTGGGCCATGAAGTTGAAGCCGTGGCTGCCTTGGTCCCAATCGGGGCTGTTCCAGTGGGTGACGCCGTCCTGATGCCACGCGACGGAGGCGCCGCGACCGGGCTCCTTGATGAACAGCGCCTCGTTGAAGGGTACGAAGTCGGGGCCGTTGATGCCCGCCGCGACCGCCAGCAGCTGCGGATGGCCGTAGACGCGCAACGCGGCGTCAGAGAACTGCAGCGAGCCCAGGATGAGATAGACGACTTCTTTGGGTGCACCCTCGGCCGCTTTGGGCTCGTACATCTTCACCGGATGCCGGCCGTTGGCGAGATCGGTGCCGCCGAACGGGTCGCCGAGTGGCTTGGACCACAGAAGACTCGGCGCCTGATTGTCTGCGGCGAGCGCGGGGCGGCCCTTGGCGTCAACTATGGACCCGCGCTCGACCGGCAGGCGCTCAAGGATGTCGTGCAAATCGTGCTCGATATCGGCTAGTTCGCCAGTGTCCAGTACGCCTTCGAACACATAGAAGCCGCAGCGCCAATAGGCCTCGACGATGTCGGGATGCAGCTCACCGGCCGGCGTGAAGCGGATCGGCCCGCGATTGCCCAACGTCGCGGCCCGCCTCTCGCCATCGCGCAGATAGTGCTGCATCGCGGCTTCTTCCGGACCGTAGTCGACGGCGACCGCTGGGGATCCGTCCATGCCGCATCCTCCCAATTATCTTTCGCAAAGGATAACGCCCGGCGCCGAAGCATGACAATCAACGCGAGCGTCGACGTTTAGCCATGCGAAATCAGGAAGAGATTCAGGGTTCAGTGGAGGTGAAAGCAGTTTTCTGCAACAGACCCTTGGCCAACGCATGAAGGCGCGGCATCTCCGCGGCCGTGTCGATCTTCAGCCCGCGTGCCAGGCGCTCGGCTATGAAGGCTGCGATGTCGGCTTGTGTCAGGCGGCCGAGCAGCAGGTAGGGCTGCGACGGCTCGACCATGCCGTCGACCGCCGATAGCGCCGTCCTCATCTGTGCCAGGCAGTCGTCGATCCAAGGCTGGTGGACCTTCTCGGGCGGATGGTGATTGCGCTCGTAGGCGGCGTGCAGGCCCTTGTCGCAGGCGCCCATCATGAGGGCCGCGACCTTGAGCACGGCGCGGCGGTCGGTGCCGGAGGCCGGCGTCAACGGCTGAGAGCCGCCGTAGGTCTGGTCGAGATGATCGACGATGGCGGCGCTGTCCAAAAGCGTCTCGCCATCGTCGAGCACCAGCGCCGGAATGCGGCCCAGCGGATTGACGGCGCGCACGTCGGCGCGGTTGCCGAAGCCCGAGAGGTCGCGCTGCTCGTAGGGCAGGCCGTAGTGCTTGAGGGTAATCGCGACCCGGCGCGTGTAGGGTGAACGATTGACGCCGATCAGGAGCATGGCGGCATCATGCTCTCCTGGACCGCGCGCGTCCCGCGCGCTGCCGCCGCATATGAACGCGGCGCATGAGCGGGCCTGGAGGCCCGCGGTCCGGCAAGAGTCGCTTCGTCTTGCCGGACCGCGGAGCTCCAGCTCCGCTCATGAGCGCGCGGGCCGCGCGCGGTCCGGAAGACGCTACTGCAGGCTCACCAGCGTCAGGTCGACGAACCATGACTGCGGCGAGACGAAGCCCTTGACGTTCTTGCTGAACGCCCGCGGGTTGAGGTCGTGCACGATGTAGAGCCACGGCGGATTGTCGACCAGCCGCTCGTGCGCGATGCGATAGGACTTGAGGATCGTCGCCTCGTCGCTCGCGTCAGCCAAAGTCTTCAGCGCGTCCTCGAACTTGTCGTCCTTCCATTGCTCGAAGTTCGAGCCGGTGGGCGAGAAATTGGCCGCAGCGAAGTAGCGGAACATCATGCCGACGTCGCTCGACGGCGAGCTGACGTTGAGCGCCATGGCGCCCTTCAGCTGCGGATCGTCCGGTACCGCGCGCCCGGCGGTCAGCAGAACCTGCCATTCGACGGCGTCGACCTGGACGTCGACATTGCACGCCTGCTTGAGGTTCTCCTGCAGCGCCTCGTTCATCGGCAGGGGCAGCATCTGGCCCGAGCCCGAGGTCGAGATCATGACCTTGAAGGAGAGCGGCTTCTTGTCGGTGTAGCCAGCCTCGGCCAGGAGCTTCTTGCCCTTCGCCGGATCGAACGTGTAGCGGTTCTCGGGATTGCCGAACGCCGGGTCGTTGGGCTTCAGCCAGCCGACCGACGGCTCGGCCGTGCCGTTCAACAGCTCGACGATGGCATTGCGGTCGATGCAATAGTTCAGCGCCTGGCGCACGCGCACGTCGGCGAACGGGCTCTGCTTTGCAGCGATGTTGTAGAACCACGGCCAGACGTGCGGATAGGAGCCGGTCGAGATCACGAACCCCGCCTGCTTCAGCGACGGGATGCCGTCGGGTGGCGGCACCTCGATCCAGTCGACGCGGCCCGAGCGCAACGCGGCCAGCCGCGTGTTGGCCTCGGGGATCGGCAGCAGAACGACCTGGTCGACCTTGGCCTTCTTGCCCGCATCCCAGTAGCCGTCGTTGCGCGCCAAGGTCACCGACTGGCGCGGCACCACCTTGACGATGCGGAACGGTCCGGTACCGGCGGCCGGCAGCTCGGCCACCTTGGCCCAGTCGTGGCCCGCCTTCTCGAACGACGCCGGCGAGGTGTTGAGGATGTAGGGCACCATCCACGGGAAGTACGAAGCGACCGTGGTGGTTGTCAGGGCGACCGTGAAGTCGTCGATCTTCTTGTACGAGGCGAGGATCGGCACGCGCGAGCGCATGATGCCCGTGGCGTTGGGCTCAAACTGGGCGCTGTCCTTGTTGAAGATGCGCTCGAGGTTCCAGATCACGGCGTCGGCATTGAAGTCGCTGCCGTCATGGAACTTCACGCCTTTGCGCAGATAGAAGATCCAGGTCTTCTTGTCGTCCGCGGCCTGCTCCCACCTCTCCGCCAGGCCTGGCCGCAGGGTGGCGAGCTGATCGGTCTTGGTGAGATCGAACAGGATCAGACCTTCGAAGATCGGAAAGCCCATGAAGCGCATGCCCTCGAAGCCGTTGTTGGGCATGCCGGTCGCGGTCGGGATGTCCGACGCCGTCATGGCGATGCGCAGCACCTTGTCCTGCGCCCTGGCCTCTTGTGCGTTGGGGGGCGACAGCGCGAGGGCCAAGGCAGCGACAGGGATCAGGAACGACAGACGGCGCATGCGGGGACTCCCATTCGGAGCCCTCCATGCAAGAGCCGGGCCGGCAGGAACGGTTAGTTCGCGGCGAAGCAGTAGAGCAAGCCGGCGCCGCCGGTGCTCTTCAAGCCGTCGGCGCTGCAGCCGCGCGACGGATGCGAGGAGTTCCACGACCTCGAGGCGGCATCGTCACGCAGGCCTTTGCGATCGACATGGCCGACGATGGCCGAGCCGTCGGCGCCGCTCTTGGTCCAGTTGCCGCAGGTCATGTCCTTGTCGGGCGGCGGTGCCGTGCCGTCGGGCAGCGTGCCGGTCAGGACATCGTGCTGGTTGACGACGAAGGCACTGCCGGGGATCCGACGGCCGTTCTCGGCCTGCGCCGTCTGCGCGTTGATCTTGTTGTTGTCGGAGTGCAGGTCGGCAACGTCGGCGGCGATCTGCACGCCGTCGGCGTCGACCCAGGGACCTTTCCCGATGCGGTCGCGCGCATTAACGGCGGTCGCACCACCGGTCGCCTGCACGCTGAGATAGGCGCGCCAGGTCTTGCCGCCGGCGCCGGCCTTGGCGGCCAGCGTCTGGCAGTAGCGATCGGCGCCGTCGATGCCGCCGAAGTCGGCTCCGGCGGGACCGGACGTGCTGGTGACGAAGAAGGTCATGTTGGGGAACTGCGGCGGCGGCTGTTGCGCGCCCGCCTTTCCCGACGAAGCGACGAGTGCCAACGCGGCAACGGCCACGCTTACGCGCTTGCGCATGCTGCTCTCCCCGTGGGTTTGTTGCAGGAGTGTCGGCGAGGTGCCGCCGCCGGCCCACTCACTTTTGCGTGGGCAAGGCCGCCAGCGCCACTTCGAAGCGCGCCATGTAGGTGCGGGCATGCTCCTTGTAGTCGACGCCCGGCATCCTGAGGTGAACGTCGGAGACCAACGCCCATAGCGCTTCGCGCAGAGCGCTTGCGACTTTCATCGCGGCGAACGCCGGGCGCAACGGCCCGTCGGTTTTGCTCGTGAAGTAGGCTTCGAGCAGCGCGACGTCCTGGGCCTCGCTGAAGTTGCCGTTGCACGACAGGTTTGCGAGGTCGAACATCGGCGTGCCGAAGCCGCCGTACTCCCAATCGATCAGCCACAACCGGCTGCCGTCGTCGAGGAAGTTGCCGGGCAGCAGGTCATGATGGCCGAACACCAGCGGCAGGGCGACCTGCATCTCCTCGAGGCGATCGGCGACCGCGAGATAGTGCGGCTCGGCGCCGAGCAGCCTCACGTAGTCGCGGATCACGTGGAACACCCAGAAGGCATTGGCCGGTCCGCGCAGATGACGTCCGACCGTTTCGTGGCACCTCTTCAGCAGCGCCGCCATGCGCGCGAGATTGGGCGCGAGGTCGGCTTCGGCGAACGTGCGGCCGTCGATGAAGCGCAACACCATGATGCCGGGCTCGGCGTAGACCATCTCGGGCGACAAGCCGGCCTCGAACGCCGCCTTCGATACAGCACGCTCGCGGTCACGGAACACATGATGGACGGGAATGTCCTCGCCGCAGCGCACGACGAACCTTTCGCCGCGATCGGTGGCAACGAACGATATGTTGGTCAGCCCCCCCTTCAGCGGCTCGAGCGCCACGGCGCCGCGCCAGCACGGCAGCGCAGCGACCCGGCTCTCGAGCTTTCGCATGGCGGCGGGCGCTTCCAAGGCCATCGCTGCCTATACTAGGCTCGGCCGGCCCAAGGAGGAAACGATGCCCGATTCGCACGCCCGCAACACCATCACCGGCCGCGACGCCTTCCTGCGCGTCCTGAGCGACGAGGGCGTGGTAAAAATGTTCGGCAATCCCGGCACGACCGAGCTGCCGATCATGCATGCGCTCTCCTCGGCGCCCGAGATGGGCTATGTGCTGGGCCTGCAGGAGGCCGTCGTCATTGCCATGGCCGACGGCTATGCGCGCGCCTCGGGCAAGCTCGTCTCGTGCAACGTCCACGTGGCGCCGGGGCTGGGCAACGCCATCGGCTCGATCTACACGTCGCTGATCACGGGCACGCCGATGATCGTGACGGCCGGCCAGCAGGAGCAGGGCCACGGCCTCACCGAGCCGCTGCTCTACGCGCCGCTGGTGCCGATAGCGGCACCGGTCGTGAAATGGGCCACCGAAGTCAATCGCATCGAGGACCTGCCGCGCATCCTGCGCCGCGCCGCCAAGGTGGCGACCACCGCGCCGACCGGGCCGGTGTTCATCTCGCTGCCCGGCGACATCTTGAACAATGAGGCGCCGATCGACCTCGGCAGCGCCACGCGCGTCGATACGGCAGTGCGCCCGTCCGACGCCGCGCTGGAGCAGCTGGCGCGGCGCCTTTTGGCGGCCAAGAAGCCGGTGATCCTGGCCGGGCACGAGATCGCGACGTCCGATGCCTTTGCCGAAGCGGCGGCGCTGGCCGAGACTCTGGGCGCGCCGGTCCTGCAGCAGACCGTGGTGCATGGCGCCCACTTTCCATCGGAGCACCCGGCGTTCGTGGGCTCGCTAAACCGCGACCAGAAGCACGTGCGCCGCGTGCTTGGCGATTACGACCTGATGTTCTGCGTCGGCTCGGATGTCCTGAAGATGTCGGTGTGGAGCGAGGTCGAGCCCTTGCCGGATACGACCAAGGTCGTGATGCTCGGCCTGCGCGACTGGGAGATGGGCAAGAACTTCCCGGCCGAGATGGCGCTGCGCGCCGACGTCAAGGAGACCCTGAAGGCGCTGGTGCCGATGTTGAAGAAGATCGGCGGTGCGGCGCTGGCGGCGCGTGCCAAGACATCGCTCGCCGAGATTGCAGGTCGCAACTGGACGGCGCAACGCGCGGCGCGTAAGGCCAAGCTCGCCGAGCCGCCGGTCGAAAAGCCATTGGCGGCCGAATGGATCATGATGCGGCTGAGCGAAAGCCTGCCGGCCGACGCCATCATCGTCGACGAGGGCATCACCGCCGCCAACAGCCTGGTCGGCTACTTCCCGTTCCGCGACCGCAACAGCTACTTCGGCAACGTGAGCGGCGGCATCGGCTGGGGCATCGCGGCGGCGGTCGGCGTGCAGATCGCCGAGCCGGGCCGGCGCGTGGTGGCGCTGATCGGCGACGGCAGCGCCATGTACTCGATCCAGGCCCTATGGACGGCGGCCAACCAGAAGCTGCCGATGACCTTCCTGATCTGCAACAACGGCGGCTATCAGATCCTGAAGAACCGCCTGAAATTGTTCCACGGCAACGACAAGCCGATCGGCATGGATTTTAGAGACCCGCCGATCGACGCCACGGTGCTGGCCAAGGGTTTTGGCGTCGCGGCAGAGCGGGTCGACACGGTCGCGAGCTTCGATGCCGCGCTCGCCCGGTCGCTCGTCAAGACCGATGGGCCGAGCCTCGTCGAGGTGATGGTCAGGAGCTGATCAGGCGGCGGCCTTCTGCTCGCGCAAGGCCGGCGCCAATTCGCGCTCGAAGAGCTTGAAGAAGAAGTCCTGGTTCGGGCCGATCTGAGTCAGGATGATGTGGTCGAAGCCCGCCTCGATGTATTTGCCGATGGCTTCGAGATGATGCTTCGCGGAAGGACCGCAGCTGATCTGCCTGGCCACCGCCTCGGCCGTGGTCTGCTCGCTTGCCGCCGCGAAGGCATGCGGCGTGGGCAGTTCGGCCATCACCGGCCAGCCAGCGAGCGACCATCGGAAATAGCGATGGGCGATCTGCCGCCCCTCCTCCTCGCTCTCGGCGCAACAGAGGCCGACCTCGGCGTAACGCGGCCCGCGGCCGCCCTTGTCGATATAGGTCTTGACGAGTTCGGCCTCGGCTTCGGTAGCGATCAGGCCGTCCGCCCTGGTGGCAGCGATCGCCGCCGCATCCGGCCCGCCGGCGGCGACGACGACGCGCGGCTTGGCCGCCGGCAAATCGAAAAGGTGCGCGTGGTCGAGCGCAAAGTGGCGTCCTCGATAATTTTCCAGGCTGCCGCCCAGCAACCCTTGGATGATGTCGAGCGCCTCGCCCAGCCGCTCATGGCGCTCGACCAGGCCGGGCCAGCCCTGGCCGACGATGTGCTCGTTGAGCCTCTCGCCCGCTCCCAGCCCCAGCGTGAAGCGGCCGTTGCCCAGCAATCCCATGGTCGCCGCAGCCTGGGCGATGATCGCCGGATGGTAGCGCATGATCGGGCAGGTGACGGCGGTCATCAATCCAAGCTGCCCGGTCGCCTGCGCGAGCGCGCCCAGCACCGACCAGGCGAACGGCGAATGCCCCTGCTCCTCGATCCAGGGAAAGAAGTGATCGGAGATCGCCGCGAACGCGAAGCCGGCCTGCTCGGCGCGCTTTGCGTTGCGCACGAGCTCGGACGGACCATGCTCTTCAGACATTAGCTTGTAGCCGAGCTTCACCATGGCCGGACTCCTCTCTGGAATGGGAGATCCGACGCCAACGAGCGACGCGGCAGCGAGTTGCCGCGGTCCTTACATGGGGACTCAAATGAACTGTACGACGTTCTCGGTGCCGATGAGATGGCGGCCGACCATCTCGACCATGGGCCACATCGCCTGCAAATGCTGGCTGGCGCTCAGCGCATCGCGCAGGCGACGTTCGAACAGCCCGCGCTCGAAAATCGCGCCCGTCCCGGCGCCGCGGTAGCAGGCGATCGATACGTCGGTCGCCTGGTTCATGCCCCACGTCGTGGCGAGCCTCAGCCGCATGCGCAGGTCGACGTCGAGCTTCCCGGCCGCGGAAGCGTCGTAGACCTGCGCGGCGGCCTCGTGCAGGAAGGCGCGCGCGGCCGAAAGCTTGGCCTCCATCTCGCCGACCTCGCGCTGGATCGCGTTGTTCCTAGCCATCGGGCTCGTGGACGCGCGACTTTGCCGGCCGCGCGCGAGGTCGATGTAGGTGTCGAGCATGCGGCGGGCGATGCCGATGGTGACGCTGCAGAAGCCCGATGCATAGAGCAGGGTCGAGCCGATGGGATAGATCGGCCCATGCTCGCGCCGCTCGTCCAGCACATCGCGCGCCGGCGCATGCTCGTCGGGAATGAACAGGTCCTCGACGGCGTAGGTGTCGCTGCCCGTCGCACGCAGACCAAGCACGAACCAGTCGTCGATGATCTTGGCCTTCGCCCGCGGGAACAGGAAGGAACGGTCGTCGGGGCGGCCGTAGCGGATGTGCAGCGTGCCATCGGGGTTCTGCACGGCGCTGTGGGCGCCCAGCCATTCGGTGTGACGCCCGCCGCTGGCAAAGCTCCAGGTGCCGGTGAGCCGATAGCCGCCGTCGACGCGGATCGCCTTGCTGTTGTTGTGCCGCGCGCCCCAGGCCAGCCCCTGACGCGCGCTGTCGAACACGGCCGCGGCGGCTTCATGCGGCATCGACGCGGCCGAAGTCGCCGATGAAACGTTGGACTGGTTGACGAACCAGCCGGCGCTGGCGTCGGCCCACGCCAGCGCCTCGTTGGCCTTGCAGTAGTCCAACAGATGGATCTCCTGGCCGCCCAGGCTTTTAGGCAGCAGGAGCCGCAGCATGTCCTTCTCGATCAGCGCGTCGACCACTTCCGGCGTGAGCTCGCGGCGGCGATCCATCTCCGGTCCGTGCTCGTCCAACAGCGGCTGCACAGCGCGCGCCCGCGCCTCCGCGCTCTCGGTGGCTGCTTGACCAGCGAGCGTGTCCATCATCTTTCCTCGATCCTTCACGCCTCGACTATAGTGGGGCCGAGGGCGATTGTTCAAAATTCGCCTATCGACGGGAGGAACATGCAAATCGGTTTCAATCTGCCGAATTCCGGCCCGCTGTCCAAAGCGTCGACCATGGCCGAGATCGCGCGCGAGGGCGATGCGCTGGGCTTCGACTACCTCACGCTGACCGATCACGTCGTGCTGCCCGACATCAAGGTCCCGGGCTATCCCTATTCGGAGAGCGGCGAGTTCTACGAGGCCGAGCCGAACGAGCGGCACGAGCAGCTGATGGCGATGGCGTGGATCGCCGCCCAGACGACGCGCATCCGGCTGGTGGCGGCGGTGCTGGTGGTGCCGCATCGGCCGGCCGTGCTGGCGGCCAAGATGCTCGCGACACTGGACGTGCTGTCAGCCGGCCGGCTGGTGGTCGGCATTGGCGCGGGCTGGCTCGAGACCGAGTTCGATGCCGTGGTGACCACGCCGTTCGCCGACCGCGGCGCCGTGACCGACGAGTACATCGACGCCTTCCGCGTGCTGTGGACCGAGAAGGCGCCGCACTTCACTGGCCGGTTCTGCCGCTTCGACAACATCGTGCTCGAGCCCAAGCCGGTGCAGAAGCCGCATC